>NZ_JBVJCB010000005.1:0-486208 GCF_055589025.1 Streptomyces sp. NPDC041968 | reverse complement strand
GTTGATAGGCCGGATCTGGAAGCACCGCAAGGTGTGGAGGTGACCGGTACTAATAGGCCGAGGGCTTGTCCTCAGTTGCTCGCGTCCACTGTGTTGGTTCTGAAACCACGAACAACCCCATGTGCCACACATGGTGCGGTTGTCAGTTTCATAGTGTTTCGGTGGTCATAGCGTTAGGGAAACGCCCGGTTACATTCCGAACCCGGAAGCTAAGCCTTTCAGCGCCGATGGTACTGCAGGGGGGACCCTGTGGGAGAGTAGGACGCCGCCGAACAATTATTGCGAGGAGACCCCGCACCGGGAACGGTGCGGGGTTTTCTGCGTTTAGGGTCGTCCTATGCGCTATGAATTGGTCATCTTCGACAACGACGGTGTTCTCGTCGACAGCGAGCCGATCTCCAACCGGCTGCTGGCCGGCTATCTGACCGAGCTGGGACACCCGACGTCGTACGAGGACTCCCTCCGGGACTACATGGGGGGAGCGATGCATCGGGTGCATGACCTCGTGCTGGAGCGGACCGGGCGGCGGCTGCCCGACGACTTCGACGCCGTCTTCCACCGGCGGGTGTTCGCGGCGTTCGAGCGCGACCTGGAGCCCGTGCCCGGGGCCGTGGACGTACTCGGGAAGCTCGCGGCGGACGGGACGGCCTTCTGCGTGGCCTCCTCCGGGAGTCACGAGCGGATCCGGGTGGGGCACCGGAAGACCGGGCTGGACCGGTGGTTCGGGGACGAGCGGATCTTCAGCTCCGAGGACGTGGGGCGGGGAAAGCCCGCACCGGACCTGTTCCTCCACGCGGCCGAGCGGATGGGCGTCGCGCCACAGCGGTGTGTCGTGATCGAGGACAGCCCGCTCGGCGTGCGGGCGGCCCTCGCCGCCGGCATGGACGTCTACGGGTTCACCGCGATGACGCCGCCCGCGAAGCTCGCCGCGGCCGACCGGCTCTTCGGCGACATGGGGGACCTGGTGGGCCTGCTGCAGTGACCCACCGCGGGTGAAGATGAGCCGGATTCATCTTTGGCTGGATCTACCCACGGGTAAGCGGGGGCCCTACGCTCGCCGCCATGACTGATGTGCTGCGGCGCGGCAGGGTCTCGTTGGCGTTCGGCTTCTTCGCCCAGGGCGTCGCCTTCGCGCTGCTCGTCACGCGCATCCCGGCCGTCCAGGACCGGTACGGCGTCTCCGACGCGCTCCTGCCCGTCTTCCTGGCCGCCGTGCCCGTCCTCGCCGGTGTCGGCAGTGTGGTGACCGAGCGGTGGGTGCGGCGGATACCGCCGAGCCGGGTGCTGCGGTGGTCCCAGCCCGTGGTGCTCCTGGCCCTGCTCGGCGTGGGGGTGGGGGACCGGGTGGCGGTGCTGGCCGTCGCGCTGGCCGTCTTCGGGCTCGCGGTGGGCGCGTTGGACGCGTCGATGAACATGCTGGGGGTGAGCCTGCAGCGGTCGTACCGGCGCAGCATCATGCTGGGGTTCCACGCGGCGTACAGCCTGGGCGGGATTCTGGGCGCCTCGCTGGCCTGGGCCGGCGCGCACTGGGGTCTGGCGTTGTGGGTGTCGTATCTCCCGGTCGTGGCCGTGCTGTTGCCGGCCGCGCTGGTGGGCAGCCGGTGGTACGTCGACGGGGAGGACGGGGTGGGTGGGGCCGCCGGGAGCCAGGGGCCGCGGAAGGGGGACAGTGCGGGCGTCGGCTTCACCGTGCTGTTGCCGCTGTGCCTGGTGATGACGTTCGCGTACATCGGGGACTCGACCGTCTCCAACTGGAGCGCGAAGTACCTCCAGGACGTGCTGGGGAGTTCGGAGCAGACGGCGACCGTGCCGTACAACGTGTACATGGTGACCACGCTGGTGGGGCGGGCCGTCGGGGACTTCGGTGTGCGGCGGTTCGGGGCCGCGGCCGTGGTGCGGGTGGGCGCGGTCGTCGCGGCGTGCGGGTTCGCGGTGGTGGCCGGGGCGCCGGGGGCGTGGGTGGGGATGCTCGGGTTCACGCTGGTGGGGCTGGGGTTGTGTGTGCTGGTGCCGCAGACGTTCGCGGCGGCCGGGCGGCTCGCCGCGGAGCGGGACGGCCGGCCCGGTGCGTCCGACGCGGCGGTGGCGCGGCTCAACGTGTTCAACTACGTCGGTTTTCTGATCGGTTCGCCGCTGGTCGGGGCGCTCGGGGACGTCTGGAGCTACCGCGGGGCGATGCTCGTACCGATGGTGTTGGTGCTGGTGACGGTCGTGTACGCCCGGTCGTTCGAGGCTCAACCGGACCGATACGGTGGCGGGCATGAGCGGTCGCGCACAGCTGATGTGGGACGAGGCGGTAACGGGTTATGACTTCGGGCCGGAGCATCCGATGGACCCGGTCCGGCTCGCCCTGACACGAGGACTGGTCGGTGCCCTGGGGCTCGACCGTGAGGTGGAGGTCGTCTCGGCGCGCCCGGCCGGGGAGTCGACACTGCGGCTCGTCCACCGGCAGGACTACATCGACGCGGTGAAGGCGGCTTCGGCCAAGCCGGGTTCGGCGGACGGGTCGTACGGGCTCGGGACGGTCGACGATCCGGCCTTCGCGGGGATGCACGAGGTGTCCTCGCTGATCGCCGGGCAGTCGGTGGGGGCGGCGGAGGCGGTGTGGCGGGGGGAGGCGTCGCACGCGGTGAACTTCGCGGGCGGGCTGCACCACGCGATGCCGGGCGCGGCCTCGGGGTTCTGCGTGTACAACGACGCGGCGCTGGCGATCGCGCGGCTGCTGGAGCTGGGGGCCGAGCGGGTCGCGTACGTCGATGTGGACGTGCATCACGGGGACGGCGTGCAGGCGGCGTTCTGGGAGGACCCGCGGGTCCTGACGGTGTCGCTGCACGAGCATCCGCGGACGCTGTTCCCGCAGACCGGGTGGCCGGAGGAGACCGGGGCCGACTGCGCCGAGGGATCGGCGGTGAACGTCGCGCTGCCGGCGGGGACCGGGGACGCGGGGTGGCTGCGGGCGTTCCACGCGGTGGTGCCGGAGGTGCTGGCGGACTTCCGGCCGCAGGTGCTGGTGACCCAGCACGGGGCGGACACGCACTTCGAGGATCCGCTCGCGCACCTCGCCGTGTCGCTGGACGCGCAGCGGGCGGTGCAGGTGGCGTGCCACGAGCTGGCGCACGAGCACGCGGAAGGGCGCTGGGTGGCGCTGGGTGGCGGTGGATACGCCGTGGTGGACGTGGTGCCGCGGTCGTGGACGCACCTGGTGGGGATCGCGGCGGGGCGGCCGGTGGAGCCGGAGACGGTGATCCCGGAGGGGTGGCGGCAGGAGGTGTTCGCGCGGACGCGGCAGCTCGGGCCGATGCGGATGACGGACGGGCGCTGGCCGGTGTCGTGGGCGGCGTGGGAGGCGGGCTACGACCCCGCGGACCGGTTGGACCAGGCGGTGGTGGCGGCTCGGCGGGCGGTGTTCCCGTTGCGGGGCCTGCTGGCGTGACGGTGCGGGCCTGACCGGGGCGAGCGGGGCGAGCGGGGCGCGGTGAGCGCGACGGTGTGCGGGCCCGGCGTCGAGGGCTGCTCCGCGGGGGTGTCTCCCTCGCGTGCGGCCGCGCCCGGGAGGTTGCGCCGACCGTGGGTGGATTCCGGCGTTCCTCGTCGCGGGGGCGGGTGGAACCGGCAGCATCGGGTGCGTGCTGACCCGTGAAGCTCTTCGGGCCCATCTTCTGGACGCCGGTCTCGCCGGGGTCGTGGCGACCTCGCGTGAGGTGAGTCTGCGGAGTTACCGGTTGTTCGCCGCACGGGATCCGCGGGCGCTGATCGGGATCGACCCGGTGCGGGACTGGGGGCAGCGGGAGCTGCTCGGACTGATGGCGGAGAGGTGCGGGGTCTCGGCCGACCCGCGGCACACCTCGGGCCAGGACGTGATCGACCCGGACCGGACCCTGGCCGCCCTGGACGCCTTCGCGGGCCGGCTCGCGGCGGTCGCTCAGCGTGGCGCACCGGTCCTTCTCGGCACCGGGCACCCGCACCGGCTGCTCGGCTTCTACGTCGCCTTGGCCGAGGCGCTGTCGGCGGCGGGATGTGCTGTCCTCACCCCGGCGCAGGGTCGCCGTGTCGACATAACGACCCGGTTCGGTCTACGCACGTACCGCCTCGACTACGACCGGGGCGTCGCGTTGGTGCGGGAGCCCGGTACCGGGCGCGCCGGTGGTGAGCCCGGCGCACACACGCATTCGCCGCTCCCGGTTCGTACCGCGCTGGCCGTCGCGGCCGAGGGTGGGGGGCCGCTGCCCGAGCTGGTGATCGGGGACCACGGCTGGGTCTGCGGAGCAGGTCAGCTGGGGTTCGAGGCGATCGGGCCGGCCGACACGGACGATCCCGCGCCCTTCGTCGGCCAGGCGGAGGGGTCCGTGTCCGTCGTCGTTCCCCTTGATGACGCTGTGCGCTCCGAGTACTACCGTCCGCTCACCCGCTACGTACTCAATCGGGCGTGTCTGTCACGGTAGGGAAGCGATGGGTGCACCTCTTCCCCATTCGCATCACCCGCCCCTACATTGGGGAGTGAGCACGCAGCGACGAAGAGTCACCGGAAGGGGAAGCCGGTGGCCGTCGAGTGCGGAAGGTTCAGGTGTGTCATGGCTGCAGCAGGCGAAAGGCCTCTGAACGAGGTTCAGTTCCTTACCGTGGCGGAGGTCGCCTCGGTGATGCGCGTGTCCAAGATGACCGTGTACCGGTTGGTGCACAGTGGTCATCTGCCCGCGATCCGGGTGGGACGGTCGTTCCGTGTCCCGGAGCAAGCGGTTCACGAGTACCTCCGCGAGAGCTACGTGGGGGTGGAAACGGCCTGACGGTGGCCCGGGGGAGGCTCTCCGGGCCCGCCAGGGCTCACCAGGGCTCATCAGGACCTCTCCCGGCCTCCCGGACCCCCTCGGCACCTCGATTACGACCTCAGCGCTCGGGCGGGTAGGCTGACCCCTCGTAGGTCGTGTGGGCCCATGGCGCCCAACAACCGAGTGATGAGAAGTGAGCGAGGGTAGTCGTGGGCTCTGTTATCAAGAAGCGGCGCAAGCGGATGGCCAAGAAGAAGCACCGCAAGCTGCTCAAGCGCACGCGCGTTCAGCGTCGCAACAAGAAGTAAGCGACGCTGCGCCGTCAGCGTGTCCTGTGGCCCCCCACCGCATCCGGTGGGGGGCCACAGTCGTGTCCGGCGCGGGGCTCGGCCGTATCCGCGAATTCTCGTCACGTGCCGCGTCCGGCGGTGGTCGCCGTGCGACACCGACCGGCTAAGTTGGCCCGCAGACGGGAACGCGGCAGGGTACGGAGCGAGGCGGAAGGAAGGCGCTGATCTTGGGCAAGGTCGTGCTCGTGACCGGAGTGGCCCGGCCGCTGGGAGGCCGGTTCGTGCGGCGCATCCAGCGCGATCCCGACGTGGACCGGGTCGTGGCCGTGGACGCCGTCGCGCCCGAGCACCATCTCGGCGGCGCCGACTTCGTGCAGGCCGACATCCGGCAGTCGGCCATCGGGCGGGTGCTCGCCGAGACCCGCGCCGACACGGTCGTCCACCTGGACGTCACGGGTACGCCGCTGGTCAGCGGCAGCCGTACGTCGGTCAAGGAGACCAACGTCATCGGCACGATGCAGCTGCTCGGTGCCTGCCAGAAGTCGCCGGCCGTGCAGCGGCTCGTGGTGAAGTCCAGTACGAACGTCTACGGGTCCGCACCGCGCGACCCGGCCGTGTGCACCGAGACCACCGCGCCCAAGTCCCTGCCCAGCGGCGGCTTCGCCAAGGACGCGGTGGAGGTCGAGGGATACGTGCGCGGGTTCGCGCGCCGGCGTCCCGACGTGGCGGTGACGGTCCTGCGGTTCGCCAACATCCTGGGCCCGGGCGCGGACACCCCGCTCGCCTCGTACTTCGGGCTGCCGGTGCTGCCGACGGTGTTCGGCTACGACCCGCGGCTGCAGTTCGTGCACGAGGACGACGTGATCGAGGTCCTGCGGATCTCCTCGCACGAGCCGCGGCGGGGGACGCTGAACAGCGGCACCTTCAACATCGCGGGCGACGGCGTGCTGCTGCTCTCCCAGTGCTCGCGCCGGCTGGGTCGCCCCACGGTTCCGCTGCTGCTTCCCGCGGTCACCTGGGCGGGCACGCTCGTGCGTACGCTGGGGATGACGGACTTCTCCCCCGAGCAGATCCGGCTGCTCACCCACGGGCGGGTGGTGGACACGACGCAGATGCGCGAGACGCTGGGTTTTCGGCCGAAGTACACGACGGCCGGGGCGTTCACGGACTTCGCGCGCGGCCGCGGTGCCGGATTGCTGCCGCCGCAGGCCCTCGCGGGGGCCGTCGACCGGATCGCGGAGCTGTCCCTGCGGGGCAGCGGCCCCCTCCCGACGCAGAGCGCCAACTGAGGAGCGCAGCAACGATGGCGGACGCCAAGGTCATTCCGTTCGACGACGACCGGTCGCGGGGGAGCGGCACCAGCGGTGGCGGCGCGGCGGCACAGCGCCCGGCGCGGCGCCGTGGCGCGGGGGGCCGGCCCAGGGGCGCGGCGGAGTCCGCGCCGGTGCGTGAGGTGGCGCCCCTGCCGGTGCGGGGCGCCGCGCAGGACGACGCCCGTGTGACGGAGGAACCGCAGGAGGGGCCGGGCGAGGCCGAGCCGCGTGCGGAGGGCGGGGACAGCGGCCTGGAGCGGCGGATCGCGGGCGGCCTGGCCTTCCTGCGCCGCCGGCTCACCGGTGACTACGAGGTCGACGACTTCGGCTACGACGCCGAGCTCACCGACCAGGTGCTGATGTCCCTGCTGCGGCCGGTGTACGAGAAGTACTTCCGGGTCGAGGTGAAGGGCGTGGAGAACATCCCGGCCGAGGGCGGTGCGCTGATCGTCGCCAACCACTCCGGGACGCTGCCGCTGGACGGCCTGATGATGCAGGTCGCCGTGCACGACCACCATCCGGCGGACCGGCATCTGCGGCTGCTGGCGGCGGACCTGGTGTTCGTGCTGCCGGTGGTGAACGAGCTGGCCCGCAAGCTCGGCCACACCCTGGCCTGCGCGGAGGACGCCGAACGGCTGCTCGGTCAGGGCGAGCTGGTCGGGGTGATGCCGGAGGGGTTCAAGGGCATCGGTAAGCCGTTCGGCGAGCGCTACAAGCTGCAGCGTTTCGGCCGGGGCGGCTTCGTGTCCACGGCGCTGCGGCAGGGGGCGCCGATCATCCCGTGCTCGATCGTGGGCGCGGAGGAGATCTACCCGATGATCGGCAACGCCAAGACCGTGGCGCGGTTGCTGGGCTTCCCGTACTTCCCGCTCACGCCGACCTTCCCGTGGCTGGGCCCGCTCGGCGCGGTGCCGCTGCCGACGAAGTGGACGATCCAGTTCGGCGAGCCGATCCCGACGGACGGCTACCCGCCGGAGGCCGCCGACGACCCGATGCTGATGTTCAACCTGACCGACCAGGTACGGGAGCAGATCCAGCACACGCTGTACAAGCTGCTGGTGCAGCGGCGGTCGGTCTTCTTCTGAGGCTCGCCGTACGCCGACGGGGCGCCCCTCGTGGGAGGGGCGCCCCGTCGGCGTACCAGCCGTGGATCAGTCCGCGTCCTCCGCCTCGATGCCCAGGCCGGGCAGCAGGCCGGGGAGGAGGGGTGGCAGGGTCACGTCCGGCTCGGTGGGCGGGGTGTTGCCGCCCGTGGACGGAGAGGCGGGACCGCTGTCCTTCGGCGGGTCGAGCAGGCCGCCCGTGTTGCCGCCGAGCAGGCCGTCCTCGGCGCTGCCGGAGCCGGCCGACTCGCTGGGCGCACGGCTGTCGCCGCGCCCCCGGTCGGGCGTGCCGTCGCCGCCGGTGCTGGGCGTCGACGAGCGGCCGGAGCCGGGGGTGTCGGTGGTCGCCGACTCGGAGCCGCCCCGTCGGCCGCCGTCGCCGCCGCCGCTCTCGTCGTCCTGGGCCGGTGGCTGCGGCAGCATGGACTGCAGCGGGGCCACGTCCTCCTCTATGGCGTCGAAGACCGAGGACACCTGTTCGCTGACGTCCCCGAGCTGTACGGGCAGGCGCTCGCGCAGTGCTCCCCAGGCCTCCCGGTGGGAGCGGGAGAAAGCGGAGAGTGCCTGCATGGGGGCCAGCGACCCGGGGTCGCGCGCGTAGGCCGCGCTGAGCAGCCGGTGGCCCTCGGACGCGTCGTGCCGCATACCGGACAGGGCGCGGCGGATCTCGCCGAGGGACTCGTGGTCGAGGGGGCCGCTGCGCCCGCGCTCCATGAGCCGGCGCGCCTCGCTGAGCCGGGTCGAGGCCAGGTCCAGATAGGCCTCGCCGCGCTCGTCGTCCCCGTCGGTGAGACCGAGGCGGAAGTCCTCTATGCCGCGCTTGAGGCCGTAGAGCGAATCGCCGGGCAGGGCGTCCGAACTGGCGGCGGCGACTCCGCCGAAGGCTCCGGCGGCCACGCTCACGCTCAGTCCGCCCGCGGTGAGGCCCTTGGCCAGCCGTGAGCGCGGCCGGAACCTCTGGAGCGGGGCCGCCCGGTGGGTGCCGCGCGTCCGGCGCTGCTCGGGAACCGAAGTGGCCGCCGCCCCGCCGCCCTCCTGGAGCATGGCCTCGAACGCGGCCACCAGCTGGGCGCGCTGGACGACCTTGACCTCGGGATCCAGCTCGGGCCGGGGCAGCGTCTCCAGACCGGTGGCGAGGGTCAGGAGACGACCCTGCTCGGTCGGTTCAACGGTGGCCTCGGCGCCTGTCGGTCCTTCGGACTGCTCGGCCGCCGCCCCGGGATCGGACTGCTCCTCCAGAGCCTGGGCGAAGGCGTTCGCCCGCCGGTGTGCCGATACGTTCGCGATCACTGGCGGCACCTCCTCTCGTCATGACGGTCGACTCCCCAGGGGGTCCTGAGGGTTGCACACCCTGATCGGGACCACCCGATCGTGTGATCGGAGTCGACCAGGGGGTGACCACAGGGAGCCTGCATCCCGCACAACGAGCGGCGTGGCACTTGGGTTACGGACGGTGGATGATCGGACCGCGGACTCAACAGACTCTCACTGGTGGTGATTTGGGGACAGCGGAGAGTTCCGGTGGGGACGGCGCCTCGGGGGCGCCGGGATCTCAGCGCACGTCGTCCGGGAGCAGCCGGGCCAGGGTGCGCACGGCCCGGTACTGGAGCGTCTTGATGGCGCCCTCGTTCTTGCCCATGACACGGGCCGTCTCGGCGACCGAGAGGCCCTGGAGGAAGCGCAGGGTCACGCACTCCTGCTGCTGTGGGTTGAGCCGGCGCACGGCCTCCAGCAGGGCGGCGTTGGAGAGGGATTCGAGGACGGAGTCCTCGGGGGACCGCTCGACCTCGTTGGCGTCGAGCATCTCGCCGGTGGTGACCTCCAGGCGGAATCGGCTGGACTTGAAGTGGTCGGCGACCAGGTTGCGGGCGATGGTCACCAGCCAGGCGCCGAAGTCCCGGCCCTGCCAGGTGAAGGTGCCGATGCGCCTCAGGGCCCGCAGGAAGGTCTCGCTGGTGAGGTCCTCGGCGGTCGCCTTGCCGCCCACGCGGTAGTAGATGTAGCGGTACACGGTGTCGCTGTACTGGTCGTAGAGCCGTCCGAAGGCGTCGGCCTCGCCGGCCTGAGCCCGCTCGACCAGGTCCATCATGCGGGCGCTGTCGCTGTCCGCGGCGGGACGGCGGTGGGTGGTGGCGGCGGTCCCGGACGAGGCCGACCGCGCGCGTCTGCCGACGGCGGCGCTTCCGTCGGCCAGTGCGTAGCAAGGACCGACGGGGGCGGCGGCGGAGGCGAGGGCGGGGACGGCGTACGCGGTGGGGACGAAGCCGCGCAACAGGTCTTGTGCTGTTTTGACCGTTGCGCGCAGCGTAGCCAGGCCCGAGGCGTCAACCCCGACGTGTGGGTACACGGGACTCCCAGAGGCAGAGCTTCCATCACGTGCAGTACGGAACCATTCACCCGTCGTAGCGAAGGTGGGGTGCCGGAATGCGTCTGAGGAGAATAACGCTTCGTGCAGGCACTGCTACGCCCAGTTGCTCAAATCATCGATTACGTCGCTTCCGTGCCCGATTGACGCTCGATCGGATGCGACGGGATGATCACTTCGTGACCGGAATGGTTCGGATTCCGGGTGACTACAGAGCGTGTTGTGGCCGATGTGAGAAAAGGGGACTGGAGCGGCCGGCCGGGGGGTACGTCACATGGCTTGGGGCGACGCCCGGTCCGGGTCAGCGGCGGCGGCGGTGCAGCGCGATGGCCGCCGCGGTGCCGCCCGCCACGGCCCCGACGCCCGCGGCCGCCGGGATGCCGACCTTGGCCGCCTTGCGGCCAGTGCGGTAGTCGCGCAGGCGCCACTCCAGCTCGCGGGCGTGCTTGCGCAGCTTGGAGTCCGGGTTGATGGCGTACGGGTGTCCGACCAGGGACAGCATCGGGATGTCGTTGTGCGAGTCGCTGTAGGCGGCGCAGCGGGACAGGTCGAGGGCCTCCGCGGCCGCCAGCGCCCGTACCGCCTCGGCCTTCGCGGGGCCGTGCAGCGGTTCGCCGACCAGCTTGCCCGTGTAGACGCCGCCGATGGACTCGGCCACCGTGCCGAGCGCACCGGTCAGGCCGAGGCGGCGGGCGATCACCTGGGCGATCTCCACCGGGGCGGCCGTGACCAGCCAGACCTTCTGCCCGGCGTCCAGGTGGGCCTGGGCGAGGGCGCGGGTGCCGGGCCAGATCCGCTCGGCCATGTACTCGTCGTAGATCTCCTCGCCGATGGTCTTCAGCTCGGAGACACGGTGGCCCTTGACGATCGACAGCGCGGAGTCGCGGGCGTCCTGCATGTGCTCGGGGTCCTCGAGCCCGGCGAGCCGGAAGTAGGCCTGCTGCCAGGCGAACCGGGCGAGGTCGCGGGTCTCGAAGAACTTCCGCTTGTACAGGCCCCGGCCGAAGTGGAAGATCGCGGCGCCCTGCATGACGGTGTTGTCGAGGTCGAAGAAGGCGGCCGCCCGGTCGTCGCCGTGGACGGGGAAGTCCGGTTCCGCACCCGTGTCGGGAGGCGCGGACTGCGCGGACTTGCGGGCTGCCTCGGCCGAGGCCTCGCCTGCCAACACGCTCCGCGCCGTGGCGGAGCGCCTCCGGGGGGTGAGCCATCGAAGAGCGGCCATGTCCGTGAGCATAGCCAGTTTGTTCGGAGGCTTCGGAGCCGAGAGGTTCGGAGGGTGTGAACTCTGGGCGACCGGGTCGCCGCAGGAGCGGTCCCCGGTGCGCGCCGGGGCGCCGGGGCGGCAGGCGGACCGGTTCGTGCGCGGGGCTCGGCCGACGGGGCCGTGCGCGCGAGAATGGCGGGCATGAGTCCCCTCTTCCGCCGAAAGCCCTCGCGGACCCCGCAAGCCCCGCAGGCCGCGCAGTCCCCTGAGTACTCCGAGAACCATCTCGTCACCCTCATCCGCAAACCCGGCTGCCATCTGTGTGATGACGCACAGCTCGTCGTCGAGAAGGTCTGCGCCGACCTGGGCGTCCCCTGGGAGGGGAAGGACATCACCCAGGACCGCGGGCTCCACGACCAGTACTGGGAGCAGATCCCGGTCGTCCTCGTGGACGGTCGGCAGCACACCTTCTGGCGTGTGAACGAGGAACGGCTGCGCAAGGCACTGACCGACGAGTCCAAGTAGTCCGGATGGTCGCTTAGGATCGATGGTGACTTGGTCTCGGGGGCGTTGATCGTGAGGAGCGTGTGCGGCTTTGCCTCCGATGGGAGAGGAACGCGGGCGCGTATGCGCCGGTTCCCGGTTCGTGCGCCGGGGGCGCGTGAGCCCGGTCACGTTGGCCGGGCAAATCGGACACCATCTTTGTGCACGCGTTCACAAAGACATAGCCTGCATTCGACGGGGCGGTCATGTAGGGACGTATGACCGCCTACAGCCCCGCTCTACCCGCAGGAGCACCGTGGCAACTGGCCGAACACACCGACCGGCGACCCGCAGCCGAGGGATTCCCGAGGCCACCGTCGCCAGGCTTCCGCTGTACCTCCGAGCCCTCACCGCACTGTCGGAGCGCTCGGTGCCCACGGTCTCCTCCGAGGAGCTGGCGGCCGCGGCGGGAGTCAACTCCGCGAAGCTGCGCAAGGACTTCTCCTACCTGGGCTCCTACGGGACCCGGGGTGTCGGCTACGACGTCGAGTATCTCGTCTACCAGATCTCCCGCGAGCTGGGGCTCACCCAGGACTGGCCGGTTGTGATCGTCGGTATCGGTAACCTCGGCGCCGCGCTCGCCAACTACGGCGGTTTCGCCTCCCGCGGCTTCCGGGTCGCCGCGCTCATCGACGCCGATCCGGGAATGGCCGGAAAGCCCGTCGCCGGCATCCCGGTGCAGCACACCGACGAGCTGGAGAAGATCATCCAGGACGACGGCGTCTCGATCGGTGTGATCGCGACGCCCGCCGGTGCCGCCCAGCAGGTCTGCGACCGGCTCGTGGCCGCCGGCGTCACCTCCATCCTGAACTTCGCGCCGACCGTGCTGTCCGTGCCGGACGGCGTCGACGTGCGCAAGGTCGACCTCTCCATCGAGCTGCAGATCCTCGCGTTCCACGAGCAGCGCAAGGCGGGCGAGGAGGCCGCGGCCGACGCCGCTGCCGTGCCGCGCGTCGCCGCCCGCAAGCAGCCCTCCACCGACCAGGGACCCGACGGGGACGTGCCCGCCGTGATGCCGGCATGAGTCTCCTCGTCGTCGGGCTGAGTCACCGCAGCGCTCCGGTCAGCGTCCTGGAGCGGGCCTCGCTGAACGCGGACGCCCAGCTCAAGCTGTTGCAGGACACGGTCGCCGCCGAACCGGCCACCGAGGCCGCGGTGCTGGCCACCTGCAACCGCATCGAGCTGTACGCCGACGTGGACAAGTTCCACGCCGGTGTCGCCGAGCTGTCCACGCTGCTGGCCCAGCACAGCGGGGTCGGCCTGGAGGAGCTCACTCCGCATCTGTACGTGCACTACGAGGACCGGGCCGTCCACCACTTCTTCTCGGTGGCCTGCGGGCTCGACTCGATGGTGGTCGGCGAGGGCCAGATCCTCGGCCAGATAAAGGACTCCCTGGCCCGGGCGCAGGACTCGCACACCGCCGGACGGCTGCTGAACGACCTGTTCCAGCAGGCGCTCAGGGTCGGCAAGCGCGCCCACTCCGAGACCGGGATCGACCGGGCCGGGCAGTCCCTGGTCACCTTCGGCCTGGAGCAGCTCGCGGCCGGGGCCGAGGTCCAGACCTGGGTGCGGGGCAAGAAGGCCCTGGTCATCGGCGCCGGTTCGATGTCCTCGCTGGCCGCCGCCACGCTGGCGCGGGCCGGGGTCGCCGAGATCGTGGTCGCCAACCGCACCTTCGAGCGGGCCGAGCGGCTCGCGCGCATCCTGACCGAGGGCGACGACACGGACGTGCTGGCCCGTGCGGTACCGATGGACGCGGTGCCGGACGAACTGACACGTGCCGACGTGGCCGTCTCCTGCACCGGTGCGACCGGGCTCGTCCTCACCGCCGACGCCGTGGCGGCGACGGTGGAGGGCCGGACCGGCGCACCCGTCGCCGAGGTGGGCACCGCCCCGCCCGGCGCGGCCCCGGTGGCCGGCACCGACGCCGCGCACGAGACGCCGCTGCCGGGTGCGGGCGCCGACGAGAACTGTCCGCTCGACCTGTCGTCCGTGCCGACCGGCTTCTCCGTCATGGGTGAGGCCGCCGTGGCCGGCATGGACGCGGCGACGCTGGAGCAGCACGGGGCGTGGGCCGCGGGCGGTACGGCGGTGGACCGGCCGCGCGAGGCCGGGCGCCCGGGCGCCGAGGCGGACGCCGAGCTGATCACCGCACTGGCCGCGACGGCCGCGAGCGTCGGCCGCGTCCCCGAGCGCCGGCGGCCCGAGCCGGTCGCCGAGGCGCCGCGCCCCGAGCCCGTGCTCTTCCTGCTCGACCTCGCCATGCCGCGCGACATCGACGCCGCCGCGCACCGGCTGGCCGGGGTGCGCCTGGTGGACATCGAGTCGCTCGCCGACGCCTCGGCCGACGCGCCGATGGCCGCCGACGTCGACCTGGTCCGGCGGATCGTCGCCGACGAGGTCGCCGCCTTCGGTGCCGCCCAGCGGGCCGCGCACATCACCCCCACCGTCGTCGCGCTGCGCAGCATGGCCGCCGGCGTCGTGGCGGGCGAGATCGCCCGGCTGGAGGGGCGGCTGCCGGGCCTCGACGACAAGCACCGCGCCGAGATCACCCAGACCGTCAAGCGTGTGGTCGACAAGCTGCTGCACGCGCCGACGGTCCGGGTCAAGCAGCTCGCCGCCGAGCCCGGCGGCGCCGGGTACGCGGACGCGCTGCGCACCCTGTTCGACCTCGACCCCGAGACGGTGGCCTCCGTCTCCCGCGCCGAGAACAGCACTGAGAAGAACCGAGGGCCGGCATGACTGAGAAGGCACTGAGGCTGGGGACCAGGCGGAGCAAGCTCGCCCTGGCCCAGTCCGGGCAGGTGGCGGACGCCGTGAGCCAGGTGACCGGTCGGCCCGTTGAGCTGGTCGAGATCACGACCTACGGCGACGTCTCGCGCGAGCACCTGGCGCAGATCGGCGGCACGGGCGTGTTCGTGGCGGCGCTGCGCGAGGCGCTGCTGCGGGGGGAGGTGGACTTCGCGGTTCACTCGCTCAAGGACCTCCCCACGGCGCAGCACGAGGACCTGGTGGTGGCCGCCGTCCCGGTCCGCGAGGACCCGCGGGACGTGGTCGTCGCCCGGGACGCGCGCAAGCTGACCGACCTGCCCCGCGGGGCGCGCATAGGCACCGGCGCCCCGCGCCGCATGGCGCAGCTGAACGCGTACGCCCGCACCCACGGGCTGGAGATCGAGACGGTCCCGATCCGGGGCAACGTCGACACCCGCATCGGATACGTGCACAGCGGTGAGCTGGACGCCGTCGTGCTTGCCGCCGCCGGGCTGAACCGGGTGGGCCGCATCGACGAGGTGACCGACTTCCTGTCGGTCGACACGGTTCTGCCCGCCCCCGGCCAGGGGGCACTGGCGATCGAGTGCAGGGCGGCGAACACCGCCCAGGACGCCGAACTCGTCGCCGCGCTCGCCGAACTCGACGACCCGTTCACGCGGGTCGCCGTGACGGCCGAGCGGTCACTGCTCGCCGCCCTGGAGGCCGGCTGCAGCGCCCCCGTGGGCGCACTGGCCGACCTCCTGGCCGACGGGCAGATTGTCAAGGAAATGCGCCTGCGCGGCGTCGTCGGCACGACCGACGGCTCGACGCTGGTGCAGCTGTCCACCACCGGTCCCGTGCCCGAGACGCACGAGGCGGCACTGGCATTCGGTCGCGAACTCGCCACCGACATGCTCGCCCAGGGCGCGGCCGGTCTGATGGGGGAGCGAGCACAGTGAGCCCCACCACCTTTACCGCCGGTCCCGAACACGGGCACGTCACCTTCCTCGGTGCCGGACCCGGAGATCCGGGACTGCTGACTCTGCGCGCCGTGGAGGCGCTGTCGCACGCCGATGTCCTCGTCGCCGAGCACGAGGTGCTCGACGTCGTGCGCACGCATGCGCGGCAGGGCGTGACCGAGATGCACACGGACGCCGATCCGTCGGATCCGGGTGCAGGCACGCCCCAGCTGACGGTAGTTGACGGCTCGTCAACGACCGTGGGCGTCCCCGCCGTGCGGGATGCCGCACATCTTGTCATGGAGGCCGCGCGGGGCGGCAGGCGGGTCGTGCGTGCCGTGACCGGGGACCCCGGGCTCGACACGTACGCCGCCGAGGAGATGCTGGCGTGCGCCGCGGCCGGGGTGCCCTTCGAGGTCGTCCCCGGTATCGCGAACGCCGTCGGTGTGCCCGCGTACGCCGGTGTACCGCTGCGGGACGCCGAGGGCGCCGACGTGCGGTTCGTGGACGCCCGTACGGCGTCGGCCCGGTGCTGGACGGAGGTGGGCGCCTCCGACGGGACCGTGGTGGTCTCGACGACGCTCGACTCGGTCGCCGCGGCCGCCGGTGAGCTGGTGTCGGCGGGCCGCAAGCCGGACACCCCGCTGACGGTGACGGTCGCCGGTACGACGACCCGGCAGCGCACCTGGACGGCGACGCTCGGCACGGTCGCGCAGACGCTGAAGCAGGCGAAGGTGCTGCCGTCCCCGGACGGTGGCCGTCCGGTGATAGCCGTGGTCGGCGAGCGCAGCGCCCCCGCCCGGCGCGACCAGCTGTCGTGGTTCGAGTCCAAGCCGCTGTTCGGCTGGAAGGTCCTCGTGCCGCGCACGAAGGAGCAGGCGGCGTCGCTCTCCGACCAGCTGCGGTCGTACGGGGCCGTGCCCAGCGAGGTGCCGACCATCGCGGTCGAGCCGCCGCGCACGCCCCAGCAGATGGAGCGGGCGGTCAAGGGCCTGGTGACGGGCCGCTACGAGTGGATCGCGTTCACGTCGGTCAACGCGGTGAAGGCGGTCCGGGAGAAGTTCGAGGAGTACGGTCTCGACGCCCGTGCGTTCGCGGGCATCAAGGTCGCGGCGGTGGGCGAGCAGACGGCGAAGGCCCTCGTCGCCTTCGGGGTGAAGCCGGACCTGGTGCCGAGCGGTGAGCAGTCGGCCGCCGGTCTGCTGGAGGACTGGCCGCCCTACGACCCGGTCTTCGACCCGATCGACCGCGTCTTCCTGCCGCGCGCCGACATCGCCACGGAGACGCTGGTCGCCGGGCTGATCGAGCTGGGCTGGGAGGTCGACGACGTCACCGCCTACCGGACGGTGCGCGCCTCGCCGCCGCCGGCCACCACCCGCGAGGCGATCAAGGGCGGCGGCTTCGACGCGGTGCTGTTCACCTCGTCGTCCACCGTGCGGAACCTGGTGGGGATCGCGGGCAAGCCGCACAACGTCACCGTGATCGCGTGCATCGGCCCGGCCACGGCCAAGACGGCCGAGGAGCACGGGCTGCGGGTGGACGTCATGGCCCCCGAGCCGTCCGTCCACAAGCTGGCGGAGGCCCTGGCCGACTTCGGCCTGGCGCGCCGGGCGGCGGCCCTGGAGGCCGGGGACCCGGTGACCCGGCCGAGCGAGCGGCGGCCGGGGGCGCGCAGGCGTCGCTCCTCGACGTGAGGTGTCGCTTCTCGACGTGAGGTGTCGCGACTGACTGATCCGCGGACATGGCCCGCACCCGAAACCCGGGTGCGGGCCATGTGCGTGGGGCGCCGGGCCCGTGCCGGAACTCCGTTGACAGTCGGTCGACGGGTGCGTGTAATGAGGGCGGTGCCGCGTGGCGCCGGTCAAAGAGCAGTGGGCCGGCCGGCGATCGGGCGAGCGCCCTTCTTCAAGGGGTACGTGATGAGTTCGCACTCCGCGCCCTGACCCGACGTAGCGCATCCGCACGTCGTCGTCGTTCCTCCGCCTCGCCTCGCCCCTTTTCCGGCGCCGTGACGTCCGTCGCGGTCCGCTGTCATGGAGACACGCAACCGTATGCCCACGCCTTTCCCGCGACCCGTCACCGCCGAGGACGGGAACCTGCTCCTGCTGACCACCACCGACGCCGGGACGGGGGCGCCGCGCACCACGCGGCTCGGACACGTCCGCCACGGGGACTCCCTCCTGGTCCTCGTGTCCGGCCCCGGTCCGGACCGCCCCGCCTGGTACCGCGACGTGCTGGCCCGTCCCGTGGTCGGTGTCGAGATCGGTACCGACTCCTTCGAGGCCCTCGCCGTGCCGACGGCCGGACCGCTGCCCCCGGGGGTGGTGCTGGAGCGGGCCGAGCCCGAGGGATGGGAGGGCCCGGCGGAGGTCCGCACGCTCGCCGACAAGCTGCTCGAGGTCCACACCTGGCTGCGGGGGCAGGTGCGTCAGGTGCGGGCCGAGACCGAGGCGCACTTCGCGCGCCGGGGTGCCGGTGCGCCGGCCGACCTCGGGCTCCAGATCCGGCAGCGGTGCCTGGCGTTCTGCCAGGCGCTGGAGTTCCATCACGTGAGTGAGGACGGGCACCTCTTCCCGGGGATCGCCCGTCACCACCCCCATCTGGCCGGCGTCTTCGACCGGCTCGCCGGCGAACACCGCGCGATCGCCCGCGTCCAGGCCGACCTGGCGGCGCTGCTGGCGGACATCCACATCGCCGACCCACGGCGTTTCCGTGCGGAGCTGGCGGCGATGTCGGCGGAGCTGGACGCCCACCTCGACCACGAGGAGGAGGCGCTGATCCCGTTGCTGGCCGACGTGCCGTGGCCGCCGGCCGGGCCGCCCGCCGCGCGCTAGTGGTGCCAGGCCTTCCCGCCGGTGTTGTGGATGAAGCGCTGGAGCACCTTCATGGTGGTCAGGTACTCCGCGTCGGAGATGCCGGCGTGGCGTTCCGCCCACAGCTCGCTCTGGAGTGCGGCGGCCTTCTCCCGGAAGGCCCTGCCCTCGGGGGTGAGGCTCAGGTGGCCGTCGGGGCTCTGGGTGATCCAGCCCCGCGCGATGGTCGCGTCGATCTCCGGTTCCATCTCCTGGCCCGTGTCGAGGTAGTTCCGCAGGAGGGCGGACACCTCCTCGCGGGCCTTCGGGGCGTCGGCGACCTGGTTGAGGACCCACCACTGGGGCTGGGTCGTGCCGATCCCGTCGAGGGCGGCGCGGGTGCGGTCGATGACGGACTTGTAGGCGGCCCAGCTCCAGTAGCCGATCGGCTGCTTCACCAGTTCGGCGTCGGTGTGCGTGTACCGCATGGTCACTCCCTTGTCCGGTGTGCGTGGGAGCGACCGTAGAAGCTCGACCGGACTTGAGGTCAAGAGCGGCCGGGTCCGACTCCTCGTCGGCAAAGGCACGGGTGGGGCGGGCGTAGCGTAGGTGGTATGTCGACGTACGGATCCTTTCCCGGCACCCGGCCCCGGCGGCTGCGGAGCACCCCCGTCATGCGTCGGATGGTCGCCGAGACCCGGCTGCACCCCGCCGACTTCATCCTCCCCGCCTTCGTCCGCGAGGGTGTGAGCGAGCCGGTGCCGATCGGCGCGATGCCCGGCGTCGTGCAGCACACCCGGGACTCCCTGAAGAAGGCCGCCGCGGAGGCGGTCGAGGCCGGGGTCTCCGGGATCATGCTCTTCGGGGTGCCGGAGGACGAGAAGAAGGACGCGGCCGGTACGGCCGGCACCGACCCGGACGGGATTCTCCAGGTCGCGCTGCGGGACGTGCGGGCCGAGGTCGGGGACGAGCTGCTCGTCATGTCCGACCTGTGTCTCGACGAGTTCACGGACCACGGGCACTGCGGGGTGCTGGACGCCCAGGGGCGCGTCGACAACGACGCCACCCTGGAGCGGTACGCCGAGATGGCGCAGGTCCAGGCCGACGCGGGCGCCCACGTGGTGGGGCCCAGCGGGATGATGGACGGGCAGATCGGCGTCGTCCGGGACGCGCTCGACCAGATCGGGCGAGAGGACGTCGCCGTCCTCGCCTACACGGTCAAGTACGCCTCCGCCTTCTACGGGCCCTTCCGGGAGGCCGTCGGGTCCTCCCTGCGGGGGGACCGGAAGACCTACCAGCAGGACGCCGCCAACGCGCGGGACGCGATGCGGGAGCTGGCCCTCGACCTGGAGGAGGGCGCCGACATGGTGATGGTGAAGCCGGCCGGCCCCTACCTCGACATCCTGGCCAAGGTCGCCGAGGCCTCGGACGTGCCCGTCGCCGCCTACCAGATCTCCGGCGAGTACTCGATGATCGAGGCCGCCGCCGAGAAGGGCTGGATCGACCGCGACCGGGCCATCATCGAGGCGCTCACCGGCATCAAGCGGGCCGGCGCGCGCAACATCCTGACCTACTGGGCCACCGAGGTCGCTCGCACGCTGCGCTGAGCGACCTCCCCCGGTGCTTCGTGCAGGGGGTGCGGGCACCCCTTCAGTGGCTGAGGGCCGCGTCCATGTCGGTCTGCCAGTAGGTGACCGTCAGCGCGGTGTCGACGTACACGCCGCCGGAGGGCAGGGCGACGGTGGCGATGGAGCCGTCCTCGAAGGGGATCGTGAGGGTGTCGGTCCGGTAGCCGTTCTCGCCGCTGCCGTCGCCGGCCGAGAGCAGGACCCCGGCGTAGCCGGCCTCACCGGGCTGGACGCCGGTCAGCGACTGCGGCTTGGTCGACTCCGCGACCGGCGGCACCGACTGCGCCTCGCCGAAGCGGGCCGCCGGGTACTGCGGGAGCATGCAGGTCTTCGAGCCGGTGTTGGTGGCGGTCAGCAGCAGGTGGTTGAGCGGGCGGGGAACCTCCGTCGCGGTGATCTCGACGTCGGCTGCGGAGCACTTGCCGGGCAGGTCGGAGTCCTCGCCGCCGGTGCCGCCCGAGGTGCCGGACGAACCGGCGGTGCCGGCGGAGCCGGAGTCGGAAGCGCCTGCGGAACCGGCGGAACCGGAGGAGGCGGCCGAGCCTGCGGAGCCGTTCGTCTCCTTGGTGCCGTCGGCCTCCGTGTCCCCGGCCGACTCCTTCCCGCCGGTGGGCTGTTCGCTCTGCTGTCCGGCCGGGGCGGCGGAGGACGGGGACGAGGCGCCCGTGTCCGATCCGTCGCCCTCGCAGGCCGTCAGGGCGAGCGCGGCCAGCGCGACGGTGGTGGCGGCGAACAGGCGGGTACGGGTGGTGCGTGCGGACATGACTGGTGCCCCTTCGGGAGGAGTTGGGGTGAGCCGCTCGACCGTCGGCCGGGAGCGGCTGCTTGGATGACCACAGCTTGGGGCCGGGTCCGTCCCGGTCGCCAGCGGTGCCGGAGGATGCGGGACAATGGGATGCCGGGACGGCTCTGACCTGGGGGAACGGCATCCTGCTGGGACGCCGTACGGGGATGCGGGGAGAGGGAGGAACGGGTGGCGGGGGACGATTTCGCGGGACTGCTGCGGGAGTTGAAGGAGCGGTCCGGGCTCAGTTACGGAGCACTGGGCAAGCGGCTGCACATGAGCGCCTCGACCCTCCACCGGTACGTCAGCGGGGAGGTCGTACCCACCGAGTTCGCCCCGGTCGAGCGCCTCGCCCGGGTGTGCCGGGCGACCCCCGACGAGGTGCTCGAACTCCACCGCCGCTGGATCCGCGCGGACGCGCTGCGCGGCGTGAAGAAGGAGGAGGGGAGCGCCCCGAAGGGGGCGGGAACCGCCGAGTCGCACGCGGTGAGGGACGCCGAAGTCGCCGAAGTCGCCGAAGTCGCCGAGGGGGCCGAGGGGGCGGAGGTCGCCGGGGCCGCCGACGCCTTCGGGGCGGGCGCGGACGGCACCCCGCCGCTCCCGCCCGCGCCGTCCGACCCAAAGGCGCCACGCCGCCGGGTGCCGCGCACGGCCCTGTACGCCGCGATCGGCGTCGTCGCCGTCAGCGCCGCCGTGGCCCTGGTGGTCAACCTGGTGCCGGGCACCGGCGGTGACGAAAGCGGCCGCCGCGGACCGGCCGGGGCCGCCGCGCGGGCCTCCGTCTCGGGGTCGGCGACCGCCACCCGGTCGGCGTCCCCCAGCCGTTCCTCCTCGCCGTCCGCCTCCGCGTCCGCGTCGGCGCCCCGGTCCGCCTCGCCCTCCGCGTCCGCGTCCGCGCCGGGCGGGAGCACCGCCGGGCCGAGCCGCCGCGCCGCCGACACCGGCCCTCCGCTCACCGTGTCGACCACCCCGTACTACTGGGACACCCCCTGCGAGCACGCGTTCCTGGTGGACCGCAGTCCGAAGAACGTGCTGCCGCCGCCGCCCCAGCAGGACGCGGTCGGCTGGGCCACCGCCTACGGCGCGGTCTCGGCGAACCGGCAGACGGCCGTCCTGACCGTGCAGGGAACCGGCGCGGAGACCGTGGTCCTGACGGGCCTGCACGTGCGCGTGGTGAGCAGCAGGCCGCCGCTGGGCTGGGACCAGTACGTGATGGGCAACGGCTGCGGCGGCCAGGTGGACCCCAAGGACTTCGACGTCGCCCTCGACCTGGGCAACCCGTTGGTGATGCCGGTCGGGGGGCAGCGGAACTTCCCGTACAAGGTGAGCGAGTCCGACCCCGAGGTCTTCCGTGTCGACGCGCACACCAGCGGCCACGACGTCAGCTGGTACCTGGAGCTGGAGTGGTCGAGCGGGGGGCGGGAGGGCACGGTGCGCGTCGACGACAACGGCCGTCCGTTCCGCACCAGCGCCTCCAAGGACAGCTCCTACTACGCGTATCCCCTCGGCAGCGACGCCTGGGAGTTCGTCCCGGCGGGGTGAGGCGGGTGGGGCCGGGGCGCCGGAGGGGCCGAACACGCGGCGGCCGTAGGGGTGTCCGGATCGCGGAAACCCGCGTGTAGACGGCACGCGGTTTCCTAGGGTGCGGGCATGACCGTGACTGAGAACGCGCCCGCACCCTCCGCCTCCCCGCCGTCGCTCGCCGCACGGGCCCGGTCGATCGGCGGGTCGCCCGTACGGGACATCCTCGCCGTCACCGCCCGCCCCGAGGTGATCAACTTCGCGGGCGGGCTGCCGGCTCCGGAGCTGTTCGACGCGGAGGGCATCGCCGCCGCGTACCGGGACGTCCTCGCCGAGCAGCCCGCGCGGGCGCTCCAGTACTCGACCACGGAGGGCGAGCCCGCGTTGCGGGCCGCACTGGCCGCCCGCACCTCGGTCCGCGGGCTGGACACCGACCCCGACGACCTCCTCGTCACCACCGGTTCGCAGCAGGCCCTGTCGCTGCTCGCCACCGCCCTGATCGAACCCGGCGACACCGTCCTCGTCGAGAACCCCTGCTACCTGGCCGCGCTCCAGGCCTTCGGCTTCGCGGGCGCCCGGGTCGTCGCCGTGCCCGGGGACCAGGACGGCATGGACCCCGAGGCGCTGGAGGAGCTGGTGCTGCGCGAGCGGCCCAAGCTGCTCTACACCGTCCCCACCTTCCAGAACCCCACCGGCCGCACCCTCCCCGCCGCGCGCCGTGCCGCCGTGGCCGAGATTGCCGGCCGCTGCGGGCTGTGGATCGTCGAGGACGACCCGTACGGGGAGCTGCGCTTCGCGGGCGAGCGGCTGCCGTGGATCGCCTCCCACGACGGGGCCCGGGACCGGACCGTGCTGCTGGGCTCCTTCTCCAAGGTCATGGCGCCCGGCCTGCGCCTCGGCTGGCTGCGGGCCCCCGCCGCGCTGCGCCGGGCCTGTGCGGTGGCCAAGCAGGCCGCCGACCTGCACACCCCGACGGTCAACCAGCTGGCCGCCGCCCGGTACCTGGCCGACCGGGACCTGGACGCGCACGTCGCCCGGGTCGCCGGAGCCTACGGCGCACGCCGGGACGCGATGCTCGCCGGTCTGGCGGACGCGCTCCCGGCGGGGTCGGCGTGGAGCCGTCCCGAGGGCGGCATGTTCCTGTGGGCGCGGCTGCCGGACGGCTACGACACGACCGCCCTGCTCCCCGGGGTGGTCCGGCACGACGTGGCGTACGTGCCCGGCGCCCCCTTCCACGCCGGGGAACCCGACCGCGCGACGCTGCGGCTGTGCTTCGTGACGCAGACGCCGGACGAGATCACGCAGGGGCTGCGGCGGCTGGGGGCGGCACTGCGGGAGGCGGCGCCGCGGGGGGCGTAGGACCGGTCCTAGGACGAAGAGCCGAGGCAGGGGCGTCACGCGCGCACGTACCGTGAGGGCATGCCTGCGACCGTGCCGACGACGACGCCCCTCGACCTCGACGCCTACCTCGACCGGATCGGCTGGGAGGGGGAGCGGCGGCCCGACGCGGCCACGCTCCGCGGGGTGCACCTCGCCCACCTGCGGGCCATCCCGTTCGAGAACCTCGACGCCGTCGGCGGCACGGCGCCCTCCCTCGCCCTGTCCGACCTGATGGCCAAGCTGGTGCACGGCCGCCGTCGCGGGGGCTACTGCTACGAGCACAACACCCTGTTCGCGGCCGCCCTGGAGACGCTGGGGTTCGGGGTGACCCGGCTGACCGCGCGGGTCGTCGTCGGCGCGGAGCGCTTCGAGGACCGTCCGCGCACCCACATGGCGCTCCTGGCCGAGGTGCCCGGCGACCCGCGACCGTACCTGGCCGACGTCGGCTTCGGTGCCGTCGGCTCTCTGCTGGAGCCGGTGCCGCTCGCGGCGGACACCGAGTTCCACGGCGCCGGACGCCGGCACCGGCTGGTGCACGCGCCGCGACGCGGGCCGCTGGAGACGTGGGTGCTGGAGGCGTACCGGCCCGGCGCGGAAGGCGGTTGGCAGGCCCAGTACGCCTTCACCCGGGAGCCGTTCGAGGCGTCCGACTACGAGGTCGTCAACTGGCACGTCGCAACGAATCCGCGCTCCCCGTTCTCGCGGCGGCCCTACGTGCAGCGGCTGCTGCCCGACGGGCACCTGGCGCTCGACGGCGGTGTCCTCACGAGGACCGGGGCCGACGGCGTGGTGACCGAGCGGAAACCGGGGGACGAGGCGGAGGTCCGCCGGGTGCTGGCGGAGGAGTTCGGCATCGACGCGCCCGAGGGGTTGCGGCTGACCGTCTGACGGTCGGGGGAGCGCGTTGGGGAATGTGCGCTTCCAGTGGTTTGTGTGAAGCAGTGGGGGATAGTCAACTCCGTGTTGTGCACAATCAGTTCGGGCGCCTCCAGGGGCGCCCGCCTCATGAGGGGGAGGCATCCGTGCGCATCCGCACCGGATGGCGGCGTGCCCTGCTCGGCACGCTGGCGGGCCTGACCGCGACGATCGGCCTGACGGCCGGCCTGTCGGCGCCCGCCGTGGCGGCGACCGGGACACCGGTGGCCGTCACCAAGTACAGCCACACCAGCGCGTCCGGCGATTGGGTCGGGCAGGGCGGAAGCGTCGCCTACACGCCCGGGACGGCGGACATCACCGTGACCGGGGAGAGGGAGGCGCTGACCGTCAGGATCGAGAACGAGACCGACTGGTGGACCGTCGAACTGGCCGCTCCGCAAGGGGAGAAGCTCCACCCCGGGGTCTACCGCGGCGCGGAACGGGCGTCCTCGCGCACCGGGCGGGCCCCGGGTCTCGACGTCAGCGGCGACTCGCGCGGCTGCAACCAGGTCTACGGGCAGTTCTCGGTCAACCAGATCGAGGCGGACGCGACCGGCGCGGTCACCGTGCTGGACGCGACCTACACGCAGCGTTGCGAGGCGGCCGACGCCCCGGTCCTCAAGGGCGTCGTCAAGTACCGCGCCTTCCCGCTGTCCTTCACCTATGCCAGCGAGCCCGGCGACTACCCCGGCCAGGGCAGGAGCGGCACCCACACCGGCGCCACCAGCCTCTTCTCACTCCAGGAGTGGGGCACCGGCGGTCTCCAGTACGACGTGTCCGGCAAGCGCGAGACCTGGTCGGCCCTGCTCGTCCCGCCGGCCGGCGAGCGCTTCGAGGCCGGACGCACCTACCGGACGGAACGCGGCAACGGACCCGGCGTGGCCGGCCTCGACGTGTCCGGCTTCGGCGGGTGCAACGCCAGTGAGGGGACCCTGACCCTCACCAGGCTGGCCCGCGGCGAGGACGGCGTGGTCACCGCCTTCGCCGCCACGTTCGTCCAGCACTGCGAGGGCGCCGAGCCGGCGTTGCGCGGGACGATCCACTACTACGCCTGACGTCTGACGGGCGGGCCGGGTGCGTCCCGGCCCGCCGGGTCAGAGCCGCTCGGGCGTCCGGATGCCCAGCAGCGCCATCCCCTGGTGCAGGGTGCGGGCCGTGAGGTCGCACAGGAACAGGCGGTTCTCCACCTGCTCCGGGGTGTCGGCCTTGAGGACCGGGCACTTGTCGTAGAAGGACGTGTACAGCGACGCCAGCTGGTACAGGTACGCGGCCAGCTTGTGCGGGGCGTACTCCGCCGCCGCCTCGAAGACCGTGCTGCCGAACGCGTCCAGGTGCAGGCCCAGCGCGCGCTCCGCCTCGTGCAGGTCCAGCCCCGGGTGGGCCGCGGGGCGGACCTCGCCGGCCTTGCGGAGGATGGACCGGATACGGGCGTACGCGTACTGGAGGTACACGCTGGTGTCGCCGTTGAGCGAGACCATCTGGTCCAGGTCGAACTTGTAGTCCCGGCTCGGCGACGTCGACAGGTCCGCGTACTTCACGGCGCCGATACCGACCTGCGCGGCCCGCTCCTGGATCTCGTCCTCGGTGAGGTCACGCGCCTTCTCCCGGACCACCTCGGCGGCCCGCTGCACCGCCTCGTCCAGCAGGTCCTCCAGCCGCACGGTCTCGCCCTCGCGCGTCTTGAAGGGCTTGCCGTCGGCGCCGAGCACCGTGCCGTAGCCCATGTTGTGCGCGGTGACGTCGTCGTTCAGCCAGCCGGCCCGGCGGGCCGTCTCGAAGACCATCCGGAAGTGCAGCGACTGGCGCACGTCCACGACGTACAGCAGCGTGGTCGCGTGCAGGTCACCGACGCGGTTGCGGACCGCGGTCAGGTCGGAGGCCGCGTAGCCGAAGCCGCCGTCCGCCTTCTGCACGATCAGCGGGACCGGCTGGTCGTCCTTGCCGCGGATCTCGTCGAAGAAGACGACGAGCGCGCCCTCGGAACGCACCGCGACGCCCATCTCCTCCAGGAGGCGGGCGGTCTCGGGCATCCCCTCGTTGTACGCGGACTCGCCGACGATCTCCTCGTCGCGGATCTCCATGTCGAGCTTCTCGAAGACGGAGTAGAAGTAGACCTTCGACTCGTCCACGAACTGCTGCCACAGTTCGAGCGTCTCCTTGTCGCCGGACTGGAGGGCGACGACCCGCCTGCGGGCCCGCTCCTTGAACTCCTCGTCGGAGTCGAAGAGGGCACGCGAGGCCTTGTACACCCGGTTCAGGTTGCTCATGGCCTGCTCGCCGTCGACGTCGGCCGCGGGGGCCAGCTCGCCGGGGTGCTCGAACAGGTACTGGATGAGCATGCCGAACTGGGTGCCCCAGTCGCCGATGTGGTGCCGGCCGATGGTCTTCTCGCCGGTGAAGTCGAGCATGCCGCGCAGGGCGTCGCCGATCACCGCGGAACGCAGGTGGCCGACGTGCATCTCCTTCGCCACGTTCGGCTGGGCGTAGTCGATCACCGTCGTGCCCGGCCGCTCGGCGTACGGCACGCCCAGCCGGCCGGTCTCGTCCGCGTACCGCGCGGCGAGGTTCCCGATGATCGCGCGGTCGCCGACGGTGATGTTGAGGAAGCCGGGCCCGGA
This sequence comes from Streptomyces sp. NPDC041968, assembly GCF_055589025.1. Classification (NCBI taxonomy): domain Bacteria; kingdom Bacillati; phylum Actinomycetota; class Actinomycetes; order Kitasatosporales; family Streptomycetaceae; genus Streptomyces; species Streptomyces sp. NPDC041968. The sequence continues at coordinate 459,276 of NZ_JBVJCB010000005.1, read as the reverse complement.
GACCTCGACCTCCTTGATCAGGTCACCGGTGGTGAGGTGCGCGACGACCTCGGTGGCCAGCTCCCGCGGGTTCGCCTTGGCCTTCTTGGCCAGGGCGAGGATGCCGTTGGCCTGGTAGTCCGCCCGGTCGCTTCGTCGCAGCAGCGGGTCGGCGCCGGCGGCCTCCGGCCGGGTGGCCGTGAGGGCGGACGCGAGATGCTGCTGGACGGAGTCGCTGAGGGACGTGACCGAGGCCATGGAGTGGTTCGCCGTTCTGCTCGGGGTTCCGGGAGTGAGGCTGTCTTTAGCTACGGAACCCGAGTATCCCACGCGGTGAAAAGCCGTTTTCGCGGATGCGGGCCGGGCTGGGAGAATGGAGCGGTCAGCCGTGCGACCGTACCGGCTGCTCAGCAGAAGTCCTGGGAATTCCAGGGAACCAGGGAAGAGGACGTGCCGATCGTGGCTCAGAGCACAGAGACCACCGACTGGGTCTCCCGTTTCGCGGACGAGGTCATCGCCGAGTCGGAGCGCCGTGCACCGGGCAAACCCGTCGTCGTCGCGTCCGGACTCTCTCCGTCCGGCCCCATCCACCTCGGCAACCTGCGCGAGGTCATGACCCCGCACCTGGTCGCCGACGAGGTGCGCCGCCGGGGCCACCAGGTCCGGCACCTGATCTCCTGGGACGACTACGACCGCTACCGCAAGGTGCCGGCCGGCGTCGCCGGGGTGGACGAGTCGTGGGCCGAGCACATCGGCAAGCCCCTCACCTCCGTCCCCGCGCCGAAGGGCTCCTCGCACCCGAACTGGGCCGAGCACTTCAAGGCCGCGATGGTCGCCTCGCTCGCCGAGATGGGCGTCGAGTTCGACGGGATCAGCCAGACCGAGCAGTACACCTCCGGTGTCTACCGCGAGCAGGTCCTGCACGCCATGCGGCACCGGCAGGACATCGACGCGATCCTCGACCAGTACCGGACGAAGAAGGCCGCGCCGAAGAAGCAGCAGCAGAAGCCGGTCGACGAGGCCGAGCTGGAGGCCGCCGAGGGCTCCGGCGCCGCCGCCGAGGACGACGGCAGCTCCGGCTCCGCCGGGTACTTCCCGTACAAGCCGTACTGCGGCAACTGCGAGAAGGACCTGACGACGGTCACCGCCTACGACGACGACTCGACCGAGCTGACCTACGCCTGCACCGCGTGCGGCTTCTCCGAGACGGTCCGGCTCAGCGAGTTCAACCGCGGCAAGCTGGTCTGGAAGGTCGACTGGCCGATGCGCTGGGCCTACGAGGGCGTGATCTTCGAGCCCAGTGGCGTGGACCACTCGTCGCCCGGGTCGTCGTTCCAGGTCGGCGGGCAGATCGTCGGCATCTTCGGCGGTGAGCAGCCGATCGGGCCGATGTACGCGTTCGTCGGCATCAGCGGCATGGCGAAGATGTCCTCGTCGAAGGGCGGGGTGCCCACCCCGGCCGACGCGCTCCAGATCATGGAGCCGCAGCTGCTGCGCTGGCTGTACGCCCGCCGCCGGCCCAACCAGTCCTTCAAGATCGCCTTCGACCAGGAGATCCAGCGCCTCTACGACGAGTGGGACCGCCTCGACGCCAAGGTCGCCGACGGCACCGCCCTGCCCGCCGACGTGGCCGCCCACGCGCGCGCCGTCCGCACGGCCGCCGGTGAGCTGCCGCGCACGCCCAGGCCGCTGCCGTACCGGACGCTGGCGTCCGTGGCCGACATCACCGCCGGACACGAGGACCAGGCGCTGCGCATCCTCAGCGAGCTGGACCCGGCCGACCCGCTGGGGACGCTCGCGGAGGCCCGGCCCCGGTACGACAAGGCCGAGGCGTGGATCAACACCCACGTCCCCGCCGACCAGCGGACCATCGTGCGCGGGGAGCCCGACGCCGAGCTGCTGAAGTCCCTCGACGAGCAGGGCCGGCAGTCGCTGCGGCTGCTGCTCGACGGGCTCGCCGAGCACTGGTCGCTGGACGGGCTCACCCACCTCGTCTATGGCGTGCCCAAGGTCCAGGCGGGCTTCTCCGCCGACGCCACGCCCAAGGAGCTGCCGGCGGAGATCAAGGCCGCCCAGCGGTCCTTCTTCGCGCTGCTCTACCACCTGCTCGTCGGCCGCGACACCGGCCCGCGGCTGCCCACGCTGCTGCTGGCGGTGGGGCAGGAGCGGGTGCGGACCCTGCTCGGGGAGTAGGCAGGCGCCACGGCGAAAGGGGCCCTCCGCCGACGGAGGGCCCCTTTCGCCCGCCGGGCGCGGTGCGCCCGGGGGCTGCGCCTGGGTCTGCGCGAGGCGTCTGCCGGTCGCGTGGTGCGCTGCGGGCGCGAGGCGCCCGCGGTTACGCGATGTGCTCCTCCTGGAGCTCCCGCGTGTGGCGTTCGCTGAAGACCTTCACCATCCGGTCGGCCTCCCGCGGAGCGAGCGGCACGCCGAAGGTCGCCTCCACGTCGTCCCGGAACTGGGCGGCCGTGGGGTAGCTGCCGTCGATCGACTTCCGGAAGACGGTGTAGTAGTCCTCCGGCGTCGGCGGCGGCTCGGCCGTGCCGCCGCCCTCGCCCAGCTCGCGCGTGCGGGTCGGGCCCACCGGGATCGGGAAGCTGCCGGTCTCCTCGGGGGACGGCTCCTGCGGCGGCGGCTCCTCCTCGAACTGCTCCCGGTACTGCTCGGCCTGCCGCTGCTCCTCCGCCCAGTGGGCGTACTGCTCGGGGTCGAAGTCCGGGTCGTAGCCGCCGTGGTACTCCACGGTCTGCGGGTCCCGGGCGTGCAGCCACGGGTTGCGGTCCTCGGTGGGCGCGTCCGGCCCGGGCTCCCGCTCCTGCGGCTGGGCGCCGGCCAGTTCGGGACGCTGTTCCGCCGCGGGGGCCGCCTGCGGGCCCGTCTCCTCGGGCCGGGGCGCCGGGGGCAGCAGGGCCGGCTCGATGCCCGCCGCGGCGAGGCCCGCCGGGGCGGTCTGGGACAGGGGGACGCCGTAGCGGGCCAGGCGCAGCGGCATCAGGGACTCCACCGGGGCCTTGCGGCGCCAGCCGCGCCCGAAGCGGGAGCGCAGCCGGGCCTGGTAGACCAGCCGCTCCTGCTCCAGCTTGATCACCTGCTCGTAGGAGCGCAGCTCCCACAGCTTCATGCGGCGCCAGAGCAGGAAGGTCGGCCCCGGCGAGAGCAGCCAGCGGGTGAGGCGGACGCCCTCCATGTGCTTGTCGGCGGTGATGTCGGCGATCCGGCCGATCGCGTGCCGGGCGGCCTCGACGGACACCACGAACAGGATGGGGATCACGCCGTGCATACCGACGCCGAGCGGGTCGGGCCAGGCGGCGGCGCCGTTGAAGGCGATCGTCGCCGCCGTCAGCAGCCACGCGGTCTGGCGCAGCAGCGGGAACGGGATGCGGATCCAGGTCAGCAGCAGGTCCAGGGCCAGCAGGACGCAGATGCCCGCGTCGATGCCGATGGGGAAGACGTAGCTGAAGTTCCCGAAGCCCTTCTGCAGGGCCAGTTCCCGCACCGCCGCGTACGAACCGGCGAAGCCGATCCCGGCGATGATGACGGCACCGAAGACGACCATGCCGATGAGAACGCGATGCGTCCGGGTCAGCTCTAGTGGCGCGGCCACCCGTACTCCCCTCCCAGTGCCTGTTGTTGCGCGCAACAGAGTGGCACATGTGTGCGGGGAACGGGTGGCCGGTGGTCGGTACGGCCCGTCGGCTCGTCCTCTACGACGCCTTGGCCGGGGCCTTGGACGACGTCTCGGAACCCTTCGACGGCGCCTTCGACTCCGACCCGGAGCCCGAGCCCGAGGCGGACTTGGAGGGCGTCGCGGCACCGCCGTTGGCCTTCGCCACCGCCGCGACCGCTTCCTTGGCCGCCTTCTGGGCGTCCTTGACCAGGTCGTCGGCGTCGGGGGTGTCGTCGCCGGCCAGGCCCGCACCGTTGAAGTCGACGGTCACGACGACGTTCTCGACGCGTGTCACGACCGTCTGCTGCTTGAAGGTGCCTTCCTTCTTCTTCAGGTCGTACCGCACGACCGACGCCTCGTCGCCCGTGCCGTTCACCGGCGTGGTCTTCATGCTCTTGGCGCCCTCGGCGGTCTGGGCGTCCTGGAGCTGCTTCGTGTAGTAGTCGTGCGCCAGCTCGTCGCCCGCACCGCGCGCGGCGTCCGAGTCGAAGCGCAGCATCGACACGCTCAGCCAGCGGAACTGGGAGCCGTCCACGCCGTTGTCGTCGAGGCTGTCCCAGGAGCAACTGCCGCGCGTCGCCGTGTCGTTCGACGCGCCCTCCTTGCCGGAATCGGCCTTGGGCACCAGGTCCTTCAGCGTCTTCTTCGCCAGGACCGAGCAGGGCTCGGGCAGCTTCGCGTACGCGGCCGCCTCCACCGTCGGGGACGGGCTCGCGCTCGTGGACGCGGCCGGCTTGTCCGCGGCCTTGTCCTTGGCGTCGTCGGAGCCGGAGTCCGAGGAGCAGCCGGCTGCCACCAGCATCAGGGGGACGGCGGCCGCCGCGCAGACAACACGGGGGAGTCGCTTCGCTCGCTGGTCACACTGGGCTCGTCGCTGCATGGTTCCTTCACTCATGGCACTCGTGGTTCCTGCGGTCGGAACGGGTCCGAGGGGTCACCGTACGCGGTGGGGAAAGTGTGCGGCTCCTCTTCGAGGGCTTCACCCGGGGGCACGGGGGAGCCCCCGCCGGGCTCAACCGCTCAGCGAGTCCGCGAGCTGGGAGGCCAGTTTCCGCGCCATGTCCTGCATTTCCTCGCTGTCGGGGACGACGCCGAGCATCGCCGACTGCTCCGCGTACTCGATGGTCACCACGACGTTCGACGTGCGGAACGCCACAGTCACCGTGCGCCGTTTCGCCGTCGAACCGGAGCTGCTCAGCTCGTCGTCGACCAGCGCCTCGTCGCCCAGGTCGTCGAGGAGCCGGGGCTGGAGGTCGGTGGGCGTGGCACCGGAGGACGCGCTCGACGAGGGGGCGGTGGACGACGCGGAGCCGGACGGCCGGGTGGTGGCGGACGTGCCGGGCGACGCGGTGTCGGAGGAGGACGCGGACCCCGACGCGGATGCCGACGGCGGCTCCGACCCCGGCCCCGACTCGGACTCGGAGACGACCGGTTCGGGCAGGTCGGCGGCCTCCACCTGCTTCGCGAAGAGCTGTTCGGCCTGACTGTCGTCGCTCACGGAGTTGTCGTACGACACCACCCGCTCGAAGTCGACGAAGAGGTGGTTGGTGGCGTCGGCCGACTCCACCTTCCAACGGCAGCCGACCTTGCGGTCGGTGTCGTACGCGAGGGTCGCCTCGCCGGCGTACGCCTTCGCGCGCTGCTCCTCGTCCGTGATCTCCTGGATGCCGGGCAGCAGCGAGTCGAGCGCCTTGTCGCCCACCGCGCCGCACGGTTCCGGGAGGGTGCGGTACCTGCCGGGCTCGGCTGCCTCGGTCGCGACGCCGGGCCGGCCCGGATTGGAGTCGTCCGCCGTGGCGCCGTCGCCCGAGCCGCCGGTGCAGCCGGCCAGCAACGCCGCCAGGGCGGCGGCGATGCCGGGTACATAGGCCTTCCGCTGCACGGTACGGCTCCTCTCGCCGGTGTGTGGGTCGGTACTCCAGTGTCCCCGCTGGTTATTCGCTTGCCGCGCGGGGGCGTCCCCAGAAGACAATGTGTATCGCACGAGCCGCCGTGAACGCCGGTCAGTCGTCCTTTTGGCTGCCCTTGGCGCCGGTTTTGCGCTTTGAGACTTCTGTATGTTTTCCGGGGGAATGAGGACGTCATGTCGTACGTGGAGATGCCGGGCGCGAAGGTGCCGATCCGGATGTGGGCCGACCCGGCGACGGTCGAGGACGGGGCGCTCCAGCAGCTGCGCAATGTCGCGACCCTGCCGTGGATCAAGGGCCTCGCCGTCATGCCGGACGTGCACTACGGCAAGGGGGCGACCGTCGGTTCCGTGATCGCGATGCGGGACGCGGTGTGCCCGGCCGCGGTGGGCGTGGACATCGGCTGCGGGATGTCGGCGGTGCGGACGTCCCTGACGGCGAACGACCTGCCCGGTGACCTCTCGCGGCTGCGGTCGAAGATCGAGCAGGCCATCCCGGTGGGCCGGGGGATGCACGACAGCCCCGTCGACCCGGGCCGCTTCCACGGACTGGCGACCGGCGGGTGGGACGACTTCTGGGGGCGGTTCGACGGGGTCGCCGAAGCGGTCAAGTTCCGTCACGAGCGGGCCGGGAAGCAGATGGGAACGCTCGGATCCGGGAATCATTTTGTCGAAGTATGCACAGATACGACCGGTTCTGTCTGGCTGATGCTGCACTCCGGTTCCCGGAACATCGGCAAGGAGCTGGCCGAGCACCACATCGGCGTCGCCCAGAAGCTCCCGCACAACCAGGGGCTGGTCGACCGCGACCTCGCGGTGTTCGTCGCGGACACCCCGCAGATGGCGGCGTACCGCAATGACCTGTTCTGGGCGCAGGAGTACGCCAAGTACAACCGCACCCTCATGATGGCGCTCCTGAAGGACGTGGTCCGCAAGGAGTTCAAGAAGGCGAAGCCGGCCTTTGAGCGGGAGATCTCCTGCCACCACAACTACGTGGCGGAGGAGCGGTACGACGGCATGGACCTGCTGGTCACCCGCAAAGGCGCGATCCGCGCGGGCTCGGGGGACTACGGGATCATCCCGGGCTCCATGGGGACGGGTTCGTACATCGTCAAGGGCCTCGGCAACGACAAGTCCTTCAACTCCGCGTCCCACGGAGCGGGTCGGCGCATGAGCCGCAACGCCGCCAAGCGCCGCTTCTCCACCAGGGACCTGGAGGAGCAGACGCGAGGCGTGGAGTGCCGCAAGGACTCCGGCGTCGTGGACGAGATCCCGGGCGCCTACAAGTCGATCGACCAGGTCATCGAGCAGCAGCGGGACCTCGTGGAGGTCGTGGCGAAGCTGAAGCAGGTCGTCTGCGTGAAGGGCTGACGCCCGGGGCGCCGCCGCCTCAGCCCTCCCGGTGCACCTTCGTGTTCGAGGCCTGGGCGCGGGGGCGGACGACCAGCAGGTCGATGTTGACGTGGGCGGGGCGGGTGACCGCCCACGTGATGGTGTCGGCGACGTCGTCGGCGGTCAGGGGGGCGGCGACGCCCTGGTAGACCTTGGCCGCCTTGTCCTCGTCCCCGCTGAAGCGGGTCAGGGCGAACTCCTCGGTCTTCACCATGCCGGGCGCGACCTCCACGACGCGGACCGGGCGGCCGACGATCTCCAGGCGGAGGGTCTCGGCGAGGACGTGTTCGGCGTGCTTGGCGGCGACGTAGCCCGCGCCGCCCTCGTAGGTGGCGAAGCCGGCGGTGGAGGAGACGACGACCACCGTGCCGTCGCCGCTCGCCTCCAGCGCGGGGAGCAGGGCCTGGGTGAGGTTCAGGGTGCCGATGACGTTCGTCTCGTACATGCGGCGCCAGTCGTCCGGGTCGCCGGTCGCGACCGGGTCGGCGCCGAGCGCGCCGCCCGCGTTGTTGACGAGGACGCCGACCGTCTTGAAGGCGGTGGCGAACTCGTCGACGGCCGCGCGGTCGGTGACGTCCAGCGGGTACGCCGTCGCCTGGTGGCCGGCCGCCCGGATCTCCTCGGCCAGCGCCTCGATGCGGTCCTCGCGGCGGGCGGTGAGGACGACGCGGTAGCCGGCGGCGGCGAGCTGCCGGGCCGTGGCGGCGCCGATGCCGCTGCTCGCACCGGTGACGACGGCGATGCGCGAGGCGGCGGACGGGGCTGCTGCGGGGGCCATGGGCTGCTCCTGGTTCGTCATGCGGGTGACGCGGGGACGCGTCCCGGGTACGTCACGAACGGTCGCCGCCCAGCGTAGTCAGCCGCCGTTGCGCGGCGCCCACATGATCACGGCCATCCCGGCGAGGCAGACCAGCGCGCCCGTCACGTCCCAGCGGTCCGGGCGGTAGCCGTCCGCGACCATGCCCCACAGGATCGAACCGGCCACGAAGATCCCGCCGTACGCGGCGAGGATGCGGCCGAAGTGGGCGTCGGGCTGGAAGGTGGCGACGAAGCCGTACGCGCCGAGGGCGAGGACGCCGCCGGTCGCCCAGAGCCAGCCGCGCTGTTCGCGCACGCCCTGCCAGACCAGCCAGGCGCCGCCGATCTCGAACAGGGCGGCGACGACGAACAGGGCGGCGGAGCGGAGGACGAGCATGCGGGCAGCTTCGCACGCGGGCCGCGTCGCGGGCGGCGGGGGCGTCCGCCACTCGGGCCGGTCGTCCCCCGGGGCCGGGCGTCCCCCGGGGCCGGGCGCCGGGCCGGAATAACGTCCGGGACCCCACCGTTGGAGGCGGTATAGTTGAACCGTCAACAACTCGGAGGTTGAGCGACCATGCAGTTCGGCATCTTCACCGTCGGCGACGTCACGCCGGACCCGACCACCGGGCGTACACCGACCGAACGCGAGCGCATCAAGGCCATGGTCGCCATCGCGCTGAAGGCCGAGGAGGTCGGGCTCGACGTCTTCGCGACCGGCGAGCACCACAACCCGCCCTTCGTGCCCTCGTCGCCGACCACGATGCTCGGCTACGTCGCGGCCCGCACCGAGCGGCTGATCCTCTCCACCTCCACCACCCTCATCACCACCAACGACCCGGTGAAGATCGCCGAGGACTTCGCGATGCTCCAGCACCTGGCCGACGGCCGGGTGGACCTGATGATGGGCCGCGGCAACACCGGCCCGGTCTACCCCTGGTTCGGCAAGGACATCCGCGAGGGCATCAACCTCGCCGTGGAGAACTACGCCCTGCTGCACCGCCTGTGGCGCGAGGACGTCGTGAACTGGGAGGGCAAGTTCCGCACCCCGCTCCAGGGCTTCACCTCCACGCCCCGCCCGCTGGACGGCGTCGCACCGTTCGTCTGGCACGGCTCGATCCGCTCCCCGGAGATCGCCGAGCAGGCCGCGTACTACGGCGACGGCTTCTTCCACAACAACATCTTCTGGCCCGCGGACCACACCAAGCGCATGGTCGAGCTGTACCGGGCCCGTTACGCCCACTACGGGCACGGCACGCCCGAGCAGGCGATCGTCGGCCTCGGCGGGCAGGTGTTCATGCGGCGGAACAGCCAGGACGCGGTGCGCGAGTTCCGCCCGTACTTCGACGTCGCGCCGGTCTACGGGCACGGTCCCTCCCTGGAGGACTTCACCGAGCAGACCCCGCTCACGGTGGGCTCGCCCCAGCAGGTGATCGAGAAGACCCTCGCCTTCCGCGACTACGCCGGTGACTACCAGCGCCAGCTCTTCCTGATGGACCACGCCGGGCTGCCGCTGAAGACCGTTCTGGAGCAGCTCGACCTGCTCGGCGAGGAGGTCGTGCCGGTGCTGCGCAAGGAGTTCGCCAAGAACCGCCCGGCCGACGTGCCGGACGCCCCGAACCACGCGTCGCTGCTGGCCGCCGCCCGCAAGGAGGGCAAGGAAAGCAAGGAAAGCAAGGAAGGAGTACGGGCATGAAGCTCGTCGTCGTCTCCGCGGGGTTGAGCGTCCCCTCCTCCACCCGGCTGCTGGCCGACCGCCTGGCCGCCGCCACCGCGGACCGGGCGCCGGCCGAGGTCCAGGTGGTGGAGCTGCGCGACCTCGCCGTGGAGATCGCGCACACCTTCACCAACGGCTTCCCGGGCCGGCAGCTGTCCGCCGCCTTCGACGCGGTCGCGGCGGCGGACGGGCTGATCGTGGTCACGCCGGTGTTCTCGGCCTCGTACAGCGGACTGTTCAAGTCGTTCTTCGACGCGCTGAGCGTGACCGAGGAGGACGCCCTCGCCGGAAAGCCGGTCCTGATCGGTGCGACCGGTGGCACCGCCCGGCACTCGCTGGTCCTGGAGCACGCGCTGCGTCCGCTCTTCGCCTACCTCAAGGCCGTCGTCGTCCCCACCGGCGTGTACGCCGCCTCGGAGGACTGGGGCGCCGAGGGGCTGGACGGACGGATCGAGCGGGCGGCCGGGCAGCTGGCGGCGCTGATGACGGGGCTGTCCACGGCCGGGAGGCCGGCGGGGGAGGCGGCCCAGGGGGCGGACACGGCGGCGGTCGCGGCGGCGGCCGGGGGGCCGGTCACGGAGGCCGACGGGATCGTGCCGTTCGCGGAGCGGCTCGCCGCGCTGCGGCCCGCCGGGTGAGATCTCGGTGAGAAGTCCGGCCGTCCGGTCGCGGGGCGCGCGCCCTTGGCAGACTGGGCGCGTGCCCCGGACCGTTCTGCTCGCCGAAGACGACCGCGCGATCCGGCACGCGCTGGAGCGCGCCCTCACCCTGGAGGGGTACCGGGTCACCGCGGTCGCGGACGGCGTCGAAGCGCTGGCCGAAGCCCACCGCGCCCGGCCGGACGTCCTGGTGCTGGACGTGATGATGCCGGGCGCCGACGGCCTCCAGGTCTGCCGGGAGCTGCGCGCCGAGGGCGACCCCACGCCGATCCTGATGCTCACGGCGCTGGTGGAGACAGCCGACCGCATCGCGGGCCTGGACGCGGGCGCCGACGACTACGTGGTCAAGCCCTTCGACGTCGAGGAGGTCTTCGCCCGGCTGCGCGCCCTGCTGCGCCGCACGGACCGCGCGGAGCCCGAGGGCGGTGACGACGTGCCCGAGGACGACGGCGACCGGGTCGGGACGGACGGCCGGTACCTGGAGGCGGCCGGGCTGCGCATGGACCCGCGGGCCCGGCGCGCCTGGCGGGACGGGGACGAGCTGGAACTGACCCGCACCGAGTTCGGACTGCTGGAGCTGCTGGTCCGCAACGCGGGCATCGTGCTCGACCACTCCACGATCTACGACCGGATCTGGGGCTACGACTTCGGGCCCGGCTCCAAGAACCTCGCCGTCTACGTCGGCTATCTGCGCCGCAAACTCGACCGGCCGGGCGCGCCGCGGCTGATCCAGACCGTGCGCGGGGTGGGTTACGTGCTGCGGGAGGATTGAGTGGGCCCCTCTCCGCTCGGGCGCCGGCCCCGGCTGCTGTCGCTGCGGACGACGTTCGCGGTGTCGTTCGCCACGGTCGCGGCCGTGGTCACGTTCCTCGTCGGTGTGCTGTCGTACAACGCGGCGGCCCGGCTGGTCCGGGTCGACCAGGAGTCCGTCTTCGCGCAGGTCGTGCAGGACCTGCGGGCCGAGGTGCGCGAGCGGCGGATGTCGCCCGGCGACTTCTCCTCCTCCGCGCCCGGCCACGACATCGTGCGCCCGGCCCGCACCGACGTGCAGGTGCTCGGGCCGGACGGCGGGATCTCCGACCCGGCCGGCCCGCGGCTGCCGGTCACCGGCGCCGACCGGCGGGTCGCGGGTGCCGCTGACGCGGGGCGGACGGTGCAGCACGAGGACGTGGGGGTCGGCCGGGACGTCTTCCGGGTGGCGACCGTCTCCCTCGGCGGCGGCCGGGGGGCCGTGCAGGTGGCGCAGGAGTTCAGCGGCACGGAGGACCTGCTGCGGGCGCTGCAACGCCGGACGCTGCTCCTGATGGCCGCGGTGGTGACCGCGGCGGGCCTGTTCGGCTGGTGGCTGGCCCGGCGCATCACACGGCGCCTGGTGGTCCTCACCTCCGCCGCCGAGAACGTGGCCCGCACCCGCCGGCTCGGTGTTCCGGTGCCGGTCACCGGCCCCGACGAGGTGGGCCGCCTCGGCCGCGCCTTCGACCTCATGCTGGGCCGCCTCGCCCAGTCGGAGGAGGACCAGCGGCGACTGGTCCAGGACGCGGGCCACGAACTGCGGACGCCGCTCACCTCCCTGCGGACCAACATCTCGCTGCTGCGCCGTATCGACGAACTCCCGCCGGACGCCCGCGAGGAACTGGTCGCCGACCTGGGCCAGGAGGCGCGGGAACTGACCGACCTGGTCAACGAACTGGTCGAGCTGGCGGCCGGCCAGTCCGCCGGCGAGCCCCCGCAGCGGGTCGACCTCGCCGGGATCGCGCACGACGTGGCGGCCCAGGCCAGGCGCCGTACCGGGCGGGAGATCGCGGTGCGGGTCGGCGGCGCGACGGTGACCGACGGGCGGCCCGCCCTGCTCACCCGGGCGCTCACCAACCTGGTGGAGAACGCCGCCAAGTTCGATCCCGACGGCACCGGACCCATCGAGATCGCCGTCTCCGGGCCCGCCCGGCCGGGCACGATCCGCATCGAGGTCCGCGACCGGGGCCCCGGCATCTCCGACGCCGACCTGGCCCGTGTCTTCGACCGCTTCTACCGGGCCGCCGCCGCCCGCTCCCGGCCCGGCTCGGGCCTCGGCCTGTCCATCGTCCGGGAGGTGGCGCTGGCGCACGGGGGAGCGCCGTTCGCGGTGCGGCGGGACGGGGGCGGGTCGGTGATCGGGTTCACGGTGGGCACGGGGCTCGGGGACGACGGGGACGACGGTGGCGGTGGCGGTGGCGGATGCCTGGGGTAGCCCTTGGCGACGGACGCACCGGCCGGGCGTTCTCAGGCTCGGTGTGCCGGCGGGGGCTACGGGGTGGTCGCCCCGGTCAGTGGTGGGCGTGGACCACGGCGTGCCCCTTGCCCCGGCCGATCATCCACTTGTTGACCGGCGTGGTGATCACGAACGCCACGGCGAACCCGCCGAGCAGCGCCGACCAGAACAGCCCGTCCGACAGGTGCGCGTCCATCGCCCCCGGCGTCAGCGCGATGATGGCGTTGTCGACCAGTTCCATCACCGCGATGGAGACGGTGTCGGCGGCCAGCGCCACCTTGACGGCGGCCTTCAGGGAGACTCCGGCGCGCACCACCGCGACGAGCGTGAAGGAGTAGCCGAAGACGAAGGCCAGGGTGATCGCGAGGACCATCGTCGGCACGTTGCCCCACATCAGGGCGGTACCGATGACCATGCCGAGGATCTCGCCGAAGGCGCACCCGGTGAGGCAGTGCAGCGTCGCCCTGACCGCCGTGGCCCAGGTCGCCCCGTGCGCGTCGTGCGGGTGCCGTGCGTGGCGCTCGTCGTGGTCCATGTCGCTCCCCTTCTCGTGCCCGGTCGACGTCGCGTGCGGTTCGCCGTTCGCCGTCCATGTGCCCATGCGGGGTCCGGCGAGCCACGCGATCGAGAACACCATACCCCCAGGGGGTATTCCGGAAGGTCCGTCCGGTGGCCGTAGGCTCGCTGGATACGGATCGACGACGCCCTACTTGGAGGACCGGTGCCGACACGCCGGCGGATCACCGCACGCAACGCCCGTTTCCAGCAGTGGGAGGCGCTGCTGGGCAACCGGAACAAGCGCACGCGTGCGAAGGAGTTCCTGGTCCAGGGGGTGCGTCCGATCTCGCTGGCGGTGCGGTACGGCTGGCCCGTCAAGGCGCTGATCCACGACGACCGGCGGGAGCTGTCCCCGTGGGCGCGGGAGCTGCTGCGCGAGGTCGACGCCGAGCAGGTGGCGATGGCGCCCGAGCTGCTGGCGGAGCTGGGGGAGAAGAACGAGAGCGCGCCGGAGCTCGTCGCGGTCGTCGAGATGCCGGCCGACGACCTGGACCGGCTCCACGTCGACACCGATTTCCTGGGCGTCCTGTTCGACCGGCCGACGAGTCCCGGGAACATCGGCAGCATCATCCGGTCCGCGGACGCCTTCGGGGCGAGCGGGCTCGTCGTGTCCGGGCACGCCGCGGACGTCTACGACCCCAAGTCGGTGCGGGCCAGCACCGGCTCCCTGTTCGCCCTGCCGGCCGTGCGGGTGGGGTCGCCCGGCACCGTCGTGGACTGGGTCGCCGCGCGGCGCGCCGAGGGGCAGCCGATCGTGCTGGTCGGCACGGACGAGAAGGGCGAGTGCGAGGTCTTCGACTTCGACTTCACCCAGCCGGTGCTGCTGCTGGTCGGCAACGAGACGTCCGGCTTGAGCAGCGCCTGGCGGGACCTGTGCGACCACACCGTCAGCATCCCGATGACCGGTTCCGCGAGTTCCCTGAACGCCGCCAACGCCGCGACCGCCGTGCTCTACGAGGCGCACCGGCAGCGTCTCGTCGCCGCGAGGCGCGCCTGACGTCCCCGGCGCCGGCCACCGCACCGCCGGTGGCCACCGCACCGCCGGCGGGCGGCGCTCGGCGTCCCCGTACCGCATCGGCCCGGCGGACCGCCCGTCGTCGGATCGCCCGGCGTCGCGGTCGGTCGGGCCGGTCTCGTGCCGTGCTCCTTGGCGCCACCTGCCACCCCTCCTGGCGTCACGTGGCACCAAGTGGCGCCCTCCTGTGCCCGCAGGGGGCCACGGACCTGCCGGTCACTCCTCCCTTCACACTCCGTGCTCCACGTTTCCGCAGGTAGGAGCGGTGCCCGTAAGAGAATCGCGAGCGGGTACCAGGAGAGCTTGCGCATGGCGCCACTGTGGTGCCATGATGGCGTCATGGACCTCACCCCGTATGTCGACACCCTCCGCCGCGAACTGGCGGTGGCCGCCGAAGCCGGCGGCGAGGAGGCTCGTGAGCTGGCCGAGAGGCTCACCGCGCCGCTGGAATCGGCGACCCGGCTGACCATGCTGCACGTGCTCTCCGCCGCGATGGACGAGATCACCCGCGAACTCGCCCCCGGCTCGGTCGACGTACGGCTGCGCGGGCTGGACCCCGACTTCGTGGTGACGCCGCCGCCCACCGACGACGGCGCCCCCGCCGAGCCCGCCGTGCCCGCGGAACCGCTCAGGGTCCCGGCACCGCCCGCCGACGGCGACGAGGGCGGCACCGCCCGTGTGAACCTGCGCCTGCCGGCCCACCTCAAGACGCGCGCCGAGGAGGCCGCGAACCGCGAAGGGCTGTCGGTCAACGCCTGGCTGGTACGCGCCGTGTCGGCCGCGGTCGAGGGCGGCGCCGGGCCCCGCCCGACGGAGAAGGCCCGCACCGTCGGGCAGAGCTTCCAGGGCTGGGTGCGCTAGGGAGCGCCACCGCCCGCACCTCGAAGAAGCACCGCAACCCATCACGTCCCACCAGCGGGGACGCCCCCATGACTCATGAGGACGGTACAGCCATGCCTTCTTTCGACACCTCCGGACCGATCGCGGTCAACGCCCACGTGGGCGCCGGTTCCATCCGGTTCACCGCGGGCGACCGGCTCGACACCGTCGTCGAGGTGCGGCCCGGCGACCCCGGACGGGACAAGGACGTACGGGCCGCCGAGCAGACCCAGATCTCCTTCGCGAACGACGTCCTCACCATCAGCACGAAGGACCGCCGCATCATCGGGCCGACCGGCGTCGTCGACGTGACGGTCGAGCTGCCCGCGGGCTCGCACATCGACACGACCGGCTCCTGGACCCAGGTGCTCGGCGAGGGCCCGCTCGGCGAGGTCCGGGTGAAGACCTCGGGCGGTGACGTCCGCCTGGACACGACCGGCCCGCTCCGGCTCGCCGCCTCCCACGGCTCGGTCACCGTGGACCGCGTGGAGGGTACGGCCGAGATCACCACCAGCTCCGGCAGCGTGCGCGTCGGCCTGCTGGAGGGCTCCGCGGTCCTGAAGAACTCGCACGGCTCCACGACCGTCGGCGCCGCCCTCGGAGACCTGCGGGTCAGCCACGCCAACGGCGACATCGACATCACCCGCGCCGAGGGCTCGCTCACCGCCACCACCGCCCACGGCACGCTGCGGGTGGGTGAGGTGGCGCGCGGCGAGGTGCGGCTGGAGACCTCCTACGGTGCCATCGAGATCGGCATCCGCGAGGGCACGGCCGCCTGGCTCGACGCGCACTCGGACGCCGGGCGGGTGCGCAACACGCTCACCGCGTCCGACAGCCCCGGGCAGACCGAGGACACCGTCAAGATCCGCGCCCGCACGCGGTACGGCAACGTCGACGTCCACCGCGCCAAGGTCTGACGGACCCGCCCCGCCCACGCACCCCGCCCCAGTCGTCCCGTCATCCCGTCGCCCCACTCCTCGAAGGGGAGGGCTCCATGCCTTCATCTGTCATGCCCACGCCCAGGCGGGACGGTCGCCACCCGTCGCCGGCCGCCGTCTCCGCCGTCGGTCTGCGCAAGTCGTACGGCGACAAGACCGTCCTCGACGGCATCGACCTGCACATCCCCGCCGGAACCGTCTTCGCGCTGCTCGGCCCGAACGGCGCCGGCAAGACCACCGCCGTGAAGATCCTCTCCACCCTCGTCACGGCCGACGGCGGGCAGGCCCAGGTCGCGGGCCACGACATCGCCGCCGACCCCCAGGCCGTCCGCGCCGCGATCGGGGTCACCGGGCAGTTCTCCGCGGTGGACGGCCTGATCACCGGCGAGGAGAACATGCTCCTCATGGCCGACCTGCACCACCTGTCCAGGGCCGAGGGGCGCCGGGTGACCGCCGAGCTGCTGGAGCGGTTCGACCTGAGGGAGGCGGCGAAGAAGCCGGCCTCCACCTACTCCGGCGGCATGAAGCGCCGCCTGGACATCGCGATGACCCTGGTCGGGGGCCCGCGGATCATCTTCCTCGACGAGCCGACCACCGGCCTGGACCCGCGGAGCCGCCACACCATGTGGGGCATCATCCGCGAGCTGGTCACGGGCGGGGTGACGGTCTTCCTCACCACCCAGTACCTGGAGGAGGCCGACGAACTCGCCGACCGCATCGCCGTGCTCAACGGCGGCAGGATCGCCGCGGAAGGCAGCGCCGAGGAGCTGAAGCGGCTCGTCCCCGGCGGCCACGTGCGCCTGCGCTTCACCGACCCCGCCGCCCACCGGAGCGCCGCCCTCGCCCTGGGCGAGGTCACCCGCGACGACGAGGCGCTCACGCTGCAGATCCCGTCCGACGGCAGCCAGCGCGCACTGCGCGCCGTCCTCGACCGGCTCGACGCGGCCGGCGTCGAGGCCGAGGAGCTGACCGTGCACACCCCCGACCTCGACGACGTGTTCTTCGCCCTGACCGGCCCCACCGACCAGCCCAAGGAGACCGTCCGATGAACGCCGCCCCGGCCGTCGCCCGCCCGACCCGGCTCTCCCTCGCCGTGCGCGACTCCGGCACGATGCTGCGCCGCAACCTCCTGCACGCGCGGCGCTATCCGTCCCTGACGCTGAACCTGCTGCTCACGCCGGTCGTACTCCTGCTGCTCTTCGTCTACGTCTTCGGCGACGTGATGAGCGCGGGGATCGGCGACGGCGGCGCCGACCGGTCCGAGTACGTCGCCTACCTGGTGCCGGGGTTGCTGCTGATGACCATCGGCTCCACCACCATCGGCACCGCGGTCTCCGTCGCCATGGACATGAGCGAGGGCATCATCGCCCGCTTCCGCACGATGGCCATCCATCGCGGGTCGGTGCTCGTCGGGCACGTGGTCGGCAGCGTTCTTCAGGCGATGGCGAGCGTGGTCGTCGTCGGCGCCGTGGCCGTGGCCATCGGCTTCCGTTCGACGGACGCCACCGTCCTGGAGTGGCTCGTGGCGCTCGGGCTGCTGGCCTCCGTCACCCTGGCGCTCACCTGGATCGCGGTCGGCATGGGCCTGGTCAGCCCGAACGCCGAGGCCGCCAGCAACAACGCCATGCCGTTGATCTTCCTGCCGTTCATCTCCAGCGCCTTCGTCCCGGTGGACGCGATGCCGGGCTGGTTCCAGCCGATCGCCGCGTACCAGCCGTTCACCCCGGCCATCGAGACCCTGCGCGGACTGCTGCTCGGCACCGAGATCGGGCACAACGGCTGGCTCGCCGCCGCCTGGTGCCTGCTCCTCACCGGCCTGGGCTACCTCTGGGCGAAGGCGTCCTTCGACCGCGACCCGAACTGACCCGGACCGCCGGCCGGCCTCGCCCGCCCGGCACCCGTCCCACCGGGGCGGCGTACACCGACACCGCGTCGGCGTACGCCGCCCCGTACGTGCGTCTGGTGCCTAGCACGCTTGTCCGATGCCACGGCGCTGACCTGGGGCGAGTCGCCATCGGTCGAAGGATGATGCCATCGGTGGCGCCTGATGGCAGTGAGTGGCGTCAAAAAGGGTCGCAATGGTGCCACACGTGTGCCATCATGGTGCCAGTGCGAATGCGTCCCCGGCCACGAGGCCGGTACGCGTCCGCGGAGGGGACCGGACCAGGTGAACAGGGGGCGGATCATGGACACAGCGCACCACCCGCGGAAGACGGCACCCGGCACCTGCGCCGCCTTCGCGCGCTTCGTGCTCTGCGGCGGCGGGATCGGGCTCGCCTCGAGCTTCGCCGTGGCGGCCCTCGCCTCCTGGCTGCCGTGGGCCCTGGCCAACGCTCTGATCACCGCCGGGTCCACCCTCCTCGCCACCGAGTCGCACGCCCGCTTCACCTTCGGCGCGGGCCGCGGCGCGACCTGGCGCGAGCACGCGCAGTCGGCCGGCTCGGCGGCGGCGGCGTACGCGGTCACCTGCCTCGCCATGTTCGGCCTGCACTGCGTGGTGGCGACGTCCGGTCCGGTGCTGGAGCAGGCCGTCTACCTCTCCGCCTCGGCCCTCGCCGGCGTGGGTCGTTTCGCGGTGCTGCGCCTGGTGGTCTTCGCGCGCGGCCGGTCGAAGGCCGGGGGTGACGGGTGCCGTGTGCCCGGGGCGCTGGACCGCGCTGTCTCCGGCCACTCCGGCGGAGCACGTCGAGGGGCCTTGGTGTCGTGCGACACCAAGGCCCCGAAGGAACTGCAACACCATCTGCCGGCCCTAGTGCTGCGCCGGCCTTCTGTTTCCGCACTGCCGCGCTGTACTGCCGCGGGGGTGCGGGGATCGCGGATGCGTGACCGGAGACCACCTGCCTATCGATGTCCTGCGGTACCCGGGCCTCGTGCCATCCGCCCGGGCGATCCTGATGGCGCTCGACTCCTCCGTTCTTCCCTCTGAACCAACTGTCCGCGGGACGGTGTCCCGCTCGTGCTGCGGTACTGCTCGGCGGCCCCTCATCACTGCGGGCCACCCGGTCCGGTCGTCAGTCCCGTCGCCGTCCTGCGACAACCCTGGCTTCGAAACTCCACCACCGGACCGTCATGCGGGTACTGCTGCCCGGCAGTTCGTGTCTGCCGGGCCTCGCTCGATCTCGACTACGAAAGAAACCATAACCACGTGGCGACCGAATGTCTACTCCAGCGAGTACAGGTTTAGTGAGCCTGGTGATGAGGTATCCCTTCGCCGACCGCGAAGGCTTGTCGGGCTTCGCGGCTCGCTTCCCGGCACGCGAAAGGGCCCTACCGGCGTGCCGGTAGGGCCCTGACCGTGCTTCTCGGCTCAGGCCGCCGTGGCGGCCCGCGGGGCGAAGGGACCGATGAGGTCGGCGACGTCCCGCAGGCGGATCCGGTCCGTGTACCCCGAGCTGTCCCGCGCGGCCGTGAGACGGACGCCGTGGACCAGTCCGGTGCACAGGCCGTCCTCGTCGCGTACGACCAGATGACCCGTACGCGCGGCGGCCATCACGGACAGCGCCACCTCCACGGTCATGTCCTCCCACACCTGGGGCTCGCCCGCGTCCGCGGGGTCGGCCGCCCAGCCGTGCGCGGGGTGGGGGCGAGCCGTGCGGAACTGCGGTTGGACCAGCGTCAAGGGGTGCCTCCTGCGGGGGTGGGCCGGCTTCCTGGTCACGGGGGTCATGCCGCGCCACCGAGGGCGGACCGCCCCGCGGCCGTGCGGCGGGCCGCAGCGGGGCGGCGCCGGCCGCGTGAGGTGGAGCCGCGCTGCTTGGGGCGTTCGACCACGGGCGCGGTGATGACGACCGGGATGCCGGAGGGTGCCTGGGCGCCGGTGATGCGGTGCAGATCCTCCGTGCCCGAACGGACCTGGGTGGTCTGCGGGACGATGCCGGCGGTGGCCATGAGCCGGGTCATGCCGCGGCGCTGGTTGGGGGTGACCAGGGTGACGACGCTGCCGGACTCACCGGCGCGGGCCGTGCGGCCGCCGCGGTGGAGGTAGTCCTTGTGGTCGGTCGGAGGGTCGACGTTGACGACGAGGTCGAGGCTGTCGACGTGGATGCCGCGCGCCGCGACGTTGGTCGCCACCAGCACGCTCACGTGGCCGTCCTTGAACTGCGTCAGCGTGCGGGTGCGCTGCGGCTGGGACTTGCCCCCGTGCAGGGCGGCGGCCCGCACCCCGCTGTTCAGGAGGTGTTCGGTGAGGCGGTCGACGGCGTGCTTGGTGTCCAGGAACATGAGCACCCGGCCGTCGCGTGCGGCGATCTCGGTGGTGGCCGTGTGCTTGTCGGCGCCGTGGACGTGGAGCACGTGGTGCTCCATGGTCGTGACCGCGCCGGCCGACGGGTCGACGGAGTGGACGACGGGGTCGCTCAGGTAGCGGCGCACGAGCAGGTCGACGTTGCGGTCGAGCGTGGCAGAGAACAGCATGCGCTGCCCGTCGGGCCGGACCTGGTCCAGCAGGGCGGTGACCTGCGGCATGAAGCCCATGTCGGCCATCTGGTCGGCCTCGTCGAGGACGGTGACGGCGACCTGGTCCAGCCGGCAGTCGCCGCGTCCGATGAGGTCCTTGAGGCGTCCCGGCGTGGCGACGACGATCTCGGCCCCGCCGCGCAGCGCGCTCGCCTGCCTGCCGATCGGCATCCCTCCCACCACGGTGGCCAGACGCAGCCTCACCGACCGGGCGTACGGCGTGAGCGCGTCGGTGACCTGCTGCGCCAGCTCACGGGTCGGTACGAGCACCAGCCCCAGCGGCTGCCGGGCCTCGGCGCGTCGTCCGGCCGTCCGGGCGAGCAGGGCCAGCCCGAAGGCCAGGGTCTTGCCGGAACCGGTGCGCCCCCGCCCGAGGACGTCGCGGCCCGCGAGGGAGTTCGGCAGCGTGGCGGCCTGGATCGGGAACGGCACCGTCACGCCCTGCGAGCCGAGCGCGGCCAGCAGCTCCCGGGGCATGTCGAGATCGGCGAAGGCCTCCGCGGCGGGAAGCGCGGGGGTGATCGTCTCGGGGAGGGCGAACTCGCCCTGCACCGGGGCGGGCCGGCGGCCGTGACCGCCGGAGCGGTTCGGCCCGCCGGAGCGGCGCGGGGCCGACGAACCGAAGCGGCTGCCGCCCCTCTGGGAGTCGGCACCGCCGTTACGGGTGCGGGCGAATCGTTCGTTCGTGCGTGTGCGGTTCATGCGGAACCTTCCTCGACTCGGCACATATCAAGGAATTCCCGCAGCGAAGAGCGGCACGGAGAATTGCAAGAAAGGCCGGTGGGCGCGACCACGGAACTGGCCGGCGAAAAGGGGGCGGGCGCGGGCCCCCTGAAACAAATGATGCGCCGTGCGGCCGGTCCGAGCGCGGTGAGCGAACGGATGTCCTGGCCGTCGTCCACAGGAGAAAACTGCGGAAAAACGCGAGCAGCTGGGGCCCGCACCCCGAAGGATGCGGGCCCCAGCTGCGAAGTGCGCGTCAGAGTCAGGCGAGAACGATGTTCTCGGCCGTCGGGCCCTTCTGGCCCTGCGCGATGTCGAAGTTCACCTTCTGGCCTTCGAGCAGCTCGCGGAAGCCCTGGGCGGCGATGTTCGAGTAGTGGGCGAACACGTCGGCGCCGCCACCGTCCTGCTCGATGAAGCCGAAGCCCTTTTCCGCGTTGAACCACTTCACGGTGCCAGTAGCCATGTCTTTTTCTCCTTCGGGGCAGTGCGTCGGTACCCGCACTGTGCGAGTACCGAGTCGCCGCGATGATCACCCCACCCGGAAAAGACCGGATATACAAAAGCGCTTCCGTCGGCACGGGGGCCGAACGGAGGGCGCTTGAAGTCTGGGAACCACAACTGCAACTGAGATCGACAGTAGCACGGTGCGGCGGTCTGTGGGTGCTGAAGAAATCCGCTCCGCCTACTGCGGTAGAGAATCTGTCTGCGCGTTCCATTTGAATCTCGACCCGCGACTACAGGTATTGCTCCGGCCGGAACGAAGCGTTTCGGCCGACGAGCGGTACCTGCCGCTACCGCGCCCCGCGCCCAACACGTCGGCGTCGTCCACTGTGTCTCGTGGTGGCAGTGCGGTGGTCGACGCTTGCCCGGCCTCGTCGACCGCCGTCACCGCAGGTGCAAGCCGGGGCTCCCGGGCTTGACCTGCGGAGGCACGGCACCACCCCCCGCCCCTCTCTCTCCGCGGGGCCGCGGCAGCCGTACGCCGAGCCGCCGTGCCGTACGGCGCCCCAGGCGGGGCAGTGAGGTGTAGAAGCGGTCGGGCAGGAACACGGCGTCCGCGATGATCATGGCGCCCGAGAAGACCGGCAGCCCCAGCAGGATCGCGATGCCGGCGTGCATGCCCAGCAGGATCGCGAGGACCGGGTACTTGAGCCTGCCGAACAGTACGAACGGGAGAGCGACCTGGGTGAGCACGGTCAGGTAGCTGATGGCCGCGATCGCGAGAGGGTACTGGTCCAAGAAGAGGGAGAGCGCGGGCCAGGGCTGGAAGAGTTCGAGGTGCAGTACGTAGTGGAGTGCCGTGCCGTCGGCCCAGTACGATCCCTGGACCTTGTACAGGCCGGCTGATCCGTACAGGAAGCAGACCTGGGCCGCGATGACGAAGACGCCGCAGTTGTGCACCACGGTGGTCAAGGTGACGCGGGCGTCACGGAGTTGCCGAGCGGTCGGGCCGGGACTCTTCGCCCGGGTCGCCGCACCGGCCGCGCGAGTCGCCTTGCGTCGCTCGCGGCGTGCGTCCAGGGACCAGCGTCGGCCGCACGCGGTGAGCACGAGGTAGAGGGACATCAGGAGGACCAGGTTGTCGCCTCCGTCCGTCATGAAGATCGACCGTGAGTGGAACGACGTCACCACGACGGCGAACACCATGGACGTGGCCCGGGTCCGCCAGCCGAGCATGAACAGCGCGGACGTCACGAGGGCCACCCCGTAACACAGCTCGAAGTAGGCCCGGTTGTCCGACAGGAGCAGGAAGCTGTACCACCCGGTCTGGTCGAAGAGCTGCGCGGCCAGCGCGGGTGTCCACGGGGAGTCCGGCCCCCAGATCTCGTGGCGGTGCGGGAACTCGCGGAGCAGGAAGACCAGGTAGAGCAGTCCGTAGCCGATGCGCAGCACCGACGTGGCGTACAGGGATACCGGTCGGCCGGTGACGAGCGTGATTGCCGCAGCGGGGAGCTTGCGCAGCCGTTCACTTCCCATGAGAGGTCACCTTCCACCAGGGCAGGAGTCGGTTCTCGACAGGTTTCGGTGGTCTGTCCGCTGCGTTGGACCCGGGCGCCGCGACGGGGAGCGTGATGACCCGGAGCTGAATGAAGTCGATGTCGCGCCCGCCGTCGCCGCGGTGTTCGGCGATGCGGTCCGAGGCGATGTTGTTCATGTACTTCTGGAGCATCACGGCCCGCTCCGAGCGTGCGGTGTCGTCCTTCCCGTGCGATTCGGCGTAGGCGGCCCAGGCGCGGCGCAGCAGATTCTGTGCCGTGTGGCTGGGAAACGCCTGGTGTTCGATGGCCTCACTGTCCACGGCCGACAGGTCGAACCAAGGACTGACCTGCATCGATCCATCGGGGCCGGCGTGCGCGGTTCTCGCCAGGACCTGTCGGTTGACGGAATCGGGATTGGGTGCGAAAAGCCGCCAGTTCTGTTCGAAGAGGGGGTAGACCCATGCCTCGATCTGCTGGCTGTACCGCCGAGAGACGGGGTTGGGCGGTGCGACGTGGAAGAAGACGAGGGCGACGTGGACCAGAGTCACGGCCAGGCAGAGGAACACGGTCGTGTGCAGGACCGTTTTCAGTAGCCGTACGCCCACCGGCCGTGATCCGGAAGCGCCCGGTTCGCCGTGGTGTTCTCGCGGCGGACCGGAGTCGCACTGCCCGAGGTCCTGCACGTCCGCTGGTTCGATTCGGCTGGACACCGCCCACCTTGCCTTCATGTCTTCTGCCCGCGATCGGTATGCATCTGGAGACGCACCGGAGGCGCGCTGCGGAATCGATGTGATTCCGCAGCGCGCCGTCATCCGGTGAAGGGACTCATCGCAGCTCGATGGGCTGCCTAGCCCTTGGCGTCCTCGTCTTCCTCGGTCTTCGGGGCGTCGCCGTAGCCGTAGCTGCCGGGGAACTCGTCAGGTCCCATGCCGTAGCCGTGGTCCGGCTTGCTGGGCATTCCTCCGTTCCCCTTGCCGGGCTTGCCGCCCTCGTCATGACCCTCTCCGTGGCCACCACCGGGCTTACCGTCATGGTCGTCCCCGTGGCCGGGTCCACCGGGCTTGCCGTCGTGGCCGCCGGTGGCGTTGCCGGCGGTGTTTCCGGCGGTGACGTTGTTCCCACCGGTGTTCCCGGCGGTGTTGCCCGCCGTGTTGCCGGAGGTGGACCCCACGGTGCCCCCGCCGGTGACGAGCGGCCCGCCCAGGAGGCCGCCACCGATCAGACCGACGGTGGTGCCGGTGGTCGTACCGGTCGTGGTGCCGACCGTGGTCCCGGTCGTGGTCCCGGTGGTGGTGCCGGTCGTCGTGCCTGTGGTGGTACCGGACGTGGTGCCGGAGGTCGCGGTCGAGCAGTTGCCCGGGAAGATCCTGTTGTTGTCGAGCGTCACGGCGCCGTTGCGGGCCAGCGCCCGGCCCTCGATGTTCGTCCCCGTGTTCACGCTGATCGAGGTCAGCGCCATAAGGGTGCCGACGAACGTCGAGTTGGTGCCGAGCGTGGCCGAACTTCCGATCTGCCAGTACACGTTGCACGCCGAGGCGCCGTTCGTGAGCAGCACCCGGCTGGAGGAGGCCGTCGTCAGGGCCTCGGGGATCTGGAAGACCCAGACGGCGTTCGGGTTCCCGCCGGCGTCCAGGATCAGGTCACCGGTGAGGCCCACACCGGACGAAGCGGTGTAGACGCCGGGGATCAGGGTCTGTCCGGCACCGATTCCCGCCGCGAGGGCGAAGTCGGTGGCCTGGCTCGCGGCGTTGTTGTATGCCGTGACGAGGTCGCTCTTGGCGTTGTTGGCTACCTGGTCCGCCGCGTGCACGGCACCGAGTACCTGGCCCGGCGGGAACCCGGAGATGGCCGTCCCCGGACTCACGCCGAGATCCTGACTGAGAAGTGACGGGCCGGTGTTGGTGACCTCAGAACCTGCCAGAACCGAGAAACTGGCAGCCGTGCCGAGGGGTACGGGCGTGGCGATCGCCTCGGCAGGCGTCGGCACGACGGCGACCATCACGGCGGCAACCGTCGCAGCGAGTCCTGTGGTCAGCCATCCGGTCAAAGAGCGGCATCTGGCCGCCTGCGGGAGCTTCAGCTTCATTTGAGAGGCCATTTCCTGTGGAGGGGCCGTGAGCTACCGGGCCTTTTCCTGCCGGGAAGCTTGAGAATTGGTGGCATATTACGCAGAGATGTGCCCGAGCGGGGTTGATTGCGGGCGGGTCGTGCCCGGTTGAATATTCAGAACCCCAATGCACGCAACTATTCCTCAATTCATATTTACGTCGGCGGGGTTGGGCGACGGGAAGGGCGGGATTTGGTATTTCGCGGCGCGATGCGGTCCATGTCGAGGGGTGGAGGGAGGTCCGCTCGCCTGTTGGAGGAAAAGGTATGAAAGGCGTACATTTGGACGAGAGTGCCGTGTGGGCCTCGCGAGGGAGGACTGTCCCGATGACTGAGAACACCGGCGTCAAGCGTGGTGGAGCGCCCGGGTCTCGCGGCCGGACGACCATCGCGGATGTAGTGGTGGCGAAGATCGCCGGAATGGCGGCGAGGGAGGTGCGCGGCGTCCATGCCCTGGGCAGCGGATCCGCCCGCGCGATGGGATCCATGCGGGAACGGATGCCTGGTGCCGGGAGCGGCCGGTCCGCCACCCGCGGAGTCAGTGTCGAGGTCGGAGAGCTGCAGGCGGCCGTTGATCTGGAGATCGTCGTCGACTACGGCGTCCCGATCACGGACGTGGCCGGTGAGGTGCGCGAGAACGTGGTCTCGGCGGTGGAGCGGATGGCGGGTCGGGAAGTCGTCGAAGTCAACATCACGGTGAGCGACGTGAAACTGCCCGATGAGGAGGAAGAGGAAGAAGAGGGGCAGCGCGTCCAGTAGTCGAGGTGGAAGGGCCGGAGCAGGCGAAGGAGCACGTGATGAGCAGAGCCGTGGTGGGCCTGATCACGGGAATGGCCCTGGGTTTCGCCGCCTATTTCGGGGACGCCTGGGCGTTCCTGCTGGTCCTGGGGCTGGGCGCCGTCGGTCTCGCGGTCGGGCGGTTGATGGAGGGCGACCTTGAGCCGGGCGACCTCGTCCGCCGCCGGGACCGGCGGGAACGGATCCGCGAGGACCGGCGACGAGTCCGGGGAGACTGGCGGCAGTGACCGGTGGCGCCCGGGAGGCACACCGGTGCTCTCCGTGAGGAGCGCGGTGCGAAGCCACCGTGATGCTGCCTGAGCGGCGCGTCGTCGAGAGGCGCGAAGGCCGACTGGTGGCTGGTGGTCAGCCCGGTGCGGACCGCTGGGACGCGTCGCTGGTCGGGTGAACCCTTCCGTCGCGCCCTCGCCCGGTGACGGTATCGACCGTGGTAGTCGACAGACATGCCGATGAAGCCTTCTACTGCCGCGGACCGTCCACCATGGTTCGGGCGGCTGCGCCGCGCCATCAGTCGTTCACCGGTCGGGCGTGGATGGCGACGGGGCAAGGGCATTGAGCTGGGGTCGCGTTCGCTGGGCTTTGCGGCGCTGGGGTTGCTCACGCTGGTGCCTCTGCTGATCATCGTCTCTTCTGCCGATCCCGAGCGTGGACGGGGGTTCGCACAGTGGCTGGGGGAGGGACTGGGCGTCTCGACTGCCTCCAGACAGCAGGTCGAGAAGTTGTTCACCCGACCCGGGCAGGCGCTGCGGAGCACGACCGCGTTCGGTATCGCCGCCCTTGCCGTGTTCGGCCTCTCCTTCGGCGCGGCGGTGCAGACCGGCTACGAGAAGGTCTGGGACCTGCCACCGGCCCGCTGGTGGGCCCGGTGGCGGCATCTGGTCTGGATCGGCGTTCTCACCGGATACCTCTTCCTCTCCGCCACCACCACGCTGCGGCCGAAACCGCTGGCAGGAGGGGTTGTCGCATCGGTGAGCGCTGTTCTGTTCCTCTGGTGGTCCCAGCACCTGCTGCTCGGCGGCCGGATCCGCTGGCGTGCCCTGCTGCCGGGCGCGGTGGCCACCGTGATCGGACTGCTCGGCCTGAGGGTCTTCTCCAGCGTCGTCTTCTCGCCGTTGATCGCGTCAAACGCCGTCACCTACGGTCTCGTCGGCACCGTCCTGGTCATCCAATCCTGGCTGCTCGGCGTGGGTGTCGTCGTCTTCGGCGGCGCGCTGGTCGGCCGATTGCTGCATGAGGAACTCCTACGCCTGACGCCCCCACGGAAACGGCGCAGCTGAGACCGGCCCCGCAGAACCCGTGTGGGCTCCACGGTCCGTGCGGATGGCCCCAGGAGTAGGCTGAAGTTACCGAGGGCATCTCGTACACCGGCTTCCACGCTCGTGTCGTTTTCGGCGATTGATGACACCGGGCCGGTGGTAATCGGCCCGGGGCAGGGTTCGCGCCATGACTGCGACCGTTTCCCTCGCGCCGACATCCGAAGACCGGTTCACCACCTCGTCTCCGCGCCTTTCGCTGGCTCCCGCAGGTTCCGCACCCGCTGTGCTGGACGGTGCCTGGTGGCCCCGCTCCTCTGATCTCGCGGCGGAACTCCCCTCGTTGCTGGCCTTGCTCGATCCGTTGTGGGGGCGGATCACCCGGGTCACCGTGAATCCGGTTCACTGGCCCGTCATTCCGCGCAAGGTGATCGTCGCCGGGCGTGTGGTGAAGGTCGGCTGGTTCCTGGCCGAGCAGGACCCGCACGAGCTGCTGCTGCTTTCGTACGGCGTGGGTCGCTGGAACCTGTTGGTGATTCCGCCGTCGACGCCGGCTGCTTCGGCCGCGTGGCTGATGGCGGCCGGGAGCGACCCCCTGGGCACGTCGACCGCGCGCCGGCTCGTGGCGGAGGCGGAGAACCTGCGGACTGCCGCGAAGGACGACCGCGCCTCGGAAGCGGTCTGGAACTCCGAAGGCGGGCACCTGGTCGATCCCGCCCC
Source organism: Streptomyces sp. NPDC041968 (assembly GCF_055589025.1). Taxonomy (NCBI): domain Bacteria; kingdom Bacillati; phylum Actinomycetota; class Actinomycetes; order Kitasatosporales; family Streptomycetaceae; genus Streptomyces; species Streptomyces sp. NPDC041968. The sequence continues at coordinate 431,489 of NZ_JBVJCB010000005.1, read as the reverse complement.
GCGTCCACGGATCCCCGGAGCCACCACCGGCGTACCGAACCAGGCGAAGGGGATGTGACCACCATGGGAATCCTCGTCACCGTGATCGTGCTCCTGGCGGCGATCGCCCTGGGCGTGCTCGTCATCCACCTGCTCAACGCCCAGCACGATGAACGCATCGCCGCCTTCCACTACGGCCACCCCGGCCCGGCTGTTCCGGGACCGGGATCACCCGCTCCGCGGAAGGCAAGCGGACGGGACGGAGCGAGCGGGATCGGTACGTCGGGAAACAGGTGATCCTCATGACCGGCTCAGACCCCACTTCGGCTGCCCGGCACCTGCCGGGTGGCGTTCACGAGGACGTACGGCCCGGGTACGCGCTGCTCCGGCTGCGGACCACGGAGTCGCGAGAAGGTGTGCTCGACGGTGCGTGGTGGCCACGGTCGCGCGACGTCCGTGCCGAGCTGCCCGCGCTGGTGGACGCCCTCACCGGCCATGTCGGCCCGATCACGCGTGTCGGACTGGACGCCACTGCCTGGGAGGGGCTCACGACGCGGATCGTCGTGGACGGCCGGGTGGTACACATCGACTCCTTCGCGGTGGGCGATGACACCGTTCTCCTCACCCGAGGCGACCGGGACGTCTTCTCGCTGCTGGTGGTTCCGCCGGAGACGGCTCCCGAGGCCGCTCGCGCCGCCATGGCTCAGGCCGTCCGGAGCGACAACATCACCAGGGCGGAACAGATACTCATCGCCACCCGCAGCGCACCGACGTCACCGGAGTGAGGCCGGCCGATGATCCAGTAGGACCCGCACCACCCTGGCCGCCTTACGGCCCCTCCCCGGCACGCAAAAGGGCGAGGCCCGAAGACCCCGCCCGACTCCTGCGAAACCCCCGCTCAGGGCCACACCAGGCAGTACGCCTGATGCCCCGCGTCGTGCAGCCGGTGCGAGAAGTCCTGCCACTCGTGCAGCAGCTGGTACACGTTGAACGCGTCCCGTGGGCCGCCCCGGTCCGGGACCGTCGACCAGATGAAGGCCGCCGCGCCGACGGCCTCCTCGCCGATGCCGCGCAGGGGGTCGACGACGGTCATCGGGAGCTTCACGACCGCGTAGTCGGGGTGCAGGACGACCAGCTCCAGCGGGGGGACCTTGTGCAGGGGGACGCCCTCGATGCCGGTGAGGACCATCGCGGCCATGGTCTCCGGCTTGATCTTGGTGAACATGCCGTTCATCCCGAGCTCGTCGCCGCCGAGTTCCTCGGGGCGCATCGAGATCGGGACGCGGGCCGCGGTCGCGCCGTCGGGCGCGCCGAAGTACTTGTAGGTCACCCCCACCCGACCACCATTCCTGCTCCCCGCCCCCAGCCGGTCGGCCCGCCGGTCGAGCCGGTCGGGCTCGCCCGGGATGCCGTGTGCCTGACGTGCTTCGGTCGCTTCCTCAGCCTCGCGCCGGTGCCTCCCCCGCCGGGCACGTCGAGGACCCAGGTCGTCGGTCCCCTCGCCCAGTCCGCCACCGCGATGCATATCTCCACCCGACTGCTTTTCTAGGATGCGTGGCCCCCGCCGCGCAACCCGATCATCGTGTCAGTGACCTCCCCCACGGCCGCTCGCCGAAACGTGCGGTGAAACATATGTCCGTCATATGTCCGCGGGACGTCGGCGGCCCCCCTCCACGCCGCCCGCGTGAGCTGCGTGGATGAGCTCCAGTCTGGCAGACGGTACGGCGATCGGGGCGGTTGTCTACCCTGATGAGGTCACCCTGGGCAACCAGGGGGCGTGCGGGGCCCCAGCCGGGCCCGGGCAGCGTCCGATACGTCGGAGAAAGTCGAGAAGGTCGGAGAAGTCGCAGGTCATGAGCGAACTGGCATACCCATACGAAGCACCGGCCTCGCAGGCTCTGTTCGACCGCGCGGCGGCCGTCACGCCCGGCGGTGTGAACTCCCCGGTGCGGGCGTTCCGCGCCGTCGGCGGCACACCCCGGTTCATGGTGTCCGGCACCGGGCCGTACCTCACCGACGCCGACGGGCGGGAGTACGTCGACCTGGTCTGCTCCTGGGGGCCGATGATCCTCGGGCACGCGCACCCCGAGGTGGTCGCCGCCGTGCAGGAGGCGGTGGCGCGCGGGACGTCGTTCGGCACGCCGGCCGAGGGTGAGGTCGCCCTCGCGGAGGCGATGGTCGAGCGGGTCGCCCCGCTGGAGGAGGTGCGGCTGGTCTCCAGCGGCACCGAGGCCACGATGTCGGCGATCCGGCTCGCCCGCGGGTTCACGCAGCGGACCAAGGTGGTCAAGTTCGCCGGGTGCTACCACGGCCACGTCGACTCGCTGCTGGCCGCCGCCGGCTCGGGTCTGGCCACCTTCGCGCTGCCCGACACCCCCGGCGTCACCGGCGCCCAGGCGAGCGACACGATCGTGCTGCCGTACAACGACCTCGAGGCGGTGCACGCGGCCTTCGCCGCCCACCCCGGCGAGATCGCCTGCGTGATCACCGAGGCCTCGCCCGGCAACATGGGCGTCGTGCCGCCGCTGCCCGGGTTCAACCAGGGGCTCAAGGACGCGTGCGCCGCGAACGGCGCGCTGTTCGTCTCCGACGAGGTCATGACCGGCTTCCGCACCAGCAAGGCAGGCTGGTACGGCGTGGAGGGCGTGGTCCCCGACCTCATGACCTTCGGCAAGGTCATGGGCGGCGGCTTCCCGGCCGCGGCCTTCGGCGGACGCGCGGACGTCATGGCGCACCTCGCCCCGGCCGGCCCCGTCTACCAGGCCGGCACCCTCTCCGGGAACCCGGTCGCCACCGCCGCCGGCCTCGCCCAGCTGCGGCTCCTCGACGACGCCGCGTACGAGAAGGTCGACGCGGTCTCGGCGCAAATCCAGTCGCTGGTCACCGAGGCGCTCACCAAGGAGGGCGTCGCGCACACCCTGCAGAACGCCTCCAACATGTTCTCCGTCTTCTTCACCGAGGGGCCGGTCACGAACTACGACGAGGCCAAGGCGCAGGAGTCCTTCCGCTTCACCGCCTTCTTCCACTCGCTGCTCGCGAACGGCGTCTACCTGCCGCCGTCCTCCTTCGAGTCCTGGTTCGTGTCCACCGCCCACGACGAGCGGGCCCTCCAGCGCATCGCCGACGCCCTCCCGGCGGCGGCCCGCGCGGCCGCTGAGGCGAGCGCATGAGCGAGGACCGCGACCAGGAGCTGACCGTCGTCCACGTCATGCGGCACGGCGAGGTGGAGAACCCGACCGGCGTCCTCTACGGCCGCCTGCCCGGCTACCACCTCTCCGACCTGGGCCGGCGCATGGCCGACCGGGTCGCCGAGCACCTCGCGCCCCGCGACGTGACGTACGTCGTCGCCTCCCCGCTGGAGCGGGCGCAGGAGACGGCGGCGCCGATCGCCAAGATGCACGGCCTCGATCTCGCCACCGACGCGCGGCTCCTGGAGGCCGAGAACGTCTTCCAGGGCAAGACCTTCGGCATCGGCGACGGCGCGCTGCGCCGGCCCGCCAACTGGAAGCACGTGGTCAATCCGTTCAAGCCGTCCTGGGGCGAGCCGTACGTCGACCAGGTCGTGCGGATGATGAGCGCGCTGGAGGCGGCCAGGGAGCGGGCGCGCGGGCACGAGGCCGTGATCGTCAGTCACCAGCTGCCGATCTGGACCCTGCGGTCCTACGTCGAGCGCCGCCGGCTCTGGCACGACCCGCGCAAGCGGCAGTGCACGCTGGCGTCGCTGACCACGTTCACGTACCGGGGCGACCGGATCGTGTCCGTCGGCTACACCGAGCCCGCCCGCGACCTCGTCCCGCCCCACCTCCTCGCGGGGGCCAGGCCGGTCAAGGGGCAGGGCAAGGCGTACGGGGCCTGACCGCCACGGCCCGCGCCTACCGCGCGACCGGCGGTATGTGACGCTCGTTACGTAACCCGCACATATTTCCGGAACCCGCACGTTCGTCACGTCCTCTGACTGGATGACCACCAGAGGACGTGACGAACGAGGTTGCGATGCGCACTTCCACCCGCACTCTCACCCGCAGGGGGATGCTCGGGCTCGGCGCGGGGGCCGCGGCCGCCGCCGGGCTCGCGGGCTGCGGCTCCCACACGGCGTCGGGCGGGACGCACCAGGCCGGCGGTTCCGGGAGGCCGTCGCCCTCCGGGAGCGGCGAGCCCCCCGCGAAGCCCATCGGTGACGGCTCCACGTCGTACACCGGCAGGCAGCCGCACCAGCCGGACGCGCCCGTGCCGCTGGAACCGGGCGAGACCCCGCCGCAGTTCGTCGTCTTCTCCTGGGACGGGGCGGGCGAGGTCGGCAACGGGCTCTTCCCGCGCTTCCTCGACCTCGCGAAGGAGCACGGCGCGCACATGACCTTCTTCCTCTCCGGCCTGTACCTGCTGCCCGAGTCGAAGAAGCGCCTCTACGACCCGCCGAACAACCCGCGCGGCGCCTCCGACATCGGCTACCTCACCGACGCCCACATCAAGGACACGCTGAAGAACGTCCACCGGGCCTGGCTCGACGGCCACGAGATCGGCACCCACTTCAACGGCCACTTCTGCGGCGGCACCGGCACGGTCGGCAACTGGACGCCCGCGCAGTGGCGCAGCGAGATCGACCAGGCGAAGTCCTTCGTGAAGGAGTGGCGGACCAACACCGGCTGGACCGACCTGCCGTCGCTGCCCTTCGACTACGACAAGGAACTCGTCGGCGGCCGCACGCCCTGCCTGCTCGGCCAGGACAACCTGCTGCCCACCGCCCGCGAGCTGGGCTGGCGCTACGACGCCTCCTCGCCCGGCGGCCGTCAGGTGTGGCCGGCGAAGAAGGACGGGATCTGGGACCTGCCGTTGCAGCAGATACCTTTCCCCGGCCACTCCTTCGAGGTCCTCTCGATGGACTACAACATCCTCGCCAACCAGTCGGTCAACTCGACCAAGGCACCCGCCCACCACTACCCGGGCTGGCGTGAACAGGCCACCGACGCCTACATATCCGGCTTCAAGCGGGCATACGAGACTAATCGGGCGCCCTTCTTCGTCGGCAACCACTTCGAGGAGTGGAACGGCGGCATCTACATGGACGCCGTCGAGAACGTCATCGAGCACATCGCGCGGGAGAAGGAGAAGGGGAGCGGTCAGGACATCCGGCTCGTCTCCTTCCGCCAGTTCACCGACTGGCTGGACGTGCAGCAGCCCGAGGTGCTTGCCAAGCTCCGCACCGTCGAGGTGGGGCAGCGGCCGGCCGGCGGCTGGAGCGCCTTCCTCAAGGAGGCCCCCACACCCTCGGGAAACGCCGCCTGAAATGCGGGTTTCCGCCCCTGAGGGGGGTGTGCAAGATCCCCGGAACGGACATGCGAAACTTTTCACATGAGTGCCGCCAGCCGCGCCCCCCTGCGCTCGAACCGCTCGAACCGGTCGAACCGCTCGCACCGCGCCAGCACCACCGCCCGCGCCCGCCGCCGTGTCGTCCTGACCGCCGGCGCCGTGGCGGTCGCGCTGCTGGCCACCGCCTGCGGCTCGGGCGGCACCTCGGGCGGCGGCGGTGACACCGGCTTCGTCACGGGCGCGGACGGCATCTCCACCGCCGACAAGGGCGAGCGGGCCGACGCCCCCGACCTGTCCGGCGAGACGGTCGACGGAGGGCAGCTCGACGTCGGCGACTACAAGGGCAAGATCGTCGTCCTCAACGTCTGGGGCTCCTGGTGCCCGCCCTGCCGGGCCGAGGCCAAGAACTTCGAGAAGGTCTACCAGGACGTGAAGGACCAGGGCGTCCAGTTCGTCGGCATCAACACCCGCGACACCTCCACCGGACCGGCCCGCGCCTTCGAGAAGGAGTTCGGGGTCAGCTACCCGAGCCTGTACGACCCCACGGGCAAGCTGATGCTCCGCTTCGAGAAGGGCACCCTGAACCCCCAGGCGATCCCCTCCACGCTCGTCATCGACCGGGAGGGCAAGGTCGCCGCGCGCACCCTCCAGGCGCTCAGCGAGGAGAAGCTCCGCAAGATGCTCGCCCCGTACCTCACGGACGAGTCGGGCAAGTCGGAGACGTGACGTGACCTCGATGTCCACCCTCGCCGCCGAGGGCTTCAACGGCACGGTGCTCAACGGCGCCCTGCTGGTGGCCCTGCCCATCGCGCTCCTCGGTGGCCTCGTCTCCTTCTTCTCGCCCTGTGTCCTGCCGCTCGTCCCCGGCTACCTCTCCTACGTGACCGGGGTCACCGGCACCGACCTCGGCGAGGCCCGCCGCGGCCGGATGGTCGCCGGAGCCTCCCTCTTCGTCCTCGGCTTCACCGCCGTGTTCGTCTCCAGCGGAGCGCTGTTCGGCTACTTCGGCTCGACGCTCCAGGAGGAGCGGGGCGTCCTGACCAAGGTGCTCGGCGTCCTCATGATCCTCATGGGCGTCTTCTTCATCGGCCTGATGCCCTGGTTCACCCAGCGCGAGTTCCGCTTCCACAAACGCCCGGTCACCGGCCTGGTCGGCGCCCCGCTGCTGGGCGCGCTGTTCGGCATCGGCTGGACGCCCTGCATCGGCCCGACCCTCGCCTCCGTGCTGGCGCTCTCCGCCGACCAGGGCACCGCCGGGCGCGGCGCCATACTGACCGTCGCGTACTGCGTCGGCCTCGGCGTGCCCTTCGTGCTCGCCGCGGTCGCCTTCCGCAAGGCGCTCGGTGCCTTCGGCTGGATCAAGCGCCACTACGTGTGGGTGATGCGGGTCGGCGGCGTCATGATGATCGCGACCGGCCTGCTGCTGCTCACCGGCGTGTGGGACAGCATCGTGCAGGACATGCAGACCTGGTCCAACGGCTTCACTGTAGGGATCTGACCGATGAGCGACACGACCACGGACAAGACCCCGGCGGCGGGCGAGGACCAGGACCTCGGCGCCGCCGGCTCCCAGCTCTCCACCGCCCCCCGGGAGGAGGCCCCGAACCTCCCCGCCCTCGGCGTCGTCGGCTGGGTCCGCTGGTTCTGGCGGCAGCTCACCTCGATGCGGGTGGCGCTGCTGCTGCTCCTGCTGCTGTCGCTGGGCGCGATCCCCGGCTCGCTGATCCCGCAGAGCGGCGTCGACGAGATGAAGGTCGCCGAGTTCCGCGACCGGCACGACATCCTCGGGCCGCTCTACGACAAGCTCGGCCTCTTCCACGTCTACAGCTCGGTGTGGTTCTCCGCGATCTACATCCTGCTCTTCGTCTCCCTCATCGGCTGCATCGTCCCGCGCACCTGGCAGTTCGTCGGCCAGCTCCGCAGCCGCCCGCCCGGCGCGCCCCGCCGCCTGGACCGGCTGCCCGCGTACACCACCTGGCGCACCGCGGCCGAGCCCGAGCAGGTCCGCGAGGCCGCGCTCCGGCTGCTGGGCGGACGCCGCTTCCGCGCCCACACGGTGGGCGACGCCGTCGCCGCCGAGAAGGGCTACGTGCGCGAGGCCGGGAACCTGCTCTTCCACATCGCGCTGATCGTGATGCTGATCGCCTTCGGCTGGGGCCAGCTGTTCAAGTACGAGGGCAACAAGCTCATCCTGGAGGGCGACGGCTTCTCCAACACGCTCACCCAGTACGACGACTTCAAGTCCGGCAACCTCTTCGACCCGGACCACGACCTGACCCCCTTCAGCTTCAGCCTGAAGGACTTCCACGGCACCTACGAGGCGAGCGGCCCCAACCGCGGCACCCCGCGCGTCTACGAAGCCAAGGTCACCTACAGCGAGGGCGCCTACGGCAAGGAGCGGACCAGGACCATCGAGGTCAACGAGCCCCTGGAGATCGACGGCTCGAAGGTCTACCTCACCGCCCACGGCTACGCGCCCATCGTCACGATCAAGGACGGCAAGGGCAACGTCGTCATGGACAAGGAGGCGACCGCGCTGCTGCCGCTGGACTCCAACGTCACCTCCTCCGGCGCCGTCATGGTCCGGGACGGCTACCGCAACGCCGAGGGGAAGAAGGAGCAGCTCGGCTTCAACGCCTTCTTCCTGCCGACCTACGGCGGCAAGGGCAGCACGATGCTGTCGACCTTCCCCGCGCTGATCAACCCGATGCTGGCGCTCTCCGCCTACCACGGCGACCTCGGGGTGGACGCGGGCTTCGCCAAGAGCATCTACCAGCTCGACAAGACCAACCTGGAGGAGTTCAAGGACTCCGACGGCAAGCTGTTCAAGAAGCAGCTCAAGGTCGGCGAGACCATGACCCTCCCGAACGGCGCCGGCACGGTCACCTTCGACGGCGTCCAGGAGTGGGCCAACTTCCAGGTCACCGAGCAGCCCGCCAGCGGCTGGGCGCTCGCCGGTTCCGTCGCCGCCATCCTCGGCCTCGCCGGCTCCCTGTTCATCCAGCGCCGCCGCGTGTGGGTGCGGGCCGTCAAGGGCGCCGACGGGGTGACCGTCGTGGAGATGGCCGGCCTCGGGCGCAGCGAGTCCGCGAAGGTCCCCGAGGAACTCGGCGACCTCGCGGGCGCCCTGTACGAGCAGGCGCCCGACGCGCCGAAGAACGACGACGACACCCCCGATTCCCCCGACACCCACGTCGTACCTGCCGAAGGGGCTGAGAAGTGACTCTCGCCGCCGCAACCGATCTGGCCGCCGCGACCAACGAGAACCTCGCGAACATCAGCAACACGCTGATCTACTCCGCGATGGCGGTCTACACCCTGGCGTTCTTCGCCTACATCGCCGAGTGGCTCTTCGGCAGCCGCAGCAAGGTCGGCCGCACCGCCGCCGCGCTCACCGCGACCGGCGAGGCGGCGAAGACGAAGACCGCCCCGGCGGTCACCGTGAAGAAGGCCGGCTCCACCGCCGTACTGGAGCGGCCCCAGGTCGTCGTCCGCTCGGCGAGCGGCTCCCGCGACGTGCCCGACGGGCCGGGGGCGCACGGCGGCACCGTGCAGGGCGACCTGTACGGGCGGATCGCCATCTCCCTCACCGCGCTCGCCTTCGTCATCGAGTTCGGCGGCGTGCTCGCCCGCGCCCTGTCGGTGAAGCGGGCGCCGTGGGGCAACATGTACGAGTTCAACATCACGTTCACGACGGTCGCCGTCGGCGTGTACCTCGCGCTGCTGGTCCTGAAGAAGAACGTCCGCTGGCTCGGCCTCCCGCTGATCACCACGGTCCTGCTCGACCTCGGCCTCGCCGTCACGGTCCTGTACACCGCCAGCGACCAGCTCGTCCCGGCGCTCCACTCGTACTGGCTGTACATCCACGTCTCCACCGCGATCTTCTGCGGCGCGGTGTTCTACGTCGGCGCGGTCGCCACGATCATGTACCTCTTCAAGGACAGCTTCGAGAGCAAGCTCGCCTCCGGCGGCACGCCGGGCCGCTTCGCCAGCTCCGTCCTGGACCGGCTGCCCGCCGCGGCCTCCCTCGACAAGTTCGCCTACCGCGTCAACGCCGCCGTCTTCCCGCTGTGGACGTTCACGATCATCGCGGGCGCCATCTGGGCGGGCGACGCCTGGGGCCGCTACTGGGGCTGGGACCCCAAGGAGGTCTGGTCCTTCATCACCTGGGTCGCCTACGCCTGCTACCTGCACGCCCGCGCCACCGCCGGCTGGAAGGGCCGCAAGGCCGCCTACCTGGCCCTGCTCGCCTTCGGCTGCTGGCTGTTCAACTACTACGGCGTCAACATCTTCGTCTCCGGCAAGCACTCCTACGCGGACGTGGGCCTGGGCGCCCTCCAGTCGGTGGGCTTCTGAACCCTCCCCGCCGAAGGCCGGTTCCGGTGACCCGGGTCACGGGGACCGGCCTTCGCCGTGCGCGGGGAGGCACGGCACGGGGCGGTTTTCCTAGGGGCGGTCGCGGGCCACGCCGGTGATGATGTCCCGCAGGCGTTCGACGTACAGGCTCAGGTTCTTGTGGGCGATGTCCGTGTCCGGGTGGCGGGCGGCGAACCACAGGCCCTCCGGGAGGCGGGTGACCCAGGCGCACACCTGGTCGCCGTAGGAGACCCGCAGGAGCGCGTAGGCCGACTGGCCGGGCCAGTGGCCGGAGCCGGGGACCTCGCGGGCGTCGACGTAGGACACGATCGAGTACAGGTCCGGTGAGACCGGCCGGAAGTCGGTGCCGAGCAGGCGCAGCACCCGGTCGATCGGCATGCGCGACATCCGCCGGTTGGCCCGGAGTTCGGCGTGGACGGTCCGCAGGGCGGTGGGGAAGTCCCGGGCCCGGTCCGCCGGCACCTCGATCGGCGCGCCGCCCACGTACCAGCCCACGGACTCCGACCACTGGGACCGGGACCTGGTGTGGAACGGCACCACCGTGCGGTAGACCGGCTCCCCGCCGATCTCGTGGACGGCGAGCGCGGTCGCGGCCAGGACGCCGGCCAGGCTGCCTCCGTAGGGACGGCAGTACGCCTCGAAGGCGGCGGCGTCGGCCGCGTCCACCAGCGGCTCACGCAGCAGCCTCTGCTCAGGCAGTGGCCCGCCCGGCTCCAGTCCGAGGTCGACCGGGAAGGAGGGCAGCCGCCCGTCGCACCGCCGGATGAACTCCCGCCAGCGGGCGACGACGTCGTGGTCGCCGTCGATCCGGTCGGCCTCCGCGCGCTCCGCCTCGCAGAAGTCGACGTAGCTGCCGACCGGCGGCTCCTCCAGGGTCCGGCCCTCCACGCCGGCCCGGTACAGCTCGTGCACCTCGGCGGGGATGCGGTAGAGGGAGTAGGCGTCGACGTTGCTGTGGTCGAAGGCCATGTAGACGCTCGCGCCGTCGTCCCGGACGACGGCCGTGTAGATCAGGTTGGGCCAGCGCAACGCGTCCGCTACGCCGTCGAAGCGGGTCTGGAGGTGGCGGGCCAGGTCCGTCGCGTCCGGGAAGTCCCCGACGTCCTCCCGGCGCAGGGCCACCGCGTCCGCGTCGAGCGTGAACCGGCGCATGGTGTCGTCGGCCCCTCCGCCCCAGCGGAAACCGCTGCGCAGCGTCTCGTGCCGCAGCGTCCAGGCGCGCAGCGCCTCCTGGAGCGCGTCCAGGTCGACCGGGCCGGGGAGGTCGAAGGCCGCGCCGAGCCAGGTCGGCACGAACAGGCCGTCGTCGCGGAGCGACCGCGCGGTGCGGATGTGCGACTCCTGGATGTACGCCGGTGGCCGGGCGTCCTCGGGCAGGGCCGCCGCGACCTCGACGGTCGCCGGACTGAGCGTCCACTCGACGAGGTGCCCGGGCCGGATCTCGCAGCGGTGGATGTCGGTCAGTCGCACGAGGGGTCTCCGTTCGCAGATGTCACAGACCCGACCAACTGAATGCCCAGTCCGCGACCGTGCACCGGGTGTGTCGGCACTCTTCAACGAAACGGATGGCCCCTCGAACGGCGGTACGGGGACCGTCGTTCACCCCGCCCGGTCGTCCCCCAGGTAGGCGTCGAGGGCCCCCGCGCCCGCCAGCATCGCCCGGGTCCGCGCGGTGAGCGCCCGCTCCCGTGCCCCGAGCGCGGCCCGCAGCGCCTCGCCGCCGCCCTCGCGCCGCAGGCCGTCCAGGACGGGACGGATCTGCTCGAACAGGTAGTGGGCACCGCGCAGCGTGTGCACGAGCCGGGCGTCGCGCACATCGGCGGCACCGAACACCCGGTAGCCGGTGCCGCGGTCACGCCGGGGCGTGAGCAGCCCCGCCGCCTCCCACACCCGCAGCGCGGACGTCCGTACGCCGATCAGCGCCGCCACCTCGCCGATGCGCAGTCCGGCGGAGCGGGGCGGCGGCCCGGGCTCCTCGCGGGCCAGCGCCTCCAGTGCCGCACTCGCCTCCCGCAGCGAGACCCGCTCCGTGTGCAGGGCCGCGTGCGCGCCGTCGACCAGCGCGAGCGCGGCGGGCACGTCCCCCTCGTGCACGGTCCGCATGATCCGCGTCGCCGCCACCGGCCCGTACCCCTGTTGCAGCGTCCGGTACGTCAGGAGCGCCCGCAGGTGCCGTTCGCCGAAGACGCGGTAGCCGGCCTCGGTCCGGTCCGCGGGAGGAAGAACGCCGGCGTCCTCGTAGTTGCGGATCTGCTGCGTCGACAGACCGGCCCGGCGGGCGAGGTCGACGGTGCGCAGACGGCGGTCGTTCGTCATCGACGAGAAGGGTAGGCCCGGGCGGAGACTGGTGATTCACGCGATGCGGGACGCGGTGACGGACGCCGACACTGCGGGGGCTGTTGCCCCCATCCACCCCGTCACGGAGGTGCCGATGTCCGGCCCGCTCACGACACGCACGCCGAGAACCCGCACAGCACGGTCATGGCCGCGCCGCTTACGAGGAGCGCTGTCCGGCGTCCTCCTGCTGTCGGCGACCGCCCTGGCCGCCGTCCCCACCGCACTCGCCACCCCCGCCGCCGCGGCCGACGCGCCGACCGTCACCACCCGCTACGGGCAGGTGCGCGGCGCGACGGGCGAGACCACCCACGACTACCTGGGCATCCCCTACGCCGCTCCGCCCGTCGGCGACCTGCGCTGGAAGCCGCCCGCGACGCCCGCGCGCTGGACGGGCGTCCGCGACGCCACCACCCCCGGCAACCCCTGCATGCAGGCGAACTCCTCCACCCCCTGGGGAGACCTGGCCGGACCCGGCACCCCGAGCGAGGACTGCCTCTACCTCAACGTGCACGCGCCCACCGAGCGTTCCGTCACCAAGCGGCCGGTGATGGTCTGGATCCACGGCGGCGGCTTCACCATCGGCTCCGGTGCCTTCTACGACGGCGGAAACCTGGCCACCCGGGGCGACGCGGTCGTCGTCACCCTCAACTACCGCCTCGGTGCCTTCGGTTACCTCGCCCACGAGGGCCTGGCCGGTGAGTCCCCGGAGGGCCTCTCGGGCAACTACGGCCTGCTCGACCAGCAGGCGGCCCTGCGCTGGGTACGGCAGAACATCGCGGCCTTCGGCGGCGACCCCGGCAACGTCACCGTCTTCGGCGAGTCGGCGGGCGGCGGCAGCGTCTGCCAGCACCTCGTCTCGCCGCGCGCCACCGGGCTCTTCCACCGGGCCATCGCCCAGTCGGGCTGCGGCTTCCCGCTGCCCACCCAGGAGTCCCAGCAGCGCACCGGCGCCTCCTGGGCCGGCTCCCTGGGCTGCGCCGACGTGGCCTGCCTGCGCGCCAAGCCCGCCGGCGAGCTGCTCACGGCCTCGACGGCCCCCACCGCCCGCTGGGTCCCCAACGTCGACGGCCGCGTCCTACCCCTCCAGATCGCGGACGCCCTGGAGAGCGGCCGCTTCCACCGCGTCCCGGTCCTCCAGGGCACCACCGCCGACGAGGGCCGCCTCACCGTCGCGACCACCTACGACCTGGCCGGCCGGCCCCTCACGGCGGCCGGCTACCCGGTGGCCGTCCGCACCCTGTACGGCGACCGCGCCGACGCGATCCTCGCCCGCTACCCGCTGTCCGACCACGGCACCCCCGCCGAGGCCCTGGGCGCGGTCTTCACCGACTCCCAGTTCGCCTGCCTCCAGTCCCGCACGGCGCGGCTGATGTCCGGCCACACCCGCTCCTACCAGTACGAGTTCGCCGACCGCCAGGCCATGGACCACCTGAACCTGCCGGTCGGCTTCCCGCTGGGCGCCCCGCACGGCTCCGAGATCCGGTACGTCTTCGGCGGCGTCTCCGGCACCCCCGCCCAGAACGCCCTGGCGGACCGGATGCTCGGCTACTGGACCAACTTCGCCCACACCGGCGTCCCGTACGCGGTGGGCGCCCCGCGCTGGAACCAGTACCCGAAGGTGCAGGTGCTCGCCCCCGAGGCGATCACGGCGTCGACGACCTTCCCGCAGGACCACAAGTGCGACCTGTGGCTCCCGTCGGACCCGGCCCGCTCCTGACCGGCTCCAGCACCGCGTAGTCCGCGAAGCAGCGCCGGTAGCGCAGGTGCCGGGTCTCGCCCGTGTGCCCGCGCTGCCACTCCTCCACCTCCTCCGGGCCCCCACGCGGCCCGGAGGAGGCACCGCAGTCGGCCTCGTCCCCCGACACGCAGCGCGCCTCGTACTCCGGCCACGCGGACGGGTCCTGGACGATCGTGAACGGCACGTACCGAAAGACCCGCCGCAGGGTGTGCGCCTGCCGCTGGTGCCGGGCGAGCAGCACGTCGGCGTCGGTCTCCGCGCTGCCGTCGCCGACGGCCCGGGCGTGGGCGCGCAGGACGGCCAGCTGCGCGCAGAGGCCGCACCCGGCCACCGGTTCGGGCGGCGGCGGCAACGCGACCAGCGCCCGTGCCGTCGACGCGTCGCTCAGCGAACGGTCGTTGACCGCCCGCACGGCGGCGCTCAGTCGTCCCTCGGAATCCATCGTGCAACCTCCGTGACTCTGGGTGTATCGAGGGTTGCTCAGGGGAATCGTGCGAAGCAATGCTTGGCGCGTGACACTCGTGGACTGTCACGAAGGGGGTCGCTTCGTGGGACGGCGCAACGCCGGTGGCTCGGGCGCGAGTACGGCCGCCGTGTTCGGCGAGGTGCTGCGGCACTTCCGGGAGGCCGCGGGGCTCACGCAGGAGGGCCTGGCGGCCCGCATCCCCTGCGACCGCTCACACGTCGCCCGCGTGGAGGCGGGGTCGCGGGTGCCGCAGGACACCTTCGCGAAGACGTGCGACGAGTTGCTGGGCACGGGTGGGGTGCTGGGGCGGCTGTGGGGGCGGATCGACTGGTATCCGGAGGTGGAGCATCCGGACTGGTTCCGGCGCCGGGCCGAGATGGACGCGGTGGCTGTCGCTCTGCGGGAGTACCAGGAGCGGGTGATTCCCGGGCTGTTGCAGACCGAGACGTATGCGCGAGCACTGTTCTCCCGCGTCGCGAACGGCGAGGAGCTGGAGGAGCGCGTGCGGGCACGCCTGAGCCGACAGCAACGCTTCATGGGCGACGAGCGCCCGTCCTACGTCGTCGTCCTGGACGAGAGCTGTCTGCGCAACGTGGTGGGAAGCCACGAGGTGATGCGGGACCAGTGCGCAGCCCTGTTGAACCTCGGGCGCCGCCCCAACATCCGCATCCAGGTGGCGCCCGCGAGCTACCCGGAGCTCCTGAGGCCCAACGTCTCGATGTCCCTGATCGAGCTGCCCGGCGGCGAGCGTTGGGTGTACTCGGAGTCGCTGGAACGGGGCCACTTCACCAGTGATCCAGCCGTGTTCGCCCAGCACAGCCACACCTATGATGTGCTCAGGGCGGACTCACTTTCGACTCGCCAGACGGTCGCCCTCATCGGCGACGCGATCGAAGGGTACGAACACCATGGGCAGCCACGAACCCGACGCGACGTTCTGGATCAAGAGCAGCTACAGCGGGGAAAACGGCGGCAACTGCGTCGAAGTGGCCCCAGGATTCCCATCCGTCGTCCCCGTCCGCGACAGCAAGAACCCTGACGGTCCCGTCCTGCTCGTCGGCCGCGCCGCCTGGTCCGCATTCACCGGAGCCCGCTTTCTCGTGCTCCGGTGACACGGGCGCCTACCCGGAATAAGCCACGGGGAGAAGGAAACCCAGCCAGGCCCCACCCCTCCCTCCCGCCCACGGCGTCGCCTCACTCGCCTAAGTGAACATCGGCGGTCTGGCTGGATTTCAGGGGGCCCAACTCCCTCACGCTCAGCGCACCAACTGCTGGCATATGTCAGCCCCCGCGAGGACTAGCGATCCCCACGAGGGCCTGGCCAACGAGGAAGTTAGGGAGTGGATCAAGGAGTGGCGTCTGGTGAGTACCTCAAGGAACCCCCGGTTGCTGAAGCCAGTGCCCGATGTGCAGCCGTAGTTGCCGTCATGCAGCGCGACGGCAATCTTCGGCGGGGTCGTTGGAGAGGTCGGCTCGACAGCGTAGCCCTGTTGGCAGCAGGCCCAGATCCCTCAACTGGACCCGCGTGCGACGTTCTGCTGCCCGGACAGCCGTCCGGATGGCCCACGGACGCTTCTTCCGCTTCGGGCACAGGTCACATACCAACTGGCCGCGACCCCCGTTGACTCACCTGTGCCGTTCGGTCAGCATTGTCCGGTGACAGACCAGGCAGAACAATTACCGTTGCGGGTCATCGCGCTGCTCGCCGTCATGGCGGCAACACTCGGCCTCTCCGCCTGCGGCAGCGGTGAGAGCGGCAACGACGCCGCCCCGGCCACCCCCTCGGCGAGTCCGCCGTCCTCCGTCGCGCCCACCCCGGCGCCTCCGTCCCCCGCGCCCACCTGTGTCCGCGGCGACAGGGAGTGGCTGGACAGCAATCTCCTCGGGCGCAGCGTGACCAGCTACCTGCCCATCGAGCTCGGCGGCCCGCCGAAGCTCTGCGAGCCCGTGACCGTGCACGTCGGCTATTTCGACGTCTCCTTCACCACTGTCATGGACGGGGAGAAGCCGAAGCAGGGCTACACGGTGGAGACGGTCGACCGGCAGCAGCTCAAGGTCGACGGCTCCGCTGCGGTCCAGGCGGAGCCGCCTTCAGGCAGCGGCGGTTCCGCCTCCTCGTGCACCGGGCGCCTGATGACCATGTCGCTCGGCAAGCAGGTGGGGCCTGCGGACATCAAGACCATCAGCTGGACGCAGTACGAAGGGAGCGGCGCCTTCGGGAATGTGGGGATCTCCTTCAAGGACAACGCGGGCATCGTCCGCTACGACCTGCAGGCCCCGGCCGAAGTCTCCGCCTGCTGATTCCGGCCGTAGTGTCTCCCGCGCACATTGCGGCGAGTTGTTCGCCGAACTCGCCGGACCGTGGGAGGCCGTCTGCCAGTCCGCGCTGCGTGCGGCACGGGGTGGCCCACGCCGACGGGCGGAAGGGGCTGGACGCAAGCCGAAGCTGGTCTTCCTCGACCGGCTGCTGGTCACCCTGGTCCATCTGCGCCATCAGTTGCCGCACGCAGTGCTCGCCGAGCTCTTCGCCGTGGACCGCTCCACCGTCTCCGAGGCCGTCCGCCAGGTTCGCCCGCTCCTCGCGGCCCGCGGGTTCGCCGTACCCGACCGGGCGGGACTGCGGCTGAAGACCCTGGAGGACGTCTTCGCCTATGCCGACGCTGCTGGCGATCGGCCTGGGCCTGTACATCCAGTCGGTGCGCGTCGGCACCCCGGTGGACATCAAGAGCCTCACCGCCCGCTTCAAGGAGGGCGCGACCCGCATCGGCGCGGCCCTGAACGAACTGGAGGAGTACGGCTACCTGCGCCGCGAACGGGAGCGCATCCCGGACGGCCGCATCGTCACGCGCACGGTGTCGTGCAACGACCCGGCAAGCGCGGCCCGGCGTCGCACATCCGGACGTCCGCACGCTGCCGCGCGGGCGAAACGCCCTTTGCACCGCCCGACTGCGGCGCCACGCCCGCTGCCCGCCGTACCGCAACCCGGCTGCAAGGCCCCCGCATTCCTCCAGCAGGCCACCGATGTCCTCACCGGTCTGCGCCGCCACGACCGCCGCCTGCTGCTCTCGGCCTGCGACACGACCCACCTGGCCCCCGGCGTGGCCGCCTGGAACGCGAGGTCAGCCCCGCGGCCGTACGCGACGCCCTGACCACCGGCCTGCCGGCCGAGGGCGTACGCCGCCCGGCGGCCCTCCTGGCCCACCGCCTGACGGCCCAACTGCCACCCCCACTGCCGGTGGGCCCCCGAACGACCGCCGCGCCACCCCCGGTCCGGCATCCCCTCCGCAACTGCGACCGCTGCGACCGGGGCTGCCGCGCCCCCGACCACGAACCCCACTGCCGCGACTGCCGGTCCGCAGCCGCCCGACCATCCTGAGCGAACGAAACCCCAAGCACCTCTGGAGGAACCTGGTGGCCGTGGACCTCTCCTTCCACAAGTCCTACATTTCCGGGGAAATCCGCGACGAGGGCCGCGCCCAGGGGGGTGCCGAGGCTCTCCTGATCGTCCTGGAACAGCGAGGCCTCGACATCTCCGACGACGTCCGCGGACGCATCACGGCGTGCGGTGACGCCGACGTCCTCCGCCGCTGGCTCCGCCGCGCCGTCACCGTGTCCGCCGCCGAGGCGACGATCTTCACGGACGCGTGACCGGGCCTCCGGGGGTCAGTCGCCCTTGGGGTCCTCGTCCTTGTCGCGGTCGCGGTCCTTCTCGTCGTCCTTGTCCAGCGACTTCAGGAAGTCCGGGTTGTCGTCCGGCGCGACCCACTGCCGCCGCCCGCCGCCGCCCTGCCAGGGCGAGGAGCCGGCCGGCTGCCGCTTCTTGCCGGCGATGATCCAGGAGACCGAGCCGACCAGCGGGAACAGCAGTACGAGGATCGCCCACAGTGGCTTGGGGATGTGCCGGACGTCCTCGTCCTTCGTGCTGATGCAGTCGATGAACGCGTAGACGCTCAGCGCCAGTGGGATCAGGAACATCAGCACCCGGAGCATGGGGCCTCTCCAGCTCAAGCGGTGGGCGGGGACGCGTCACGGCCCCCAGGTACAGGGCCAGGGTAGCGGCTCGGGGATACTGGACCGCATGGCTTACGACGATCTTCGCTCGCTGCTCCGGGCGCTGGAGCGCGAGGGCGACCTCAAGCGCATCAAGGCCGAGGTGGACCCGTACCTGGAAATCGGGGAGATCGTCGACCGGGTGAACAAGGCCGGCGGCCCCGCCCTGCTCTTCGAGAACGTGAAGGGCTCCGACATGCCCCTCGCGATGAACGTCTTCGGTACCGACCGGCGCCTCCTCAAGGCCCTCGGCCTGAAGTCGTACTCCGACATCTCGGACAAGATCGGCGGGCTGCTCCGCCCCGAGCTGCCGCAGGGCTTCGTCGGCATGCGCGAGGCCTTCGGCAAGCTCGGCACGATGACCCACGTGCCGCCGAAGAAGGTGAAGCCGGGCAGCGCCCCCGTCCAGGAGGTCGTCCTGACCGGCGACGACGTGGACCTCGACCGGCTCCCCGCCCTCTTCACCTGGCCCGACGACGGCGGCTCCTTCTTCAACCTGGGCCTGACCCACACCAAGGACCCCGAGACGGGCATCCGGAACCTCGGCCTCTACCGGCTCCAGCGTCACGACAAGCGCACCATCGGCATGCACTGGCAGATCCACAAGGACAGCCGCAACCACTACCAGGTGGCGGCCAGGCGGGGCGAGCGCCTGCCCGTCGCCATCGCCTTCGGCTGCCCGCCCGCCGTGACCTACGCCTCCACCGCCCCGCTCCCCGGCGACATCGACGAGTACCTCTTCGCCGGGTTCCTGCAGGGCAAGCGGATCGAGATGGTCGACTGCAAGACCGTGCCGCTCCAGGTCCCCGCCCAGGCCGAGGTCGTCATCGAGGGCTGGCTGGAGCCCGGCGAGATGCTCCCCGAGGGGCCCTTCGGCGACCACACCGGCTTCTACACGCCGCAGGAGCCTTTCCCCGCCCTGAAGATCGACTGCGTGACGATGCGCAGGCGTCCGCTGCTCCAGTCGATCGTGGTCGGCCGCCCGCCGACCGAGGACGGTCCGCTGGGCCGGGCGACGGAGCGTTTCTTCCTCCCGCTCCTCAAGATCATCGTGCCGGACATCGTGGACTACCACCTCCCCGAGGCCGGCGGCTTCCACAACTGCGCGATCGTCTCGATCGACAAGAAGTACCCCAAGCACGCCCAGAAGGTGATGCACGCCATCTGGGGCGCCCACATGATGTCCCTGACCAAGCTGATCGTCGTCGTCGACTCCGACTGCGACGTCCACGACCTGCACGAGGTCGCCTGGCGGGCGCTGGGCAACACCGACTACGCCCGTGACCTCACCGTCGTCGAGGGCCCGGTCGACCACCTCGACCACGCCTCCTACCAGCAGTTCTGGGGCGGCAAGGCGGGCATCGACGCGACGAAGAAGCTGCCCGAGGAGGGGTACACGCGCGACGGGGGCTGGCCGGACATGGTGCTGTCCGACCCGGAGACGGCGGCGAAGGTCGACCGCCGCTGGAAGGAGTACGGACTGTGACCTCGGCTTCCGCCGCGCTGCCGCAGCAGCCGGGGCGCACCAAGGCGTTCCTGCGCCTGGTGATGATCGAACACTCGGTGTTCGCGCTGCCCTTCGCCTACATCGCCGCCCTGACCGCGATGTACATGTGGGACGAGAACATCCACTGGGGCCGGCTGCTCCTGGTCACCGTCGCGATGGTGGGCCTGCGCACCTTCGCCATGGCGGTCAACCGGATCATCGACCGCGAGATCGACGCCCGCAACCCCCGCACCGCCCACCGCGAACTGGTCACCGGCGCCATGTCGGTCAAGCACGCCTGGACCGGCGCGCTGATCGCCCTCGTCGTCTTCCTGGGCGCCGCGGCCCTGCTCAACCCGCTCTGCCTCGCCCTCGCCCCCATCGCGGTGGTCCCGATGGTGGTCTACCCCTACGGCAAGCGGTTCACGAACTTCCCGCAGGCCATCCTCGGCCTCGCCCAGGCCATGGGCCCCATCGGCGGCTGGCTGGCGATCAGCGGCGAGTGGTCCTGGGAGGCCGTCATCCTCGGCCTCGCGGTCGGCATCTGGATCGGCGGCTTCGACCTGATCTACGCCTGCCAGGACGTCGAGACCGACCGGCAGGTCGGCGTGAAGTCGGTCCCGGCCCGCTTCGGCATCCCGGCGGCCATCTGGGGCGCCCGCGCCTGCCACACCGTCACCACGGGCCTCTTCGTCTGGTACGCCCTCGCCACCGACGCCGGATTCTTCTTCTGGCTCGGCCTGTTGATCGTGGCGGGTGCCTTCGTCTACGAGCACACCATCGTGCGCCCGACCGACCTGACCCGCCTGAACAGGGCGTTCTTCTCGGTCAACGGCTTCATCGGGATCGCCCTGTTCGTGTGCGCGCTGCTGGACCTGCTCGTCCGGGGCCTCACCGTCTGAAAACCCTGAGCCTGCGACTAGGCTCGACACCATGAAGCCAGGACAGACGCAGCGCACGCCTTGGATCGTGGGGGTGTCAGGGGCATCCGGTACGCCGTACGCGGCGGCGGTGCTGCGGGCGCTGCTCGCCGCCGGCGAGAGCGTCGACCTGGTGGTCAGCCGGGCCTCGCGGCTCACCCTGCTCGACGAGACCGGCATCTCCTTCCGGGACGCCCACTGGGAGACCGACCTGCGGCAGTGGCTCGCGCGCGGCGCCGACGGCAAGCCCGGGACCTTCGACGTGGACCTCTCCGGCGTACGGCACTGGAGCGCGGGCGACCTCGCGGCCGGGCCGTCCTCGGGGTCGTACCCCGTCAAGGGCATGCTGATCGTGCCCGCCTCGACGGCCTGCGTCGCGGGTGTCGCGCTGGGACTGTCGAAGGACCTGCTCCAGCGGTCGGCGAGCGTGACCCTCAAGGAGCGCCGCAAGCTGGTCGTCGCCGTGCGGGAGACCCCGCTGGACGGCCGGACGCTGCGGCACCTGGTGACCCTGGACGACGCGGGCGCCACCGTGGTGCCCGCCTCGCCCGCCTTCTACGCGGGGGCGACGCACATCCAGGACCTCGTGGACTTCGTCGCCGGCCGCGTCCTGGACGCGGCCGGGGTCCGGCACGACCTGTACCGCCGCTGGCGCGGCGACCTCGGCGGGGCACGCCCCACCACCTGAGCACCACCTCCCCCCACACGTTGTGACCCACATCTTCAGAACTCTTCAGTGGAAGGCTTCGATCGCATGGACGCGGTGGACAGGCAGCTCATCCAGGCCCTGAGGGAGAACGGCCGGGCCTCCTACGCGGAGCTGGGGCGCCTCGTCGGACTGTCGGGGCCCAGCGTCACCGACCGCATCAACCGGCTGGAGGCCGCCGGGGTCATCACCGGCTACCGGGCCACCGTGGACGCGGCCTCGCTCGGCCTCGGCGTCATCGCCCTGATCGGCATCTCCCTGTCCGACGCGGCCGACCACGAGGACGTGGCGCAGCGCCTGAAGGACCTGCGGGAGATCGAGGACTGCTGGTTCATCGCCGGCGACGACTCCTACATGCTCAAGGTGCGCGCCACCGACGTGGACGGCCTGGAGAGCATCATCAGGCGGCTGTCGGGGACCAAGGGCGTCTCCCGGACCCGTACCACCATCGTGCTCTCCACCAAGTGGGAGAACCGGGTGGGCGAGCTGCCCGAAGAGGTCTGACACCGGGGGCCGCCACCGGAGGCGTACGGTTTACGAGTCTGTCTCAGAAAGAGGTATCGCATGGACGCCGGGCTCAAGCGGGAGCTGGAGCAGAAGGTCCGCTCCGGGGAGCGGCTGACCCGCGAGGACGGCATCGCGCTGTACGAGTCGGACGATCTCGCCTGGCTCGGCGGCCTCGCGCACGAGGTGCGGACGCGCAAGAACGGCGACGTCGTCCACTTCAACGTCAACCGCCACCTCAACATGACCAACGTGTGCACCGCCTCCTGCGCGTACTGCTCCTTCCAGCGCAAGCCGGGGGAGAAGGACGCGTACACCATGCGCATCGAGGAGGCGGTGAAGCTCGCCAAGGCGATGGAGGGCGAGAACCTCACCGAGCTGCACATCGTCAACGGCCTGCACCCGAACCTGCCCTGGCGCTACTACCCGCGCTCGCTCAGGGAGCTGAAGGCCGCGCTGCCCGACGTCTCGCTGAAGGCGTTCACCGCCACCGAGATCCACCACTTCGAGACCATCTCCGGGATGTCCGCCTCCGACATCCTCGACGAGCTGATCGACGCCGGCCTGGAGTCCCTCACCGGCGGCGGCGCGGAGATCTTCGACTGGGAGGTCCGGCAGCACATCGTCGACCACCGCACCCATTGGGAGGACTGGTCGCGCATCCACCGCCTGGCGCACGAGAAGGGGCTCAAGACCCCGTGCACCATGCTGTACGGCCACATCGAGGAGCCCCGCCACCGCGTGGACCACGTGCTGCGCCTGCGTGAACTCCAGGACGAGACGGGCGGCTTCCAGGTCTTCATCCCGCTGCGCTACCAGCACGACTTCGTGGACATGAAGGACGGCAAGGTCCGCAACCGGCTCCAGGCCCGCACCCAGATGGCGACGGGCGCCGAGGCCCTCAAGACCTTCGCGGTCTCCCGGCTGCTCTTCGACAACGTCCCGCACGTCAAGGTCTTCTGGGTCATGCACGGCGTCCAGACCGCCCAGCTCGCCCTCCAGCACGGCGCCGACGACATGGACGGCTCGGTCGTCGAGTACAAGATCACCCATGACGCGGACGACTTCGGCACGCCGAACAAGCTGACCCGCGAGGACCTGCTCGACCTGATCCGGGACGCGGGGTTCCGGCCGGTGGAGCGCAACACCCGGTACGAGATCATCCGGGAGTTCGACGGGCCGGACCCGGCGCGCCGGGAGGCGCCGCAGCCGATGCGGGTGTGACGTCCGCGTCCGCCTTCCGGGGGTGACGGGCCCGGAGGTAATGGTTAACATGGCGGCGTGTCCCTTACCTTCACCTTCGACCCGCCTGTCACCCCCGCGCTGCGCGACGGCGTGCTCGACCTGTGGACCGACGTCTCCAACGCGGGCGGCTCCGTGGGCTTCGTGCCGCCGGTGACGCGGGAGGACGTCCGCCCCGAGCTGGTCAAGCACCTGGTGGGCATGGCCGAGGGCCGCACCCGCCTCCTCGTCGGCCACGATGAGCAGGGGAAGGTCGCCGCCACCGCCTTCCTCGCCCTGAACACGCACCGGCTGATGACCCACTGGCTGTGGCTCTACACGGTGATGGTCCACCCCCGTCTCCAGGGACGGGGCTACGGCCGCGACCTGATGGCCGCCGCCGCGGACGCCGCCCGCACCGTCGACGGCATCGAGGCGATCCGCCTCACCTGCCGGGGCGGGCTCGGCCTGGAGCGGTTCTACGAGTCCTGCGGCTACAAGGAGGTCGGCCGGGTGCCCGGCGCGATCCGGGTGGCGCCCGGCGACGACCGGGACGACGTCTTCCTGCTGCTGCCGCTGGCCTGACCAGGTCTCCCGGCCGGACCCCACCCCGCTGCAAGACCGGCACCCCGGCATGTTTCACTGGACGTGCCTGTTTGTGCCGGAAACGGAAGAGTGGATTGAGATGCTCCGCTACACGCTGATGCGCCTCGGGATCTTCGTGGGCTGCCTCGTGGTCGTCTGGGGACTCGTCTACGCAGGCGTCTTCCCGCGCGGCCTCGGCGAGTCCAACGGTATGTGGGTCCTCCTGCTCTCCCTGCTGATCTCGGCACCCATCAGCTACGTCGTGCTGCGCAAGGAGCGCGACCGGGCCTCGGTCCAGGTCGCCGGCCGCGTGGACCGGATGAAGGCCAACCTCGACGCCAACCGCGGCATGGAGGACGTCGCCGACGACTCCTCCCGCACCCGGAGCCAGGCCTCGTAACGCACCTCACAGACCCGCACGCCCCGGTTTCCGATATCCCAGGAAACCGGGGCGATCTGCGTTTTACGGGCGCAGGGCCTCCGCCGCCTGTCAAAGCGAGGCTTTGGGGGTCTCAAAGCGTAGGTGTTAAAGTCGTGTGCATGAAGCACGCAGCCGCGCCCCACACACCCCCGAGCCTCGGGCTCGTGGCGCGCCTGCACGTGGACCTCTGTCGGTGCGCGTCCGCGAACTGTCGCCCCTGACGTTCCCCCTCATCCCGTCGTTCTCCACGTCAGCACTGCGCGTCCGTCCCCGCGTCCCGTCCCCTTACGGAGTCCGTCCGTGTCCTCCCTCACGAAGTCTTCCGACGAGAAGACCTCCAAGTCGCCCAAGCTGCCCTTCAAGGTGCCCTTCTGGGCCCAGATCATCGGCGGTCTGGTCCTCGGTGTCCTGCTGGGCTGGCTGGCCCGCAGCCAGGACATATCGTGGCTGGTCACCACCCTGGAGAAGGTCGGCGACATCTTCATCGGCCTGCTGAAGCTGGCCGTCGCCCCGCTCGTCTTCTTCGCGATCCTGGTGTCGATCACCAACCTGCGGAAGGTCAACAACGCGGCCCGCCTGGCGTCCCGCACCCTCCTCTGGTTCATGATCACGTCACTGATCGCGGTGGCCATCGGCCTCGTCATCGGCCTGGTCACCAACCCGGGCGCCGGCACCGGCCTCACCCCGGCCGACGGCGCGAAGCCCGAGAACACCGGCTCCTGGATCGACTTCCTGACCGGCATCGTGCCGAGCGACGTCATCACGCCGTTCACCGAGCTGAACGTGCTCCAGATCGTCTTCATGGCCGCCGTCGCCGGCATCGCCGCCCTCCAGCTCGGCGAGAAGGCCCAGCCGATCCTGAACCTGAGCGAGTCGATCCTCGAACTCCTCCAGAAGGCCCTGTGGTGGGTCATCCGCCTGGCCCCGCTCGGCACCGTCGGCCTCATCGGCCACGCCATCGCCACCTACGGCTGGGACCTGATCGGCAAGTACGCCACCTTCACCGCCGACATCTACGTCGGCTGCGCGATCGTGCTGTTCGGGGTCTACCCGACGCTGCTCGCCACCGTCGCCAAGGTCAACCCGATCCAGTTCTTCAAGGGCGCCTGGCCCGCGATCCAGCTGGCCTTCGTCTCCCGCTCCTCGGTCGGCACCATGCCGCTCACCCAGCGGGTCACCGAGCGCCTCGGCGTCCCGAAGGAGTACGCCTCCTTCGCCGTGCCCTTCGGCGCGACCACCAAGATGGACGGCTGCGCCGCGATCTACCCGGCGATCGCCGCGATCTTCGTCGCGCAGATCTTCGACATCCAGCTCGGCGTCGGCGACTACCTGCTCATCGCCTTCGTCTCGGTGGTCGGCTCCGCCGCCACGGCCGGTCTCACCGGCGCCACGGTCATGCTGACCCTGACCCTCTCCACGCTGGGCCTGCCCATGGAGGGCGTCGGCCTGCTCCTCGCCATCGACCCGATCCTGGACATGATGCGCACGGCGACGAACGTGGCCGGGCAGGCGCTGGTCCCGGTCCTGGTCTCGGCGCGTGAGGGCATCCTCGACCGCAAGGCCTACGACGAGGCGCACAGCTCGCCGATCGACGAGCCGGAGCTTGAGCCGCGCAAGCAGGCCTCGGAGCCGGTCCCGGCCGCCGTCTGACGGCACTTCGGACCATCGCGACGCCCCGCGCCGGACACCGGCGCGGGGCGTCCGCGCGTGTCCGCCGGGCACCGGCGGTCCGACACGGGCGGGCGCGCGAGCCGGCCGTCCCCGGCGCGCGGTCCTGATCGGCGCCGTGCGGACCGTACGCTGATGCGCATGGGTGCTTCGAGGACCAAGCGGATGCCGCGTGCGGTGCGGGAGCAGCAGATGCTGGACGCCGCCGTACGCATCTTCGGGCAGCGGGGCTACATGGCGGCGTCGATGGACGAGATCGCCGAACTGGCGGGCGTCTCCAAGCCGCTGGTGTACCTGTACCTGAACTCGAAGGACGACCTCTTCACCGCCTGCATCCGCCGCGAGGCCCGCGCCCTCACCGAAGCGGTGCGGGCCGGTGCGCTGCCGGGGCTGTCCGCCGACGGACAACTCTGGTCGGGGCTGCGGGCGTTCTTCGACCACACCGCGCGCAACCCGGACGCCTGGCGGGTGCTGCACCTGCACGCCCGCACCCACGGGGAGCGGTTCGCGGCCGAGGTGGCGGTGATGCGCGCGGAGATCGTCACCTTCGTGACGCAGCTGATCGCCGCCGCGGCACGGGACGCGCACCGGGACCCGCACCTGCCCGAGGGCGAGGTCGCCGGGCTGGCCGAGGCGCTGGTCGGTGCCGCCGAGGCGCTCGCGGACTGGGCGAGCGCCACCGAAGGCGTCACCGCGAAGCAGGCGGCGGCGACCCTGATGAACTTCGCCTGGGCGGGCCTGGGCGACCTGATGGCGGGCCGGCCCTGGTCGGCGCCGGAGGAGCCGGACGCCGACCCGACGGCTCAGGCAGCCCCGGTCCGGGCCGGATAGGGCCCGACCTCGCCCGACAGGTGCAGCCGGTCACCGGCGCCGCGCAGCTCGAACCGCCCGCCCTCGGCCCCGTACCGCACCGTCCCCGGCAGCAGCACCGGTGCGCGGAACTCGGCCCGCACCACGGCCGCGTCCGGCGCCCCGTGTTCCGCGAGGCACCGGGCCACGGTCCACATGCCGTGGGCGATGGCCCGGGGGAAGCCGAAGAGGCGGGCGGTGAGGGGGTGCAGGTGGATCGGGTTGCGGTCGCCGGACGCGGCACCGTAGCGCCGTCCGACGTCATCGGCGAGACGCCACTCGGCGCGGGTGGGCAGGGGCGGCGCGGGGGGTGCGGCGGGGGCGTGCCCGGGGTGTCCGGTCGCGGGAGGGAGCCCGGACGTGCGGTGGCGGGCCAGGTAGGTGCTGCGCGACTCCCAGACCAGGTCGGTGCCCTCCCGCAGCCGGGTCACCACGGACGCCTCGGTGCCGCGCCGGTGCGGGGCGAGCCCCTCGACGTGGACGGACAGCTCGTAGGCGGCCGTCACGGTCAGGACGGTGTGCCGGGTGATGTCGATCGAGGTGTGGACGAGCCCGAGCAGCGGCAGCGGGAAGCGCCGGGCGCTCATCAGCCGCATGACGGCGGGGAAGCCCAGCACGTGCGGGTAGGTCACCGGCAGCGCGTCCGCCCCGGTCGCGAACCCGCAGGCCCGCTCGTAGGCGGCCAGGCGCGCGAGGTCGACGCGCAGGTCGGGCAGGACCAGCCGGGTGCGGGGGAAACCGGCGTCCGGGCGGGGCCGTTTGAGCGGGGACAGCAGCGCGCCGCGCGCGAGGAGCGGCGCGAGGGCGGGCGGGCCGCTCAGGGTGGTGGCGGGGGAGGCGGAGCCCTCGGTGGCGGAGGCGGAGCCCTCGGCAGGGGAGGCGGAGCCCCCGGTGGGGGAGGCGGAGTCCATCACGCCCCCAGCAGGCTCTGGCCGCAGACCCGGACGACCTGGCCGTTGACCGCACCGGAGGCCGGGTGGGCGAGCCAGGCGGTGGTGCGGGCGACGTCGACCGGGAGACCGCCCTGGGCGAGGGAGTTCATGCGGCGGCCGGCCTCCCGGATGAGGAGGGGGACCGCCGCGGTCATCTTCGTCTCGATGAAGCCCGGCGCGACCGCGTTCACCGTCACCCCGTGCCCGGCGAGCGCGCGCGGCGCCAGCGAGCGGACCAGACCGGCGATCCCGGCCTTGCTCGCGCCGTAGTTGGTCTGGCCGGCGTTGCCCGCGAGCCCGGCGATGGAGGCGGTCGCCACGATCCGGCCGCCCCGGTGGACCGCGCCCGCGGCCAGCAGCGCGTCCGTGGTGCGCAGGACGCTCGCTAGGTTGACGTCGAGGACGGAACTCCAGCGGTCGGCGCCCATGTTGACCAGTCGCCGGTCGCGGGTGATGCCCGCGTTGTGGATCAGTATGTCGAGTCCGCCGGGCAGGGCGGCGGCGATGCGCTCGCCCGCGTCGGCGGCGGTGATGTCCAGGGCGAGGGGGGTGCCGCCGAGGCGCTCGGCGAGCCCGCGCGCCTCCCGCTCCGCCTGCGGCACGTCGAGGAGGACGACGTGGGCGCCCTGCTCGACCAGCGTCTCGGCGACGGCGGCGCCGATGCCGCGGGCGGCGCCGGTGACCAGGGCGGTGCGTCCGGCGAGGGGGCGGTCCCAGTCCTCCGGGGCGCTGACGGCGGCGCCGGCGGGGGCGACCTCGATCACCTGGCCGCTGACGTAGGCGGAGGCGGCGGAGAGGAGGAAGCGGAGGGTGGACTCGGCGGCGGGGGCGTCGGTGAGCCGGACCAGGTTGACCGTCCGGCCCCGCCCGATCTCCTTGCCGAGCGAGCGGGTGAAGCCCTCCAACGCCTGCTGGGCGGCGGCCTGGTGGTGGTCGTCGGGGTCGAGCGGGGCACCGAGGACGACGATCCGGCCGCTCGCGGCGACGGACCCCGCGACGGGGTGCAGGGCGGTGTGCACCCCGGCGAGCGCGTCGACGTCCCGCACGCCGGTGGCGTCGAGGACGACGGCGGCCGGGTGGCCGTCCCCACCGGCGGCGAGACCGGTGCGGGCCAGCACGGGGGCGAGGTCCAGTTCGGTCCTGCCGGCCGTGAGGTGCAGCAGGCCGCCCTCCAGCGCGTCCCGCCGGAGCGGTGCGGGCCGTGGGAGGCCGAGGCGCCGGGTGAGGAAGCGGCCGGGCGCGGTGCCGGTGAAGCTGAGATAGCGGTCGGCCATGTCCTGTCTCCCCAACGGCTGTGCGGCGTGTGCCGACTTTGCTTACTCTGGAGTAAGGTTACCGGAGGTAAGCCTATGTCACGGGTGAGGAGCAGGTCGAGATGAGCCCCCTGGAACCGCCCCGGACGCGCCGCGTCGCGATCGTCGGCGGCACGCGCGTCCCCTTCGCCCGCTCCGACGGCCCCTACGCCACTGCCTCCAACCAGGAGATGCTCACCGCGGCCCTCGACGGCCTGGTCGAGCGGTACGGCCTCCAGGACCCGGGCGCGGTCGGCGAGTTCGTCGCGGGCGCGGTCCTCAAGCACAGCCGCGACTTCAACCTGGCCCGCGAGACGGTCCTCGGCTCGGCGCTGGACCCGCGCACCCCGGCCTACGACGTCCAGCAGGCCTGCGGCACGGGGTTGCAGGCCGTGATCGCCGCCGCCAACAAGATCGCCCTCGGCCAGACCGAGTCGGCGGTCGCGGGCGGCGCCGACACGGCGAGCGACGCACCGCTCGGCGTCAACGACCGCCTGCGCCGCATCCTGTTGGAGGCGCGCCGGGCGAAGTCGCTCGGCGGCCGGGCGAAGGCGCTGGCGAGGATCCGCCCGGGCCACCTGGTCCCGGACATCCCGCGCAACGCGGAGCCGCGCACCGGCCTGTCGATGGGCGAACACGCCGCGGTGACCGCCCGGGCCTGGGGCGTGACCCGCGAGGCGCAGGACGAACTGGCGGCGACGAGCCACCAGCGGCTGGCGGCGGCGTACGAACGCGGGTTCTTCCAGAACCTGGTGGTCCCCTTCCGGGGCCTGGCCCGCGACCAGAACCTGCGCCCCGGCTCGACCGTGGAGAAACTCGCCGCGCTGAAGCCGGTGTTCGGCCTCTCCGGGGACCGCCCCACGATGACGGCGGGCAACTCCACGCCCCTGACGGACGGCGCGGCGACGGTCCTGCTGGCGAGCGAGGAGTGGGCGCGGGCCCGCGGGCTGGAGCCGCTGGCGTACCTGACGGCGTACGAGACGGTGGCCGTGGACTTCGTCGGCGGCGATGTCGCGGGCGGCGAGGACGGCCTGCTGATGGCGCCGGCGTACGCGGTCCCGCGGATGCTGGAGCGGGCCGGGCTCGGCATCGAGGACTTCGACCTGGTCGAGATCCACGAGGCGTTCGCGTCCCAGGTGCTGGCCACGCTGGCGGCCTGGGAGAAGCGGGGCCTGGCCCCGGTGGACCGGGCCCGCCTGAACGTGGCCGGTTCCTCGCTGGCGACCGGCCACCCCTTCGCGGCGACGGGGGCCCGCGTCGTGGCGACGCTGGCCGCGCTGCTCGCCGAGCGGGAGGGGCCCGGACGCGGGCTGATCTCCGTCTGCGCGGCCGGTGGCCAGGGTGTGACGGCCATACTGGAAAGAACGTGACTTACTGGCAGGTAACCCCCGACACTGCACACCTCCGACGCGGGACCATCCCCGAACCCGCACCAACTTTCCACGAGTGCCCCGTACGATCCCCGAACTGACCGCCGGTAACCCCGGGTTCCGGGGGCGGCGATGAACGCCTCGGCGCGCGAGGCCCGTACTTCACGCAGCAGAGCACTGCCGGCCGCGCAGTGCGCGCGATGCAGTGTCGCCGCTGCACGTCACAGGAGCCGCCCGTGTCCACCTCGCTTCCCTCCTTCGCCGCGTCCGCCGCCTACGCCGACTCGCCCGGCCCCACCCTGGTGGAGCCCGAGACGCGGCGGCTGGACGGGGCCGTACGGGAGGCGTACGTACCGCCGCTCGCCCCGCCGGTGCGGCACGGCTCCCTTGCCGACCTGCCCTTCGACAACGCGGCCGCGGCCCACGACCAGGTGGTCCTCAGCCGCAGGTCGGCGCAGGGGGAGTGGTCCGACGTGACGGCGGCGGACTTCGCCGGGCAGGTGCTGGCCGTCGCCAAGGGCCTGATCTCCGAGGGCCTGATGCCGGGCGACCGCATCGCGATCATGGCGCGGACGACGTACGAGTGGACGCTGCTGGACTTCGCCGCCTGGGCGGCCGGCCTGGTCACCGTCCCCGTCTACCCGACCTCCTCCCTCTTCCAGACCCGCTGGATACTCCAGGACTCCGGCGCCGTCACCCTGGTCACCGAGACCACCGCGCAGGCCGCGGCCATGGGCCCGGAACTGGACCGCATCCCGGACCTGAAGCACCTGTGGGTCATGGAGAAGGGGCACGTGGAGCGGCTGGCGGAGCTGGGCGCGCAGGTACCCGACGCGGAGGTGGAGGTCCGCCGGGGCATGCTGAGCCCGAGCACCCTCGCCACCCTGATCTACACCTCGGGCACCACCGGCCGCCCCAAGGGCTGCGCGCTGACCCACGGGAACTTCTTCGCCGAGGTCGACAACGCCATCGAGCTGCTCTACCCGGTCTTCAAGGCGAAGACGGGCGAGGAGCCGTCGATCCTGCTCTTCCTGCCGATGTCCCACGTCTTCGGCCGCATGGTCGCCGTGGCCTGCGTCCGCGCCCGGGTCCGCCTCGGCCACGCGCCCAGCCTGAAACCGGAGGACCTGCTCCCGGACCTGGCGGCCTTCCGTCCGACCTGCCTGCTGACCATTCCGTACATGCTGGAGAAGGTCTTCAACAGCGCCCGTGCCAAGGCCGAGTCGGGCGGCCGGTCCTCGACCTTCGACCGCGCCGTCTCGGTGGCGGTGCGCTACGGCGAGGCCATGGAGGCCCGCCAGACGGGCGGCGGCGGCCCGGGCCGCGGCCTGAAGACCGCCCGCTCCTTCTACGACCCCCTGGTCTTCCGCAAGATCCGCAACGCCATGGGCGGCCGGGTCCGCTACGCCATCTGCGGCGGCTCCCCGCTCGGCCGCCGTCTGGCCGCCTTCTACGCCGGCGCCGGCATCGAGATCTTCGAGGGCTACGGCCTCACCGAGACGACGGCCGCGGCGACGGTCACGCCCCCGCTGAAGCCGCGCCTCGGCACGGTCGGCTGGCCGCTGCCCGGCACCCGCGTCCGCATCGCCACCGACGGCGAGATCCTCGTCGCCGGCGAGCAGGTCCTGCCCGGCTACTGGGACCCGCAGGCGGGCGGCGTCGTCCCGGCCGCCCCCGACGGCTGGTTCGCCACCGGCGACATCGGCAGCCTGGACGACGAGGGCTACCTGACGATCACCGGCCGCAAGAAGGAGCTGCTGATCACCGCGGGCGGCAAGAGCGTAGCCCCGGCCCCCCTGGAGAACTGGCTGCGCTCGCACCCCCTGATCTCCCAGTGCATCGTCCTCGGCGACCGACGCCCCTACGTCTCCGCCCTGTTCACCCTCGACCCCGACGGCCTCACCCACTGGCGCCGCATGAACGGCAAGCACCCGGTGCCGCCCGAGCTGCTGACCGACGACGAGGAGGTCCTGGCGGTGCTCCAGCGCGCGGTCGACGAGGCCAACAAGCTGGTCTCCCGCCCCGAGTCCATCCGCCGCTTCGCCGTCCTGCCGCGGGACTTCACGGAGTGGGAGGGCCATCTGACCCCCTCGATGAAGCTGCGGCGCGAGGCGATCATGCGGGACTTCGCGAGTGCGGTGGAGGGACTGTACGGCGGCTCCTGACCGGTCGGCCGCTCAGCGGCGGGCGATCAGGCAGGCCTGCGGGACCTTGGCGGAGGTGTCCTCCTCCTGGACGCGCACCGTCCGCGACAGCACGGTGAACCCGGCCCCCTCCAGCAGCTGAGCCACCGGTTCCGGCCGCCGCCGCTCGTAGTCCAGACAGACCGGGTGGCCGAAGGGCCGGTCGACCCGGCTCGGCCCGTCGCCGACCTGGAAGGCGAGGAGCAGGTGCCCGCCCGGCGCCAGCACGCGCCGGATCTCAGTGAAGAGGTCCGGCAGCCGCTCCCACGGCGTGTGGATCGACGAGTACCAGGAGACGGCCCCCGCGAGGGCGCCGTCCGGCAGGTCCAGCTCCAGCATCGAACCCTGCTCGAAGCGTAGGCCCGGGTTCTCGCGCCGCGCGATGGCGAGCATCGGCGCGGACAGGTCGACGCCGAAGACCCGCAGGCCCAGCGAGGCCAGGTGCGCGGTGACCCGGCCGGGCCCGCAACCGAGGTCGGCCACCTCCCCGTCCGGCCCCACCATCTCGGCGAACGCGCCCATCAGCGCGCGGTCCAGCGGGGTGCCGGCGCCGAGGTGGCGGAAGCGGTCCGCGTAGTCCTCGGCGATCGTGTCGTAGAAGTCGCGGGTGGTGGTCACGAAGGCGGGGTCGGTGGTCACGGAGGTGTCGGCGGTCATGGTGGCGTCGGCGGTCTCGGCGGTCACGTTGGCGTGGTCGGTCGTGGCGGTCTCGTCGGTCATGGCGCGGACCCTAACGGCGCCCACCGACAGCGGGGCCTCATTCCAGCCCCGCCGCCCGCGGCGCAGCCGTGAGCGGGGCCTCACTCCAGCCCCGCCGCCCGCAGCCCCGCGGTGACCGCCGCCGCCCCCAGCACCACCACCGCGAACGGCGCCCGCCGCCACGCCAGTACGCCGCCCGCCAGCACCCCCACCGGCCGCGCCCAGCCCGCGAAGCCGCCCGCCTCGGTGAGCGCCCCCGTCGCCAGCAACGCCACCAGCAGCACCACGGCACCGGCGGACAGCAGCTCCCGTGCCCGTTCCGGCACCGTCACCCGGCCGTGCAGTGCCGGACCGACCAGGCGGAAGGCGTACGTCCCGACCGCCAGCGCGAGGATCACGGCGACCATGGCACTCACGCGGGCTCCTTCCGGACGGGCGCGCGGTGGAGGAACAGGCCGGTCAGCGCCAGCAGCACCGGCACCCCCGCCGGGACGGCCGGAGTCAGTGCCAGGGCCACCGCGGCGCCGGGCAGCGCCGCCCGGCGCAGAGCGGCCTCCTCCCGCAGCGCGGGGAGGACCAGGGCGACCAGCACGGCGGGGAAGGCGGCGTCCAGCCCGTACGTCGCCGTGTCGCCGAGCGCGGTGCCGGCCAGCGCCCCGAGCAGCACGCCGACGTTCCACACCGCGAACAGCGCCACGCCCGACAGCCAGAAGGCCGCCCGCCGCCGCGCCGGGTCCCGCTGGGCCAGGGCGAACGCGACCGTCTCGTCGGTGACCAGATGGGCTCCGACCAGCCGCGCCACCCGGCCCGTACCGATGGACTCCGCGATCGCCAGGCTGAAAGCCGCCGTACGGGTGTTCAGCAGCAGGCCGGTGGCGGCCGCGGCCACCGGGCCGCCGCCCGCCAGCAGCACACCGACCGCGCTGAACTGGGCGGAGCCCGCGTACACGACCAGCGACATCACCACCGGTACCCACACCGGCAGCCCGCCGGCCACGGCGATCGCGCCGAACGAGACGCCGACGATGCCGCCGGCGGCACTGACGAGGGCCACGTCCTTGAGCAGCTCGGGGTCCCGGCGCCAACCGGAAGGATCGGGTGGAGGGGATGGGGTTGTTCGCTGTACCGAACGCATGTTTCCTACAATGGACAGACCGAGTGTTGTTCGTCAAGACGAACGAACGTACCGATGGAGCGAACGCCATGTCCGAGCCGGCCTCCACCCGCCCACCCCTCGACTGGATCGCCGCCTCCCTGCGGCGCGAACGGACCAGGTCCGGCCTGTCCCTGTCCGAGCTGGCCAAACGGGCCGGGGTCGCCAAGTCCACGCTGTCGCAGCTGGAGGGGGCGAGCGGCAACCCGAGCGTGGAGACGCTCTGGGCGCTGGCCGTGGCCCTCGACGTGCCGTTCAGCACCCTGGTGGAGCCGCCGGCCGCCGCGGTGCGGGTGATCAGGGCGGGGGAGGGGCCCCAGGTGGGCTCCGAACGCGCCGACTACACGGCCACCCTGCTCTCCTCCAGCCCGTCCGGAGTGCGCCGGGACCTCTATCACCTGCGGGCGGAGCCGGGGGCGGCCCGGGAGTCCGAGCCGCACCTGCCGGGCACGGTCGAGCACCTGGTCGTCGGCAGCGGGCGCCTCCTGGCCGGCCCGCGCGGGGAGAGCGTGGAACTGGGGCCCGGCGACTACCTGACCTACCGCGGGGACGTGCCCCACACCTACGAGGCGCTGGTGCCGGGGACGGCGTTCGTCCTGGTCATGCAGCACGTGTGACGAGGCGGGGAGGCGGGGGCCCCGGGAAAGGCAGGAGCCCCGTCGCCTGACGGCGCGGGGCTCCTTGGGTACTGCTGTCAATCAGACAGGAGTGACGTTCTCCGCCTGCGGGCCCTTCGGACCCTGCGTGACGTCGAAGGACACCTGCTGGTTCTCCTCGAGGGAACGGAATCCCTGAGCATTGATCGCGGAGTAGTGGACGAAGACGTCCGGGCCGCCGCCTTCTTGGGCGATGAAACCAAAGCCCTTTTCGGCGTTGAACCACTTCACGGTTCCGGTAGCCATAAGCCCTCCTTGGGCCCAAAGGGTTGCCCTGCTCCAGAACCAGCAAGTGTGAAGACTGAAATGCTGCACAACTGCATACGTCTGAGAACGACGAGAGCCCGCGGTCACATGCTCCGCAGGCTCTGTACTGCAAGGGAAACCAAACTGCAACTTGCTGTGAGCCTAGCACGCAGGCACCCGAGCGCAACAGAGGCCAAGATCACTTCACCCGGACGTTTGAACGCCTCCGCCGATCGGCCGACGCCGGGGGTCGGCGGCGGACGGAATCCGGGGGAGGGCTAGCCTCGCGATGTGGACAATTCTCGCACCCGGCCGCGCGTCGGCCACATCCAGTTCCTGAACTGCCTGCCCCTGTACTGGGGGCTCGCGAGAACAGGCACGCTCCTCGACTTCGAGCTCACGAAGGACACCCCGGAGAAGCTCAGCGAGCAGCTGGTGCAGGGCGGTCTCGACATCGGTCCCGTCACCCTGGTCGAGTTCCTCAAGAACGCCGACGACCTGGTCGCCTTCCCCGACATCGCCGTCGGCTGCGACGGCCCGGTCATGTCCTGCGTGATCGTGTCCCAGGTGCCGCTGGACCGGCTGGACGGCGCCCGCGTCGCCCTCGGCTCGACCTCGCGCACCTCGGTCCGCCTCGCCCAGCTGCTCCTCGCCGAGCGCTTCGGGGTCCAGCCCGACTACTACACCTGCCCGCCGGACCTGAGCCTGATGATGCAGGAGGCCGACGCGGCCGTCCTCATCGGCGACGCGGCCCTGCGCGCCAACATGATCGACGGCCCGCGCTACGGCCTCGCCGTGCACGACCTGGGCGCGCTGTGGAAGGAGTGGACGGGGCTGCCGTTCGTCTTCGCGGTGTGGGCGGCGCGCAAGGACTACGCCGAGCGCGAGCCCCTGCTCACCCGCCAGGTGCACGAGGCCTTCCTCGCCTCCCGCAACCTCTCCCTGGAGGAGGTCGGCAAGGTGGCCGAACAGGCGGCCCGCTGGGAGGCCTTCGACGAGGAGACCCTCGCGCGGTACTTCACCACCCTGGACTTCCGCTTCGGCGCCCCGCAGCTGGAAGCGGTCACCGAGTTCGCCCGCCGGGTCGGCCCGACCACCGGCTTCCCGGCGGACGTGAAGGTGGAGCTGCTCCAGCCCTGACGGCAGCTGCTCCAGCCCTGACGGGCCGGCCGCGGCCCCGGGCCCCCGGGCGGGCGGCGCACTACCCTGCTCCCAGGTACCGGCGTTCGGGGGACACGGGGGAGGGGTGGACGCCATGCGACCGCTCGAAGTCGACGAACCCACGGTCGTGGGGCCCTACCGGCTGCTGGGCCGACTGGGCTCCGGCGGCATGGGCCGGGTCTACCTGGGACGCAGCTCCGGCGGTCGCACGGTCGCCGTGAAGATCGTGCACCCGCACTTCGCGCTCGACGAGGAGTTCCGCGCCCGGTTCCGGCGCGAGGTGGCCGCCGCGCGCCGGGTGGGCGGCGCCTGGACCGCGCCCGTACTGGACGCCGACCCCGAGGCGCGCGTGCCGTGGGTCGCCACCGCCTACGCGGCCGGGCCGTCCCTCACGGCGGCCGTCGCGGACGGCGGCCCGCTGCCGGCCCGCTCGGTCCGGGCACTCGGCGCGGGCCTCGGCGAGGCGCTGGCGGCGGTACACGAGCTGGGCCTCGTCCACCGCGACGTGAAGCCGTCCAACGTCCTGCTCACCCTCGACGGCCCCCTCCTGATCGACTTCGGCATCGCCCGCGCCACGGGAGGCACCGCCTCCCTCACCTCGACGGGCGTCTCGGTCGGCTCCCCCGGGTACATGGCGCCCGAGCAGATCCTCGGCAAGGGCGTCACCGGGGCGGCGGACGTCTTCTCGCTGGGCGCGGTGCTGGCGTACGCGGCGACGGGCGAGCCGCCCTTCCCCGGCGACTCCTCCGCCGCACTGCTCTACAAGGTCGTCCACGAGGAACCCCGGCTCGGCGCCCTGGACGGTGAGCTGCGGGGCCTGGTGGCGGCCTGCCTGGCCAAGGACCCGGCCGCCCGCCCGGCCCCCGGCGAGGTGGCCCGGCGGCTGGCCCCCGAGGGCGCGGCGCACCTGGTGACCGGCGGCTGGCTGCCCGGCCCGCTGGTGGAGCGCGTCAGCCGCAGCGCCGTGCACCTGCTGAACCTGGAGGCGGCGGAGTCCGCGTCGGGGCCGGTGGGGTTCAGCCGGCCGTCCGTGGGCGGGGCTGAGGCGGGCGGGGCGCCCCGGGTGTCCGGCGCGTTCGGGCCGGCGCCGGTGATGCCCACGCCGACGGTGGTCCCGGAGCCGAGGGACGGGGGCGGTGGCACGGGCGGAAGCGGGCACGACGTCCCGCCGCCCGGCAAGCTCTCGCTGTCCGTGGCGGCCACCTCCACCCGGGACACCGGAGGCCGCAAGGGCCGCAGGCTCAGCTGCACGGTGGCCCTCGCGGTGGCGGGGGCGATGGCGGCGGTGACGGTCGGTTCGGTGTTCGTGTTCGACCTCCTGCCCGGCTCGGGCGGCGAGTCCCCGCCCGGCGACTCGGACACCGCCACCCACACGCCGTCCGCGCCCCGCACCGTCCCCGGGCGCTACGTCGGCACCTGGGAGGGCCAGGCGGTCGCCGTCAAGGGCAACCTGCCCCTCGGCACCTTCCGCCTGACCGTCCGCGAGGCCACGGTGGGCCGACCCCTGGGCACCCTGCGCCACACCGACATCTTCGGCGGCACCTGCGACGACCTGCTGACCCTGCGAAAGGTGACGGCGACCCAGATCGTCGCCGACGCCGTGGGAGCCGAAGACAACCGGGACGTCTGCAACCCGGCCCTCCACACCGTCCACCTCACCCCCGTCGGCGACGACCTCCGCTACGAGTCCGACAGCGAGGCCTCGGGCCGACCGAAGGCGCGGCTGTCGAGGACGGAGTAACCGGCCGGTCGCCTCTCGGGGCACGGTTCGCCGAAGCGACGTCCGGCCCCTGCGCTCCGACCGGCCGCTGCGGTCACTACTGTGTCAGCGCCGGGCCCGCCGCGGCGGCAGGGGGGGGCCGGCGAACCGTCACGGTCCGCCCCCCCACGGGTGAACCCGCCGCGACGCCGCACGGCCCCGGACCCACGCACCGCCGGACACCGAGGGCCCCGGGCGGCCCTACGCACCGCCGGACGTCCGGGACATGGGCGGCCGGGTCCGCCGTCGCAGACGGACAGTAGTCTCCGTTGCCGGAGCAACGAACACGGCCGCGAGGCCCACGGGGAGGAAGACCACCATGCGGATGCTGGTCACGGTCGTCAGCGAGGGCGGTGAGCCGCACGACGTCGTCGTCACGGCGGACGACACCGCGACGGCCGGCGACGTCGCCCAGGCGCTGTCGACGGAACTCGGCCGAAGCGGCGCCCCGGTGGGCATGCCGGCGAACGTCAGGGTCATGCCCGGCACGGCACCGCCCTCGTTCCCCGGCTACGGGGCTGCCGGGACCGGCGTACCCGCCCTGTGGGCCGACGGCGTGCTCTGCGACCCGGCGGCGCCCGTCGCCCAGGTGCTGCAGGACGGCATGCGCGTCACCGTGGACGACTCCATGGGCCCGCTGCTGCGCAAGGGCGAACCCGTCGGCCAGTTCGAGCTGAGGGTGGCCGGCGGTCCCGCTTCCGGGCGTGTGGTCCGGCTGGGAGTCGGCGTGACCACTCTCGGGTCGGCGCCCACCTGCACGCTCGCCCTGCCCGGAGCCGGCCTGCCCCCGATCGCGCTCCGCGTCGCGATAGACATGCAGGGCAATGCCACGCTCGGCCCCGAGGCCGGCACCGAGGTTCAGCTCGACGACGAACCGGTGACGGCGCCCGGGACGCCCTGGCCACCGGACGGTGTCGTACGGATCGGCGACTCGCTCCTGGTCCTGGCCCGCGTCGCCGCGCCGGACGCGCACCTGTCCGCGATGAGCGAGGGCGGCCTGGCCTACAACCGCCCGCCGCGGCTGTCCCCGCTGCGGCCGCGCCGCCGCCTCGTGGTGCCGGTGGCGCCCAGCAAGGGGGAGCGGGCCCGCTTCCAGCTCCTCATGGCGGTCATGCCCATGGCCTTCGGCATCGGCATGTACTTCCTCACCCAGCAGATCTACATGCTGCTCTTCTGCCTGATGAGCCCGCTGATGATGGCCGCGCAGTGGATCAGCGAGAACCGCGAGGGCAAGAAGAAGCACCGGACGTCGGTCAAGCAGTACAAGAAGGACCTCGCGGCCCACCAGGTCGAACTGGCCGCCCTCGCCAAGGAGGAGCAGCGCGCCCGCCGGGCCGACGCCCCCGACCCGGCCGAGGTCCTGCTCTTCGCCACCGGCCCCCGCCGCCGCCTGTGGGAGCGCCGGCTCACCGACCCCGACGCCATGCAGCTGCGGATCGGCGTCGGCGACCTGCCCTCGGACGTGGAGCTCGTCCTCGGCCGCGGCGGCTCCATGTACGAGGAGGACGCCCCGGACCCGCCGGTCCTCGCCGACGTCCCGGTCACCCTCCCCTTCGCCCAGCTCGGCGTGGTCGGCGTCGCCGGCGACCGGGAACGGGCGCTGGCCACCGCCCGCTGGCTCGCCGTGCAGGCCGCGGTCCTGCACAGCCCGCGCGACCTCTCCCTGGTGTCCCTCACCGCCACCCCCCACGCCGGCGCCGACTGGCACTGGGTCCACTGGCTGCCCCACACCAGCCCCGACCAGGGCCAGGACTGCGTGGCACTCGTCGGCTTCGACTCCGAGACCGTCACCCGCCGCGTCAACGAGCTGCTCAACGAACTGGCCCGGCGCAAGGCCGCCCGCGAGCAGAACACCACCACCGGCCAGCTCTACCCCGACCCGAACGTCCTGCTGGTCCTCGACGGCGCCCGCCTGCTGCGCCGCGTACCCGGCGTCCCGCAACTCCTCAGCGAGGGCCCGCGGTACGGCATCCTCGCCCTCTGCGTCGACGAGGACGAGCGGCTGCTGCCGGAGGAGTGCAAGGCCGTCGTCGCCTGGTCCCCGGACGCCGCACACCACGTGCGCGTACGCGGCCACGGGCTGGAGTCCGCCGGGGACGTCCTGGCCGACCAGGCCGTGCCCGCCTGGTGCGAGCTGCTCGCCCGTTCCCTCGCGCCGGTGCGCGACGTCAGCCGCGACGACGCCGGCGGTGCCCTGCCCACCGCCGCCCGACTGCTGACCCTGCTGGGCATGCCCGACCCGTCCGGGACCGACGTGGAGCGCGTGTGGCGGGCGGGCGGCTCGTCGACCGCCGCGCCCGTCGGCATCGCCGCGGACGGCCCGTTCGTCCTGGACATCCGGCGGGACGGACCGCACGCGCTGGTCGCGGGCACCACCGGCGCCGGCAAGTCCGAACTCCTCCAGACGATCATCACCTCGCTCGCCGTCGTCAACCGCCCGGACGCGCTGAACTACGTCCTCATCGACTACAAGGGCGGCAGCGCCTTCATGGACTGCGCCCGGCTGCCGCACACCGTCGGCATGGTCAGTGACCTCGACGCCCACCTGACCGAACGGGCACTTGCCTCGCTCGCCGCCGAACTGCACCGCCGCGAGAAGATCCTCTTCGACGCCGCCGCCAAGGACATCGAGGACTACAACGACACCCGCAAGCTCCGTCCCGAACTGGAGCCGATGCCCCGACTCGTCCTCGTCATCGACGAGTTCGCGTCCCTGGTCGCCGAACTCCCGGACTTCGTCGCCGGCCTGGTCGACATCGCCCGCCGGGGCCGCTCCCTGGGCGTGCACCTGATCCTGGCCACACAGCGGCCCGCCGGCGTCGTCAGCGCGGACATCCGCGCCAACACCAACCTGCGCATCGCGCTGCGCGTGACCGACGCCTCGGAGTCCATCGACGTCATCGAGGCCCCCGACTCGGGCGCCATCGCCAAGTCCACCCCCGGCCGCATGTTCGTCCGCTCCGGCGCCCAGTCCCTGGTCGGCGTCCAGTCCGCCCGAATCGGCGGCCGTCGTCCCGCGGTCGGCGGGACCGGCCCGAAGGCGACCCTGCTGCCGCTGCCGTGGCACGCCTACAGCCGGCCGCTGCCCAAGCGCGACGAGGCCGAGGACGACGGCACCATGGTCACCGACCTGGCCGTGCTCGTGGACGCCGTGTGCGACGGTGCGCGCCGGATGGGCTTCGGCGAGCAGCGCAGCCCCTGGCTCGACCCGCTCTCCGAACTGGTCACGGTGGACGAGGCGACGGCGTACGCCTCCCCGGCCGGACCGGAACCGGCAACGGACGTCGCGCCCATCCCGTACGGCCTGATCGACCTGCCGGCACGGCAGACGCGCATGCCGCTCTCCCTCGACCTGGTGCACGGCGAGCACACCATGATCCTGGGCGGTGCCCGCTCGGGCCGCTCGACGGCCCTGCGCTCCCTGGCGGGCTCCCTGGCGCGCAGCACCTCCCCGCACGACGTGCACGTCTACGGCATCGACTGCGGTTCCAACGCGCTCCTGCCGCTGATGCGGCTCCCCCACGTCGGCGCCGTGGTCACCCGTGACGAACCGGACCGGGTCCGCCGCCTCATCGAGCGCCTGCTCGCGGAGATCGCCCGGCGGCAGCAACTGCTCGCCATGGAGGGCGCCTCCAGCGCCGCCGAGCAGCGCGCGACGGCCTCCCCGGAGGACCGCCTCCCCTGGATGGTGCTCCTGCTGGACGGCTGGGAGGGCTTTGCCTCGACCTTCGAGGCGTACAACTACGGCTCCCTCCTCGAAGCGGCCCAGCGCATCTTCCGCGAGGGCTCCGCGGTCGGCCTCAAGGTCGTCATGACCGCCGACCGCACCGGCCTCAGCGGCCACGTCTCGTCCGCCTTCGCCGACCGGCTCATCCTGCGCTTCGCCGACCCGAACGACTACTCCACGGCCGGACTCCAGGCCCGCGAGGTCCCCAAGAACATGCCGCCCGGCCGCGCCCTGCGCATCACCGACACCGGCGTGGACGAGACCCAGATCGGCCTCCTCGCCCCGGACCCGGCCGGCCAGGCCCAGGTACGGGCGCTGCGCGAGATCGCCGAGGAGACCGCCGCCCGCCACGGCCGGATCCCCGCGGCACGCCGCCCGATGCGGGTGGACGCCCTCCCGTCGCACATCACGTCCTCCGAGGCCCTCGCCCTCGACCCCGACTTCACGCCGCCGTCCGCCCTCTGGGCGCTGATCGGCGTGGGCGGCGACGAACTCCACCCCGTCGGCGTGGACCTGGAGGAGAGCGGCCCCGGCTTCGTCATCGCGGGCCCGCCCAAGTCCGGCCGCTCGACGACCCTGATGGCCGCGACGGAGTCCCTCCTGCGCGCCGGGACGCCGGTGGTCCTGGTCGCCCCCCGCCGCTCCCCACTGCGCGACCTGGAAGGACGGGACGGCGTCCTCGGCCTCCTCAACGCCGACAGCCGCGAGTCCGACCTCGACGAACTGGTGGCCAAGGCGAACGGCGGCTCCTACGCCGTCGTCGTCGACGACGCGGAACTCCTCTACGACACGAGTCTCGACGAGGCCCTGGAAACGGTGGTCCGCAAGGGCGCCGACGGCGGCATCGGCCTCATCGCGGCCGGCTCCACGGACAGCCTCTCCGGCCAGTACCGGGGCTTCGCGGTCGAGGCCCGCAAGTCCCGCAACGGCATGCTCCTCACCCCCCAGAGCCCCTCCGAGGGCGAACTCTTCGGCATCCGCCTCCCCGCGAACGCCGGCGGCGGCCCAGCAGGCAGCGGCCTCTTCGTGACCGGAGGCTCCTTCATGCCGATCCAGGCAGTACTGAACGGCTGACGCCGCGTCACGGCACGAACACGGGCCCCTGCCTGGGAGGCGGGGGCCCGCAGCGGCGTCCGGGATGCCTACGGTTTGGTGAGGCGAACGCGGGTGATAGGGATGGTTTCGGGTTTCTCGGGGGGCCAATTGCGAAGCACCCAAAGACGGCGAAAGAATAGCACTACGGCCCCGACTAGAAAGAAAGCTGAAAGGATCGAGGTGCCGAACACGGGAAAGTTGGTTGGGGGAATACTGACCCAGTGGCGAGAGAGGAGGCGGGAAGGGTTCTCAGGGTCGTAAATCGCCCACATGTGGTCACCGGTGTGAAAGTCGGGATGCATGCCGGAAAATTCTGATAGCTCAACTTCTTCTCCTGCCCTAGGGCCCAGGGTGAACTTGATTTTTACAAATTTGGCGGTCTCGTTGACGTCCGTAACGATGGCGGGCGCAGCTACGCCACGTTCACGCAAATCTTGCAGCAAAGAGTGTGCTGGGAACCAAAGGAAAAGCGCCATTCCCAGAGTGAGTAAAAACCCACCGAATGCGCCAAAAATGTGGCGGTAACCAGGGAGGGGTGGTTGTTCCCTGTGTGTCGCCCGCCGGGCAGCGGACTGTTGATTCCGTGCGACTCTTGGCGGCAGTTTGTACTCACCAGGAGGACGCTTCTTTTTAGTCTTTTTAGTCATCCCTGCCTGCCTTCATGAGATCCATCTGCTCACGCACTTCTTGACGTCGGACGCGGCGTCGCCGATGACGGCACCTGTCTGCTTTACCGCTCCTGTGACCGCATCAACTGCAGGTTTGCCATACTCACTCTTGATGACATAGGAAGCCCCGTATCCGGCTCCGAAACCCAGCACCACGCCCGCAGCGATACCCCAGCCGACTGGCCCTCCGGCCAGCGCTACTAGTCCCATCGCGCCCCACGTGCCGACTGTGCCGGCCGCCATTCCCCCAACGTTGGCGGCGATGGCTACATCCGTCTCCGTTCCGTGAGTGACGTCCCAGCCGATGGCCCCGATGGTCAGTACCGTCCCTACCAAAGGCAGCTTTCCGCCCGCATGCAGCGATCGACCGAAGAGAGACGTCGAGCTGGGGGGACGGAGGCCCGGTACCTTACTCACCAACCAACTGCCCCCGTCCGCGACGGACGCCTCCATCAGGCGTGAGAACGATCCCATCCCGAACTTGCCGAGGATCCGCTCCGCCTCACGGACCGATTGCCTCGACGCTCGGGCCGCGCGCTTGGTCTCGTTCTTGAACTTCCTCTTGTCCTCCTTGCTCATGGCGTTGAGGCGCTGTTCGTACAGCCGACCCGCTTCGTCGGAGAACCTTTGCGACCGCTCCCAGAAATGCCCCGCGTACTTCGCCTGCGCCCCGATGACCGCGGCCAGCAATCCGGCTGTGTCCGACCAGGTGTCCGCAGGATCGCCCAGCTTCTTCACGGCAATCTTCGTATGCATCCAGGC
Source organism: Streptomyces sp. NPDC041968 (assembly GCF_055589025.1). Taxonomy (NCBI): domain Bacteria; kingdom Bacillati; phylum Actinomycetota; class Actinomycetes; order Kitasatosporales; family Streptomycetaceae; genus Streptomyces; species Streptomyces sp. NPDC041968. The sequence goes on along the minus strand of NZ_JBVJCB010000005.1, from coordinate 387,172 downwards.
CATGTCCCAGAGGGTCGGATCATCCCCCTGCATGAGCGCCCGGTTGAACACCGCAGTCGGCTGGTCCTCGTCGAAGTCCCCGTGGAACAGGGCGGCCGCCTTCTCGAACCCCGGCGCAGGGGAATGGGCGTAGATCGCGGCGGTGAAGGCCGAGCCGAACACCTTCACGTCCTCCTCGGCGGTCGACGCGCCGGCGGCCGCAACGGTCACCGGAAGAACCTCGAGCAGCCTCGGGTCCATCCTGGCGAAGAAGGCCGACGCAAAGTCCGGATCGCCCTTGTGCTTCGCCAATTCCGCCGCAATCCGATGGAAGGCGGCACCCGACTCGCCCGCACCGGGATCGAGCGTCTCGTTCATCTCGTCGGCGAGCTTCTTCCCGCCCGCCCGTGCTTCCCCCACGGTCGAAACCGGCTCACGCAGGTGCACCATGGCGCCGCGCCTGACGCCGCCCGGGTCGGTCTCCATGGCCGCTGCCAGCGCCTGCCTGCGCCGCAACATGGGCAGCTCGTCGTCCACCCACGCTGCGATCTTCCCGATCTCCCCGAGGTGCGTGGTGTCCACGCCGAGGCGCTGGAACCGGGTCGCGTACGAGGATTTCGCATCGTGCAGCGCCTTGCTGCCGCGGGCGAGGTCGTCGATGGTCCTGCGGAGGTTCTCCGGATTGATGCCGTTGAAGTCGGGGTCAACCACGGCCGGACTCCTGCTGCCCCTCGTCGGCCGGTCGCGGATCGACCAGTACGGTCCGCACCCCGGACCCGGCGAGGCAGTTCTCCAGTTCACCCGTAGGGATGATCACCCACGGCTGCTGCTCACCCATCGCCTCGACCAGGAGGGGGACCGACGTGAAGGCGAGAGCGGTGAGGTGAGTCGTGCCGTCGTCGCCGGTCGTCGGCAGGAGGGCCGCCTCGACCTGGTTGTCGCCCAAGGGGGTGCCGTCGGGATTGCGCGCCATCCCGGCCAGGGTGGGCAGCACAAGGAACTCGGGATTCGCCCGAGTTGTGTCACGGGACGTCATCGCCTCAGATTATGTGCTGGTGAGAGGCGGACCGGATTCGCTGATGCGCTGCGGCAGCAATGTGTTGACCAGTCGATGTCGAAAATATGAAAAGCAGTAGGGAGGTCCTTGTGGCGGAACAGGGAGCGAAAGTACCCAACCCGAAAAGGGCCGAGCTGGAGAAGCTCCGCAACGACCTCGCCAAGGAGGTGGAAAGCCTCCGCAAGACCCTCAAGACCCCGACCGAGGAGATCGGTGGTGACAAGGTCTGGGTCGGGAAGAACGCGAGAGCCTGGCACCGGGAGTTGGACGGCCGGCACCGGAAGCTCGCGGAGCAGGTCGGGAAGTTGTTGCCCGTCGTCGACGCGGCCATCCGCGGTGAGCCCGAGAAGGTGTCGGCGGCCGAGGCGCGCTCGTACCACCAGGCCCGGTGAACGCCGTCGGGGCGCCGGGGCCGCGGTCCCAAGGACCTGGCCCCGGCGCCCCGGCCGGTCACCCCGCTGCGCTGGAAACGCCTGCGATCAGGTGGCGCGCTCGATGTTGTCGGCGCTGGTGTTCGCGGACTTGCTGGCGTCGTTCAGCGTGTCGACCCACTTGTCGAAGGTCGGCTTCACATCGCGCCAGTCGTCCCGGAACCGGTCGGCCTTCGGACCCTTCCAGTAGCCGGAGCTGTCCGCCGTGGCCGACTGCAGGTCCTTGATCAGGAGCTGCAGGTCGTGGGCCTTGCGGGCGTACAGCTTCGACAGTTCCCGGAGCCTCGTGAGATCTGCACCGCGATCCATGGGCGTTCCTCCCCGTGTCATCAAAGGCAAGCGGACTGTCCGTTCGCAACAGTGGACGCTACAACACCACCTGCAGTTCCCGTCCACCGCTGTTGCGAATGGGATCTTCCGGTGAACGACCGGTGTGTACGGCGTGTGGCGGGGCAGGTCAGGCTCCTGCTGTGGCGCGGGGGGTGCGACAGTATCCTGGAGTTCCGGAGACAGCGGGGGAGAGCTGCTATGGCAAATCCTGACATACAGGAACTCAATCAGCGCGCGAGCCAGTTGAGGTCACTGGCCGACCACATAGACGAACTCGTCGACACCGCGAAGAACCACAGCACCACCGGCATGAAGACCTGGTCGGGTCCGAACGCGGACGACGTGCGAGGCGCGCTGAGAACCTGGAAGACGAAGTGCGGCACGGTCGCGAAGGCCTTGCGCGACGAGGCGCAGAAATGCTCTCAGGACGCCAAGGACTTGCAGGACAAGAAGAAGTAAGAGGCGAAGAGACCAGTGCCCTCCTTTGACAGCTCCCGTGCCCGCTTCCGGCTCGCCGACCGCCACATCGCGGTCTTCGCCCACCTCCTGGACGGTGAGACACCGCCGGAGGAGCTGACGCAGTCACTCACCGAGCTGCAACGCATCGGTCTGGTGGGCGAGGAGGGTGAACTCGCCCCGCTCCTCGGTGACCTGCTCCGCACCCTCGCCGACCCGGTCATGATGATCCAGGTGGAGATCACCGGAGCGCACGGCCCGTTGAACCACGGGGTGGTGGTCGGTCAGGACGCCGTGATCGCCCACGACGGCTGGCCGGGCGAGGAGGAGTCGGAGTACGTCTCCATCGAGCCCAACACCCTCGTCTGGGAGCTGGCCCGCAAGGTCAACCTGCACCGCGGTGAGCGGCCCGAGGAGGGCGCCCCCGAGGTCCGTGTCGGTACGACGATGGCCGCCCTGGACGCCGCCTTCGTCGCCCTGGAGGAACCGGGCCCGGACGACGACGCCACCCGCGACCTCGTCCGCACGGCACTCGTCGAGGCGGACCCCGCGCTCGCGGACCGGGACCAGGCACTCACCACCCTCCGCGACCTGATCGTCTCCCTGAACGCGACCTGGCGTATCACCACGAGCTGGGACGGCGAGCACGAGGGCGAACGCGCAGCCATGGTCCGCGCCCTGGCCGTCTGGGACTGCGGCCCTCTCGGCCACTGGATCCGCGAACAGCCGGAGGAGCCGATCCTGCCCGGGCAGGTCGGCCCCGAGAGCCCGCTGGTCCTGGTGCGCTCCCACGCGGCGGAGGTCTGGCGGAAGATCACCGCCCTGATCCCCGACCGGGAGGAACTGGTCGGCGGCAGCGCCGCGTGACTACCGCTCACACGGCCCCCGCGGGGGCGGCGCCCCCCGCCCGCGGGCCGGGACGACGCTGGTGGCCGGCGACCCTCTGGGTCACCCTGGGCACCCCACCGGCGCTGGCCGGCTGCGGCTGGCTCGGACAGGACGCCGGTCTGCTTGCGACGCTGCTCGGTGTGGTGGTGGCCCTGCTGGTGCTCGCCGTGGCCTGGATCCTGTGCGGCGCGAAAGCGGGCGCCGGCGTCGCTGTGTTCGGCTTCGCCTTTCTCCTTTTCGTGGGCCCCGCCCTCGGCGACTACGCGATGCAGGAGCGCGGAGTCCGGCACGACGACGCCGTGATCACGGAAGTCAGCACGTACCGGGGGAAGGGCGGGGAGAGGCGCCCCGTGTGCTCGGTCGCGCTCACCGACACCGACCGCGGACGCACCGTCGAAATCGGCGACACCGGCGGCTGCACACGCGACTTCACCCCGGGCACCCACGTCACCCTCGTCGACGACCCGGAGGGCCACCTCGCCCCACGTCTGGCCGACAAGGCCGACGGAGTCGCCCCCTACCTCCTGTGGACACTCGCCGGCCTCCTCACCGCCCTGGAGACCTGCGCCGTACTGGGCAGACAGCGACGGCGCCGGCGACACGACGAAACGCGGCCGGATCCGAGCTGACGGCAGGCTCGATCCGGCTCAACGGCGTCCATGGTCACCCGGTCTGACGAGTCGGAAGCGAGCAGGCCGAGTAGAGAAGGGGGCAGGGTATGTCGTTCCGGGGGGCGAACCCCGAGGATCTGGAGCGTCTGGCGAAGCTGCTGGACGGGCGTGGTGGGACGGCGGAGCGCCTCGACGAGGCTTTTGCCCGGGCGTCCCGGCTGGGGGTGAGCGGGCAGCTGGCGGTACTGAGGCCGATGCGGGCGTGGTCGGCCGACGGGGCCAGGGACCTGCGCAAGCGTGCCGTGATCCTGCGGCTGGAGAACGGTGATCCGACGGCGGGCCTGCTGTGGGCGGGGTTCACGGCGGAGGACCTGGAGAAGTACAAGGGCGAGGGGATCAAGCCGGAGACGCTGCTGCTGGCCAACTCGGTGGCGGCGAGCGGTGATCCTGCGGCGAAGGACCTGGCGCGGCAGCCGGGGGAGAAGCTCGGCGACTGGGTGGCCCGTCTGGAGGCGCACGCGCTGTCGAAGATCCCGGGTCTGGAGCCGCACGAGGAGACCCTCACCGAGATGATCAAGTTCGGCAGCGATGCGTTCAACGTCGCCGCCGCGGCCCAGGTCGTGGGCGCGACCGGTTTCTCGGGGACCAAGGTCCTGCTGGGCAACGCGATCAAGACCGGCAAGCTCGGTCCGATGAAGGACGCCCTCGCCGCCCGGTGGACCGCGCCCGGCAGCAACCCCCTCCTGAACTGGGCGGGATCGCGTCTCAGGAGTTACAACCCGCCGATCCGCTCGCTGTCCGCGCCGGGCAGCTGGTTCCCCGGTCAGCTCGGCAACATGGCCTCCCGGAGTCAGACGTACCAGCGGGTCGCCAACGTCCCCCTGAGCTCCGGCTTCCTCGGCGACCGCTGGGGTCGCGGTTGGGATGCGCTGCGCCGGCGCGGGTTCATGAACGCCAAGCTGCTGGGCGTTACTCCCAACCAGGCCATCAATCTCATCACCGGGTCGGACGACGTGGCCCGCATGTACGGCGGGCTGACCCACTCCGGGCAGGATGTCGTGCGGGCAGGGAATGCCAGCCTGGTGAAAGTCGGTAGGGCGGGTGGATTCAAGGCAGCGGTCAAAACTGCGGGGGCTTTCCGGGGCGGGGGCATCGTTTGGTCGGCGGGGGCGACGGCGTTCTCGGTGGCCAACATCGCCACCATGGACCACGGGAAGGAGTGGGAGAAGAGCAAGGCCGGCTACCTGGCCAACTACGCGGAGGTCGGGTTCAACGCCTCCCTGACCGCCGCGATGGTCGCCCCCACCCCCCTCACCATCGGCCTCGCCGTGGGCACCGGCATCGTCTACGGCGGACTGAAGGTCGTCGAGCACTGGGACGACATCACGGAAGGCGCCGACAAGGCCGCCGACTGGGTGGGCGACAAGGCGAGCGACATCGGAGGCGACATCGCCGACGGCGCCAAGAAGCTGGGCGGAGCGATCAATGTTTTCGACTAGCGGGCTGCGCAGGGCGTGAGCCGATCGAAGCAAGGAGCGGTCCTACACGCGATCTCCCACGAGCGCGAAGGCGAACGCAAGGCGCCGGTCGATCCAGTCGGCATGCACGGTCACCTTTTCGCTGCCCTCCGACGTCATGACCACCTCGTCTCCTACCCGCCACTCGAGCGAGCGGGGTTTGGAGCGCTGGTCACCGCCTTCGGAACCCAAGTCGGCGACTGCGCTGACGACGGTTCCGAGCAACCGGCCGGCCACACGACCGGCGATCTCCTTGGCGTCTCCGCTGACCCACTCATTGCGCCCCACGATGGCCGGGTGGCCCGGCTGCTCGATGCGCCAGGTGTGTCGCAGAGGGCGGTGCTTCGGCGGCACACGCGTGAGCGTGCCGAGGACCTGTCCTCGCCCGTCGCGCACCAGGTGGCGCTGCTCGCCCTCCTCGTCGACGGGCGGTTCCACGTGGCACAGGAGGCGACGGAGCACGGGATCCTCGTACAGGGTGTGTTCAGGGCGGGACGACAGCGCGGGTGGGTGAGCCTCGGCGTTCCCCAGGAAGGCGCAGGGTGCCATGACGCGCAGGGCATCGGATCCCTGCACCACCCGCACCGCGGGCGTTCCACGCACGGCGTACTTGCGCTTGACGGTCGCGGGGCGTTCCACGGATGAGATGACGAACGTCTGGACGTCGGCCCATTCGATCGGCTCCACCGGGGGCTCGTGGACCTTCTTCCTGCCGAACGCCATGTCTGCCTCTCCAGGCCTCTCGGGGTCCTCTCCACACGCTCGCCGAACGACTCTACCGAGACACTTCGCGGGTGGCGTGGCCCGCTACGCGCTCGTCCGAGTCAGCTCGACGCCCTGCTCCGTCAGGCCCGTCACCTCGAACTGCACCCCCGCGAACTCCACCGTCTCCCCGCTGCGTACGTCCTTGTAGAGGGCGACCGGAATCCCGGCACAGTTGGCGCCGATGCCCGCGGTGCCTGCGGTGGTGTCGACGTAGGAGACCGTGAGGGACAGGCCCGTGGGGAAGCGCTGGACGCCGCCGTTGTCGAGGAGGGAGAGGGTGGCGCCCTTGGGCGGGAAGCCGCCCGCGGCGGTGGTCAGGACCGTGCGGTTGGTGGTGAAGCAGAGGCCGTCGTCGGCGGGGCCCTGCCGGGATTCGAGGACCTCCGGCGCGGCGGCGAGGGTCGCGCGGTCCTCGGCGGCCTTCGGCTCCAGGACCACGCGGTAGGTGCAGATCTGCCGCACGGAGTAGGCGCGGCCGGCGACGGTGAGTTCCGCTCCTGGCTCCACGTTCCACTGCCGTTGCCCTGACGCGTACTTCGCGCCGTCCCGCAGCGTCGCCGTACGCTTCGTGCCGTCCGCGTCGGCTCCGGCGTACTGCACGCCGCCACCGCCGGGCAGCCGGAAGCCGCCCCCGCGCAGGACGTGCACACCGTCGGCCGGGGCGGTCCCCACGCAGGCAGGGCCCTTGTCGCGGGTCGCGGGGCTCGCGCCGCCGCCGCCCTCGTCACCACCGTCGGACGACGACCCGCAGCCGGCCAGCGCCAGCACGGCCAGCGCGACGATCGTTGCCGCCGCCCCCGAAACCCCGTATCGCGTACTACTCACCGGCCTGAACACCGCTCTCCTGCTCGGCCACGACCTCGGTCGGGCGCTCCAGAACGACACGGGTGCGGTAGTCGACCTCCGCCACCCGCCATGTGTCACCGGTGATCTCCACGGTGTCGCCCGCGGTCAGCCCGTCGTACTCCACGGGCGGCCGGCCCTCGCAGCTGACCTGGATGCGGCCGTGCACCGAGGGCTGCGCGAAGACCGTCGCGACGATCCGGTGCGGGAGCCCGTCGTGCTGCACCGTGTACGGCACGTGGTACCGGAGCACCCACCGGCCGTCGAACTCGAAGGGGTACTTCACCTGGGGTCGGTCGGGCACTGCACTCACCTGCGGGGCATCGTCACGGGACATCGAAGGCCTCGGGTCCCTGGAAGTACTTGTCGAGCTGGTCCTGGCTGACGGTGATCGGAGGGTAACCCTGCACGCCCCAGGGATTGCCGAGGATGATCCTGCCGTCGTCGGTGAAGCCGCGCACGTAGTAGGCGTGGTTGCTGTGGTACGTGCTGCCCCACTCCTGCGGATGGTCCTTGTCCAGACCCTCGTCGTCCGGGGTGGAGAGGGTGACGACCTTCCCCGACTCGTACGCGCTGCGCAGCGAGTCGATGTCCTTGTCGTCGTCCTTGCCGATGCCGAGGAAGCCGCCGGACTCGAGGTCGTCGCCCTCCCGGCCGGTCAGGTAGGGGGCGGCCTTCTTCGGGTCGTCGCCCTCGATACCGCCGTACCCGCGCTCCCCCTCGCCGTCCTCCGAGTAGGTCATCGCGAAGGCCTTCTCGTAGTACGCCGGCCAGGTCTCACCGTTGCCGTACGTGCTGATCGGGTTCCCGTTCTGGTCGGTGGGCAGGTCGGAGGTCATGGTCACCCAGTGGTGATTGCCCTCCTTGTCCCAGACACGCACGCTGACCGTGCCGTTGGGGTTCTCCTTGATGCCGTCCTGGATGAACTTCGGGTCCTTCTGTGCCAGGCCGGCCAGCGAGGCGACGTACCAGCAGTCGCCGAACTGGTTCTGGCTGACGTCGTCGGCGGAGACCCCGTTCTGGAACAGCGGGTCGGAGGGAGGCGCCCAGTGGATGCCGTTGTTGGTCTGGCCGTTCTGGCTGTTGCCGCCGCTCTCGTAGGCGTCGGTGTTGGTGAACGTCGGCTGCATGCCGGGGAAGGCCGCCTGGAACTTGCCCACGTTCTCCGGACTGATCTTGGACAGCATCAGGCTCAGCGTGTCCCGGCGCGCGGCCTCGGGCAGGCCGTTGTGGTCGAACGGGCTCCAGTTGGAGTCGTCGGTGTCGGTGAGCAGCTCGTTGTAGAAGGCCAGGTCCTTGGGGGAGGCCTTCGTCATGAAGGCGTCCAGCTCGGCCGCGGTCAGGCCGTCCAGTTCCCCGGAGAACTTCTGCAGGTCCTCCCGGTTGCCGTTGCTGCCGAAGTCCTTGCCGTCCAGGGCCCGCAGGTCACGCAGAGCTGAGTCGATCTTCTTCGCGTCCGGCGGCTTCTCGTCCAGGAAGACGCTGCCGTCGCTGACCGGGTACCCGCGCATCTCCAGCTCCTGCAGGCCCTCCATCTGCTTGACGCGGCGCTTCATGGACGCCTGCATGTCACCGAGCTCGCCCTGGAGCGAACCGGGCAGGCGCCGGCGGCCACCGAAGAACGACGGCATGGGGATCAGGTCGCCGACCAGCCCCTGGAGATCGGGGTCGCGGGAGGCGCTCTGCCCGGCCGGCAGGTTCTGCTGGGCGGTGGTGAGCAGGGTCGCGAGCCGGCTGTGCAGCTGCCCCGAGTGTCCGGCGAGGCTGTCGAGATCACCGGCCAGCGCCCGCAGCTTCGCGGCGTCGAAACCTCGGAACGCCATCAGTTGCCGCCCGTCCCGGCCTTGGCCTTGTCCTTCTCCTTGGCCTGCAGGTCCAGCTCCTCCGCCTGGCTCTCCCAGCGGGTCGCGTCCGCCAGCAGGGCCGTACCCATGCCGTTGAGCGTGCGCTGCCGCTGCTGCAGGGTGCCGGTGCACTCGTCGGCGAACGGACCCTGCCAGATCGCGCCCTCGTCGTCACCGGTACGGAAGCCGGCGGCGCGCGGGGTGGCCTTCTTCACCGCGTCGTCGAGGTACGGGCCGAGCTGACGGGCCAGGGTGCGCGCCTCGCGGGCACACTCGCGCAGCTGCTTGGCGCGCTTCTTCAACTCGACGGCGTCCTCGCTGGGCCCCACGTCCGCATCCTCCCCCGTTCGCCTTCTTCGTACGGCGCCGGGCTCGCTCGACGGAGCCATGACACCGCTGGTGCAGCATACGGGGCGCGGGATCAGGGCCCAGGAGGAGGCGATTCGTCTCCACGGATGACGCACAACCACCACACTTGCGCTCCCGGCCGAGGGCGGCGACGTGCTGTCCCGGCACGGGTGCGATGCGCCACCGGCCGGCTCGGAGCCCTCGCGGCCATCCTGCGACAGCCGGGCTCCGCCTGGCACCATGAGGTGTTCCGCCTCCCACGGGGGTGGGCCGGTGGTCGACGGACGGGGGACAGGTATGTCGTTCCGAGGGGCGAACCCCGAGGATCTGGAGCATCTGGCGAAGCTGCTGGACGGGCGTGGTGGGACGGCGGAGCGCCTCGACGAGGCTTTTACCCGGGCGTCCCGGCTTGGGGTGAGCGGGCAGCTGGCGGTACTGAGGCCGATGCGGGCGTGGTCGGCCGACGGGGCCAGGGACCTGCGCAAGCGTGCCGTGATCCTGCGGCTGGAGAACGGCGATCCGACGGCGGGCCTGCTGTGGGCGGGGTTCACGGCGGAGGACCTGGAGAAGTACAAGGGCGAGGGGATCAAGCCGGAGACGTTGCTGCTGGCCAACTCGGTGGCGGCGAGCGGTGATCCTGCGGCGAAGGACCTGGCGCGGCAGCCGGGGGAGAAGCTCGGCGACTGGGTGGCCCGTCTGGAGGCGCACGCGCTGTCGAAGATCCCGGGTCTGGAGCCGCACGAGGAGACCCTCACCGAGATGATCAAGTTCGGCAGCGATGCGTTCAACGTCGCCGCCGCGGCCCAGGTCGTGGGCGCGACCGGTTTCTCGGGGACCAAGGTCCTGCTGGGCAACGCGATCAAGACCGGCAAGCTCGGTCCGATGAAGGACGCCCTCGCCGCCCGGTGGACCGCGCCCGGCAGCAACCCCCTCCTGCGCTGGGCGGGCACCAAGCTGGGCAACTACAACCCGCCGATCCGCTCGCTGTCCGCGCCGGGCAGCTGGTTCCCCGGTCAGCTCGGCAACATGGCCTCCCGGAGTCAGACGTACCAGCGGGTCGCCAACGTCCCCCTGAGCTCCGGCTTCCTCGGCGACCGCTGGGGCGGCGGATGGGACTTGCTGCGCCGGCGCGGGTTCATGAACGCCAAGCTGCTGGGCGTCACTCCCAACCAGGCCATCAACTTCTTCGCCGGGTCGGACGACCTGGCCCGCATGTACGGCGGGCTGACCCACTCCGGGCAGGCGGTCACCCGCGCGGGACAGGCCAGCCTCATCACCGTGGGCAAGGCGGGAGGGTTCGGCGCGGCGGCGAAGACCGCGGGCCTGTGGCGAGGGGCCGGGATCGTCGGGTCGGCGGGCGCGACGGCGTTCTCCGTGGCCAACATCGCCACCATGGACCACGGGAAGGAGTGGGAGAAGAGCAAGGCCGGCTACCTGGCCAACTACGCGGAGGTCGGGTTCAACGCCTCCCTGACCGCCGCGATGGTCGCCCCCACCCCCCTCACCATCGGCCTCGCCGTGGGCACCGGCATCGTCTACGGCGGACTGAAGGTCGTCGAGCACTGGGACGACATCACGGAAGGCGCCGACAAGGCCGCCGACTGGGTGGGCGACAAGGCGAGCGACATCGGCGGCGACATCGCCGACGGCGCCAAGAAGCTGGGCAGCGCCCTCAACCCGTTCGACTAGCAACCTACGCACGAAACGAGCATCCGTCGCCATGGAAACGAGTAGCGAGCCCCTGAAGTTCGAGCTGGCGCCGTACACCGACCGGCCCAAGAAGGCGTTGCCCACGACCGGCATCAGGGGAGACGTGGGCCGCTTCGGAGCCGTGGCGGTGGAACGCTGCCCGTTGCACCGACCGCAGGCGAAGGGCATGGACACCGTCCGGCTGACCGGCCCCGCCTTCCCGGAGACGGTCTTCCGGGGCAAGCGCAGGTCGGGGATGCCCTCCCTCTTCAAGGCCGAGCTCACCCTGGACGGCGGCCCTGCCGAGCTCCGCTTCAACCCCCGGGCCCTGCGCAGGGAGGACCGGGCCCTGCGCATCGCGTACGAGGGCCGGGAGTACGTCTACTCCGTGGAGGGCCTGGGCAAGGCGAAGGTCCTGGAGCGGGAGGGCGTCCGGGTCTCGCTGCAGCACGGCCGGTTCGTCCCGTCGACCGGAACCGGCACCACGGGCACCGCCACCGGACCGGCCGACGCCGTGGACCTGGCGATCGCCATCGTGCTGGAACAGGTGGACACCGATGTCCTCACCCTCGGCGGCGCCGCACTGTCCTCCCCGTTCGCCCTGATGCAGCACTTCTCGGACCGGGCGGAGTAGCTGCCCCGGCGAGGCCTCGGGGGTGGCCGGGCGTCACTGGAAGATCTCGAGCCAGCCCAGCGACCTGTTGAAGAAGGCGCGCACCGCTCCACCCCGGGTGAGGTTGCGGGTGTTGACGCCGCACATCACGGCGGCGAGGGCGAGATCGGTGGCGTCCGCCGGGCCCAGAACGGTGAAGGTGGCCTTCCTCCGCGAGCCCTTGCCGTGCCGGTGCGTACGAATCTCCACACCGTCCCGGACCAGGGCGCGGTCCCGGTGCCGGGCGCTGGTCGCGAAGTAGCGGTACTCCCGCCCGGCGACCCGCATCCGCAGGGCACGCCCGGCTCTGGTCTGCGCCCAGCGGTTGCGCTTGAGGCGGATGCCGTCCCGGCCGACACTGAGCCGTCCACTGAAGAGCGAGGGCTTCCGTCCGTAGGCCCATCCGTCGAACGAGGTCGTGGGAACGGTGTCCCCCCGGACCTCCGCCACGTGACGGTCCCCGTGCCGTCGCGCCGGGTAGGTCACCTCGATCCGCCCGAACTCGCCCGCCGTCCCCCGGTACCCGAACTTCCAGGCGAGCCGGTGACCAGAACGGTCCTCCCAGTGGTCGAGGCTGTACGTGTGTGGCTGCATGGTTCCTTCCCTCGCCTCTGCTGCGGGCAGGTTACCCACCGGCACTGCTCGGGGCGGGTGGCGCCCGAGGTCGCGAAGCTGAACTCCCCACCTCCGCATGGGCATCACCAGGGCCCTCGGGTGACTCACGGCACTTCGATTACCTTTGCTTTACTGTTCTGTGGCGCGGCAACCGACAGGTGACGCGGAGATCAGGTGCCACCGAGGTCCCGTTTCGCCCATGTCGGATTCACGGCAAGTGAGGCAATGGTCGCGGTCGGGAAACAGGCGCGGCCGGACTGATCGAGGACTGAAAGGGGTCAAGCGAATGAGCGAGACCTCCTTCGAGCTCCAGCCAGGGCCATCCGCCCGGGGACGCCGGGGTGAGATTTCCTCGAGCCCATACACGCGGATTCTTCCGACGCTCGGCGCTCTGGGGTCGATGCCGGGGCGCTTTCTGAACCGGTGCAATTTTCTCTGAACTTCTGGGGGACAGGACACAATGCCTTCTTTGGATGCGGCGCGCCGCCGACTGCGGCTGTCCGACGACCATGTCAGCGTGCTGGGCGTACTCGTCGAGGAGCACCGGCTGCCGGACGAGTTGTCGCAGGCCCGGGAGGAACTGCGCGGGGCCGGGCTCCTCGACGCCGACGACAAGATCGTCGGTGATCTCTACCCCCTCGTCTCCACGCTGATGGAGCCTCGCGTCATCGCGCGTGTCGAGGTGACCGGTCCCCAGGGCGTGACCAGCAACGGGGCCGTCATGGGTGACGAGTTCATCTTCGTCCACGAGGCATGGCCCGGTGAGGCGGAGTCGGAATACGTGCCCGCCGAGCCCGAGACGCTGGTCTGGTCCCTGGCCAGGATGGTGGACCTGCACCGTGACCTCACCGACGAGGCGGACACCGGTGAGGTGATCGAGTCGACCATGGGCACGCTCGACCGGGTGATCGAGCGCATGGAAGGAGGGGAGAATGAGGAAGCCGAGGCCGTGGCCGAGGCGACCGGTGCTCCTCTGCGGCTCACGGAGGTCCTCGCCGAGCTGAACTGCATGTGGCGGATGACGGTGGCCTGGCAGGGCGACGGCTCGACCCGGACGGACTCCGGACTGGCCGTCTCGGCGCTGGCCGTGTGGGACTGCGGCATCGAGGGCTACTGGGTCCGCGAACGGCCCGCCGAGCCGGTGGCCGACGGACAGGTCGACGCGGCGAGCGCGCTGCGGGTGCGGCGCGCTTCTGCCAAGGAGCTGTGGCAGCGCGTCACCGATCTCCTGCCGGATGAAGCCCAGCTTGCCTCCGCGGCCTCATGAGGACTTGAGAGCGCTTCGCTGTCCGGTCATCGCACGCTGCACCAGCTGACTCAACGGGGAAAAAATGGGCGACAAATCCAAGCGCATGGGGAATCCGGAAGACCTCGAACACCTGGCGAAGCTTCTGGACGGTAGGGGGAAACTGCAGGACAAACTGGACGAGGCGTTCACCCGGGCGTCCAATCTCGGGGTGCGGGACAAACTGAGCCCTCTGAAACCCCTGCAGTCGTGGACCCGGGAGACGTCCACGGATCTGAGGCGGCGCGGCGCCATTCTCCGTGCGGAGAACGGTGACCCGCTGGCAGCCGCCCTGTACGCGGGCTTCAAGCCGGAGGACCTGAAAGGCAAGCAGCTTCCTCCGGACATCATGCTCATCGCCAACGCGTCCGTGGCCAACGACGGCAAATTCGACAGTGAGTGGCTGAAGCGTCAGCCGGGCGAGACCTACCAGGACTGGATAGAACGTGTGCAGTCCGACGCGGTGGCGAAAGTCTCAGGGGACAAGAACCTGGGCGAGGTGGTCGGCGACTACATCGACATCACCGCGATGGCGTCGACTGTTCCGGGTGCGTTCAAGATGGCGGCCGCCGGAACCATGGGGCTGATCAAGAGGTTCCGCAAGGGCGAGTTCCTGAAGGCACCCGGGACGACTCTGGCTCAGATCCTCAAGGGGAAGCCTCCGTCGTACATCCCCGCGCAGATCGCCCGACTGGGGGCGAGCATCGGCGCACGTACTCCGTCGGCGGTGCTCAACGTACTGACGGGCAAAGACAGCTACGCCGTACTCGCGGGCAAGCGTTGGGCCTGGGAAGCGAACCTGATCAAGGTCGGCAAGAACGCCGGTGCCCTGAACAGGGCGGCCGGCGCGAGCAAGCTGTCCGCCTTCACCTCCGGGGCCGGTACCGCGCTCCGCACGGGCGGCTGGTGGCGGGTCGCCGGCATCGGTGGCAGCGTCGTGGCCACCGGTATCGGTGCCTTCGACGTCTACCAGGAAGGCAACCCCGTCGAGGCCTTCAAGAGGGACAAGGCCGGATACGTCTCGAAGGTGTCCGGCGTGGCCTTCAACGCCTCGCTCACCGCAGCCATGATCGCCCCCAACCCGATCACGATCGGTGCGGCGGCGGTCACGGGCCTCGTCTACGGTGTCTCCTCCATCGTGGACAACTGGGACAAGGTCAAGCAGTTCCCCGGCAAGGTCGCGGACGCCGGGGCCTGGGCGGGGAAGAAGGTGGCCGAGGGGGCCGGGAAACTGGCGGACGGCGCCAAGAAGCTGGGCAGCGCCCTCAATCCGTTCGACTGACGTGACGCGCCGGAGGGCGCGAGATTCAAGGTGGACCATGTCTCAAGGGCCGTTTGAACTGCGACGCTTCACCAACTCCGTGACGTCGCAGACCCAGCACCACGTGACGTTCTGGCGTGGCGAGGTGGGCGGGCTGGGCTCTGTTGAGCTCGTGGTCCCCGCCCTGGAGGTCGTGCCGGTCGCGGACCAGACGCGGACCTGCGGGGCGATGGTGGTCGGAGAGAGCGTCCCGACCTCCTACTTCACCGGCATGCCCTATGGCGGGCGGCCCCGGCTGGCCTCGGGGCGGCTGAACGTCGCGGGGCAGCAGGCCGCCTTCGAGCGCAGCGCCCTGAGCACCAGCCGACAGGGGCGGGCCCTGCGGATCCGGGCTGTGGGGCGGGAGTATCGGTACGTCGAGACGGGCGGCCGGCGGCATCACGTGCTGGAGCGTGCCGAGGCGCGCATCGAGATGGTCCGCTCAAGCTGGGCCCGCCCCGATGTCCTCTCCGGCGCCCCGCACGGCGCCGTGGACTCCGTCGACATCAGCCTTGCCGTCCTCTTCGAGGGCGTGTACACGCGCAACCTGTCACTGAGAGGGGCACTGCTCTCGGGGCCGGGACGGCTGGCGGACCGGCTGGGGGGATAGCCGCTCGGGTGTCGGCTACTCCCCGGAGGGCGAGAAGGTCTCGGTCGACCGCGGCGTCAGGATCCTGTTCAGGGCCGAAGCGACGACGCCGCTCGACGTCAGGGCGGCTGTCTGCACCTCTTCGAAGATGACGGCCAGAGCCAGGTCGACTCCGTCCGCCTCCCCTTCCACCGTCCCGTAGCTGCTCGTCCTTTTCCCGGCCGAGCTCTTGCCGGGGCGCAGGAGGATCCGGACGTCCTGTCCTTCCAACGTCGCGTTCCTGCCGTGATCGCTCACGGTGTATGTCCAAGCTCGGCCCTGGTGAGCCAGATGCAGAGCTCTCGATCTGCTCCGCAACGCCCGAGCGTTGAAGTGCAGCTCGACGGGAACGCCGGCGACGAGGAGGCATGCCCTCTCGAGGCCGGGCCGGCCCGGGCCGATTCCGCGGTACGTGGTGGCCGGGAGGCGATCTCCGCGCAGGACCACTTCGCTGTAGCTGCCGCTTCTCCTGCTTTCCCTGATCGAGATCTTCGGGCGTGAAGCGACCACTTCTCCGAAGGGCCCGACCGTCCCTTTGCGGCCGACTTCCCGTCTGTTGGAGAACTCCTGCAGTTCGAACGTGACGGGGCTCAAGTCGCCTCCTCTCCCCGGTCGGTGATCTCGGCTTTCAGAACCAGTTCATCGGGTTCGCCGCCTTGGCGACGCTTTTTGCGCCACCGGCTATTTCCCGGCCTGCGTCCGACAGCCTGTCGCCGGTCCAGTCCACTGCCTTGCCCGTACCTTCCTTGATGTCGTCCCAGTGTTCCACGACCTTGGCTCCACCGTAGACGAGGCCCGTGCCCACAGCGAGACCGATGGTGACAGGGTTCGGGGCGACCATGGCGGCTGTCAGGGAAGCGTTGAAGCCGACCTCCGCGACGTCCGCCACATATCCGGCGCCCTTTTCCTTGAAGGCGTCCACCGGGTTTCCCTGGGCGACGACATTGGCGGAACTCAGGCCGGTCGCCAGGACGCTCCCCCCGATACCGAGACCCCTGATGAACCCACCGGTCCTGCCCGCGGTCTTGATTCCGGTCGCCAACGGCGAGACGGCCCGGCCCATACCGAGGGCGTTCTTCGTCCCTTGGAAATGTCGTGCGTTCTGTGCTACGCGCCACAGGTTGGCGTTACCGGCGCGGGTCACCGCTTGCCCTGAGTGGGTGAGGCCGCCATAGGTCCGAGCCAGTTTGTCGGAACCGACGACGAAATCGATGGCCCTGCTCGCGAAGGGAGACCTCACGCCAGGAAGTCTCCGAGCCAGGTCGTATCCCTCGCTGAGCAACGCGTTGCGACGAGCGGTGGTGAAAGGGACCCTGCTGGCCTGCTGGTAGAAGCGGTTGTTGCCGAACAGGCTCCCCAGCCGGCTGGGGAGCCAGCTTCCCGGAGCGGACAAGGAAGCGGGTATTCCCTTCGGGAGCAGCCCGAGGCCTCGACCGAGCAGTTTGACGGTCCCGCTGCGTTCGGGCCGGGCCCACCATCCGGAGTTGATCGCGGCACGCAGGAGTCCGTCGCGCCACGAGTTCCTGGCCAGGACGTTCACCATGCCTGACCCGATGAACATCGTCCGGGCGCCGATGTGAAGAGTTCCGCTGACGGAACTCAGGAATTGGAGGGTGCCGGTGAGGTTCTTCTCGCCGAAACGGTCCAGTCCCGGGACCTTGGCGAGATAGTGGGCTTCGACCCGGTTCAACCAGTCGGTGTACGTCTCCCGGTGACCCCGTTCCAGCAGACCGTCGGCTCTCGCGATCGTCGCGCGCCTGCGGAGGTCGGATGGTGTCTCGGTGGCCCAGGCTCGCATCGGCTTGATGGGCGCGAGTTTGTCGGTGACGCCCAGGCGGGAGGCCCGGGTGAAGGCTTCGTCGAGATTGTCCGCCAGGCCTCCTCTCCCGTCCAGAAGCTTGGCGAGGTGGTCGAGGTCGTCCGGGTTGACGGTGCGCATCCTGGTCCCCTGTCTATGTGGTCGCGACCGCGAGCTCTTCCGTGTCCGGCAGCAGGTCCGCAAGCCGGTCCCAGATCTCTCCGGCGCTGGCCCGTACGACCGTCAGGGCACTCTCGGGGCCGATCTGGCCGTCCTCGACCGGTTCCGCGGGCCGAGTGCGGAGCCAGTGGCCGTGGCGACCGCAGTCCCATACCGAGATGCTCCGCTGCGACGGGGCGCCCTGGGCGCCCTCCCACGCCGCTGTGACGCGCCAGGACGAGTCCATGGCCAGGATGAGGTCGACTAGGCGGGAACGCTCCGGTTCGGAGAGGCCGGCGGTGCCGGAGAGCGCGTCGAGCGCGGCGGCCTTCACGACAGCGACCTTGTCGGGCCGGCCCTCCACCGCGGTGAGGATCTGGTCGAGCGCGCCCATGTTCGTCGTGATCTCTGCGATCTCGGAGGTCTGCGAGGGCGAGGCGGTCTCCGGGGCCTCGGCGGTGTCCGGGGCGTCGTGCGGGTTGCGCCGCAGCTTGACCTTGCGGGCCATTTCCCACACCAGCGTCTTCGGCTCGATCGGGACGTACTCCGACTCCTCCTCGCCGGGCCACGCGTCGTGAGAGAAGACGCCGTCCTCCCCGACGACCAGGCCGTGGGTCAGCAGGCCGTGCCGGCCGGTGATCTCGGCCTGGATCAGCACCACGGGCCGGGCCAAGGTGGTCAGGAGCTCGCGCAGGAGAGGGGGGAGTTCCCCCTCCGGGCCTACGAGACCGGCCCGCTGCAACTCGGTCAGGGAGTGGTGCAGCTCCGTGGGTGGGACTTCCTTGTCCAGCAGGTGGGCGAAGACGGCGATGTGGCGGTCGGCGAGCTTGAAGCGGCCCCGGGAACTGTCGAAGGAAGGCATGTCAGCAGTCTCCCGCACCCTGCGTGGCACACGTTCAGCGGTGCTGGGGCGAGGGGGTCGTCGCCTGGGTGAGTGCCGTGAGGAAGGCCGTGCGGTCGCGGGTGGCGATGCGGAGGGGTTCTCCCCGGTGGGTGCGGAGGACGACGCTGTCCATGCCCATGGGCACGCTCCAGCCGCCGCCCACCAGGCGGGGGTCGCCATGGTCGGTGGCGCGGAGGCCGGGCACGGGGGCGTCCACGGCGTTCAGTGACGCGGCGTACTGCTCGCGCGTGGTGGGCGGCGCGGCCTGGGCGGCCGTCTGGACGGACGTCGGGTCGATGGCCGTGAGCGGAATGCGCTCACGGCCGACGCGAAGCGTCGTCCCGTCCACCTGGATGCGGTGGTAGACGAATTTCGAGAGGGGGACGGCGAGACAGGGGAGCAGCAGCAGGAGGAACAGCGCGCACATGCCGAGCCACAGGCCGAACTCGCCGGGGATCGTGCCGACCCCCATGTACGCCATGCCGGCCGCATAGAGGGCGATGCAGATCGCGGACCAGGTCTTCGGGGTCTTCTCCGTGTAACGCATTTTCCCTCATCTGACTGCTACTGCCGTGCTCACCGGTTGACGGACTGGATCTCCTGGACCGTGACCGCCTGTGCGTTCCCGAAGGTCCCGTCGGGCAGGTCGCCGCCCGCGCCCCCGGTGCCGGTCCACGCAACGTCCCAGGTGATGGTGGCCTGGAGGTTGTACGTCCCGTCGCCGGAGGAGCGCAGGTACTTGATCCCGCAGGGCGGGGTCTGGTCGGCCTTGCCCTTGGCGTACGGCTCGCCGATGGAGTCGTCGGCGTTGATCGTGCATTCGCCGGAGGCCGGGTAGGTCTCGGCGTCCGGTGTGCCCGGTTCCAGCTTCAGGGACACCGGCTTGGCGGTCGTCGTGGCCGTGAGGTTGAAGCCGGGAGCGGCGATCGAGGCTGTGGCCTGGACCTCGTCGAAGACGGCCTTGTCGAGCCACGCCCAGGTCGGCAGGTTCACCTTCGTCGTCCCGTCGGGGGCGAGGCTGACCTCGGTGTCGGGAAGCTGCATGTGCTGGTAGGCGAGAGCGGCGAGTATCTCCGGGGTGATGGCTTCCTCGTACCGAGGCGGCGGGGCCTCACCGTTGTCCACCCAGAAGGGGAGTTCAGTGCAGGCGCTGCGCTTGAGGATGTCCGGTTCGTCGGGATTCTCGACGCCGGCCCAGAACATGCCCTCGCCGTCCTTCTCGACGTTGTAGTCCTTGTAGCCGGGGGTGTCGGCCCAGCCGAACTCGTCCTCGTAGTGACTCTTCGTCTGTCCGATCGCCGCGCCCGCGTGCCCGGCCATGCCGGGAGCGCTCGCGGCCTTCTTGAGGTCCGCGGACATCTTCTTTTTGAAGTCCTTGGCTCCGAGGTACGGGGCGTACCAGCAGGGAGGGGGCGTCCAGTTGACGTCCGTGGACGTCACGTTGCCCTTGCCGCCGCCCTTGGCGACGGATCCCGAGTACTGGATGCGGGCGGCGGCGTAGATGCCGGTGTTGTCGCTGCCACCGCCCTGGTCAGAGCTGGCGCCCTGGTCGTTGCCCGTCTGCTCTGCCGAGTGGGCCGGCTGAGCCAGAACGCCAACGCCAACGGCCAGTGTCAGGGCGGCAGCGCCGGTGCTGATTGCCGTACGTCGCGACCTGCTCACCGACATTCCTCCGCCTTCGTCTTGACGAACACCTTAGAGGCCTGCCAAAGGCCAGCGCCCGTGGGGTACTTGACCATAATGACCCTGAAGTGGTCGTAGTCGGCGATGCTGGGGTCGCTCTTCAAGACCTTTCCGGTCTTGACTTCTTTTCCGTAGAATTTGCTGGAGTCGACGCAGAATGCGACCTCGACCGAGTTGCCGTTCGAGGCGGACCGGGTGGATGCCTCGTAATGCCGTCGCGTGCCGGTTGCGGTCCAGCCGCCTTCCACCCGGCTGTCGATCTGCGTCTTCGCGTAATGCAGCCCCTCGCCCGTCGCGTAAGCGGCTACGGCGGCTTCCCTGGAGGTGCGCTTGTCCACGCCCCGATAGATGGCGCGGAAGAAGTTCGCGGCATCTTCCATAGCCGCAGCCTCGTTCTTGTCCTTCGGTTTCTCCCAGTCGAAGACCAGGTTCATGTCCTTGGGCAGGGACACGTCCACGCCGTCCGGCTTGTCCGCGGCCGGGGCGCCCGACGGGCTCGGTGACTTCGTCGGCTGTGCCGAGCTCTGGTCCGCACCGGCGATCTTGCCGTTCTCCCCCGAGTCGTCGTCCCCTCCTCCGCAGGCCGTCAGCAGCAGGGCTGCCGTGGCGGTGAGTGCGGCGGCAACGGGCAAAGAGCGGCGCTTCACTGTGGGCTCCCCGTGAGACAAAGGTTCAGTCAAGAGAACAGACGCTATCGGTGGGGTTCGTGGTTTCGCCAGAGCGAACCGTCCGAGGCCGGAGGCCGCCGTGCGCGCTTCCGATCGGAGCGACAGGTGGGCCGGCGCCCCTCACTCCTGCCGGAGCGGCAGTGGGCCGGCGCCCCTCACCCCAGCTTGCGGTTCTGCGCGTTCACCACCGTCGGTGACAGCTTCGCGTCGCTCGGCCTGCGGTCGGCGATGGCCATGCCGTCGACCGAGAAGTGGACGGCGAGGACGTCGCCGCTGCGGACGACCTCCGTGTGCAGGACGTGCGGGACGCCGAGCGTGGTCATCGTGGCCTTGAAGCCGAGCGACTCGTCCCCGGCGGGCGTGACCTGCTCCGCGGTGACGGAGTCGTAGGGGGTCTTCGCTCCGTTCGCCTCGGCCGTGAAGCCGCCGCCGCACGACTCCACGGCCTTGCGTACGCCGGTGAAGGCGGACTTCGCGCCTCCGGACCGGTGGGCGGTGAGGGTGATGTACGTGAAGCCGATGCCGTTCGCCGTCCCGGTGCCCGGTGACCCGGTGTCCCGCTGTCCCGAGACCACCCGGGTGAGGTCCGCCTCGGGCTCGCCGAGCGGCAGTTGGTTCATGGCGTGGGCCAGCGGTGCGCAGACGGGCTTGTCGAGCGTCACCTCGTCCGGGGTCCGGGCGAAGCGGAACTCCTCGTCGGGCTCCGCCACCCTGAACCCCTCCACGTCGGACGTCGTGACCATCGTCCGGGCCAGGCGCTCGGCCGCGCCGGGTTCCTTCGTCGAGGGCGCGGTCGTCGTCGGCTCGCCGACCGCCGAGTCCGAGCCGGAGTCGGCGTCCCCGGTACCGCCGCAGGCGGTGAGCGCGGCGACCGCGAGCAGGGACAGGGTGGCGAGCGCGGCCGAGGTGGCGCGATGCATGCGGGCTCCTGCGTGGGGGGCGTCACTGGTCCGAACGAAGATCTTGGCACGGTCGATCCGTTCCCTCGTGAGTGATTCGTGCAGGCATGATGGCGGCACCGTGACGGACCGCACGCCCGGAAGGCTTCCGGGATCCGTTCCTGAATTCGCACGCGCACAGTCGGGCCGGACGTACGTGGGGCGGTGGCCAACAGGGTTGTGGCCTTGCGAAGTTGCGGACGGGTAACACCGGGTGGGGAGGGGTCCGGGGAGGTGGCCGTGCCTTGAGGGGCTTATGGGCTGCTGATACGGTGCCATGGCTTGACACTCGCCCCAGCGCTGGATATTCGCCCAGGTCGGACGGGTGCGTCAGGGGATGTCCCTGGACGTCACCGACCGGGCGGCGCGGGCGAAGTGTCCGAGAATGCAGGCGATTCAGGTGATTCCGTGCGCTCGAGTAGTGCGCGGAGACGAATCTTGGGTGTACGGGGAGCGGTTGCGTGAAGATCCAGGAGCGTACGGGGGCGGGCGCGGGACGTTCCGCGGCTCCGGCTCAGCCGTCGGTCGGTGACCGGCTTCCCAGCCCCCCTCGCGAGCGCAAACCGGCGCTGGCCGCGCTGGCGGTGCTGCTGATCCTGGTGGGTGCGCTGGGCGCGACGATGCTGGTGCTGCGGGCCGGTGACCGGATCGAGGCGGTCCAGGTCACCGCCGACATCAAGCCCGGTGAGTCCCTCACCAAGAAGAACATCAAGGCCGTCATGGTCAACGACGACTCCGGCGCCGACTTCGTGCTGTGGGAGCAGCGGGCGAGCCTGATGAAGCTCCAGGCGAAGTCCACGATCTACGGCGGCACGGTCGTCGTCGGCCAGATGTTCGCCGACAAGACCGGCATGGAGCAGGGCAAGGCCACGGTCGGCGTCTCCCTCAAGGAGGGCCAGTACCCGGCCGGTCTGGGATCGGGCGACAACGTGGCCGTCTACCGCGTGGGCAGCAAGGCCTCCTCCGGCGGCAGCGGGCAGACCGGCTCCTCCGGCTCGTCCGGCGCCGACAGCTCGCTGCTGGTCGAGCGGGCGGTCGTCGTGTCCGCCGGGTCGACCGACAGCGACACGATCAGCAGCACCGCCCTGCCGGTCACGCTGACCGTGGACGCCGCCGACGCGGCCGCCGTAGCGCAGGCCGCCTCCGCCGGCGAGGTCGCCGTCGTCCTGATCCCCGGCAACTAGAAGGCGACCTCACATCCCATGGCCCTCATCGCCTTCGCCGCCGACAAGGGTTCCCCCGGCGTCACCACCGCGGCCGTCGCCCTCGCGGCGGTCTGGCCGCGCCGTGTCCTGCTCGCCGAGACCGACCCGGCCGGCGGCGACCTCGTGTACCGCTCCGCCGCCGCCCACGGCGGACCGCTCAATCCGAACACCGGCATGCTGTCGATAGCGGCCACCGCCCGGCGCGGCCTCGTCCCCGACCAGCTCTGGGACCACGTCCAGCCGCTGAGCGGCGGCCTCGAAGTCCTCGTCGGGCTCGGCATCTCCGAGCAGGCCGCCGGTCTCGCGGGCCTGTGGCCCACCCTCGGCCGGGCCTTCGCCTCGCTCGCGGACTCGCCGAACGCCCCCGCGGACGTCATCGCCGACTGCGGCCGCATCAGCGGTGACACGCCGGCCACCGAGCTGTTCCCGCACGCCGCGCTGGTGCTCCTCGTCTCCCGTACCGAGCCGGAGGCCATCGCCCGGGTCCGCGACCGCGCCGCCGCCCTGTCCGCCAAGCTGCACGGGGGCCCGCGCGGTGCCGCGACCCTCGGCATGCCGATGATCGGCGTCGTCCTCGTCGCCGACACCAACGACGCGGCGAAGCTCTCCGGCCAGGTCAACGACATGCTCGTGCACGCCCAGACCGGCGCCCGCGTGGTCGGCACCATCGCCGACGACCCGGCCGGCGCCGAACAGCTGGCCGGCCGCAGGCGTGGCCGGCTGGAGAAGTCGCTGCTCATCCGCTCGGCCCGCAAGGTCACCTCGGACCTGTACCAGCAGTTCGGCGCGGCCTGGTCCATGCCCGCCGGAACCGCCGGCACCGACCTGTCCGGCCACGCGGGGGCCGGCCGATGACCGCTGTCGACCACTCGCTGGTCAAGCGGTTCCGGCAGGACGCCGGCGACCGCATCGCCGAGCAGCGCCGCCAGGACCAGGTCAGCGGCGTCACGCCGATGTCCACCGAGGACGAGCGGCAGTACGCGCGTGCCGTCATCGCGCAGATCCTGGAGGAGTACGCCCGCGCGGAGATCAACGCCGGGCGCACGCCGTTGGACGCGGAGACGGAGGAGGCGTACGCCGCCGCCGTGCACGCGGCCCTGTTCGGCGTCGGGCGGCTCCAGCCGCTGCTCGACGACCCCGAGGTCGAGAACATCGACATCAACGGCTGCGACCACGTCTTCGTCGGCTACTCCGACGGACGCGAGGAGCGCGGCGAGCCGGTCGCCGAGACCGACGAGGAACTGATCGAGCTGATCCAGATCCTCGGCGCCTACTCGGGCCTGTCGTCCCGCCCCTTCGACTCCGCCAACCCGCAGCTGGACCTCAGGCTGCCGGACGGCTCGCGCCTGTCGGCGGTCATGGACGTGGCGCGGCGCCCGGCGCTGTCCATCCGCCGCGCCCGCATGGGCAAGGTCTTCATCTCCGACCTGGTCGGCAACGGCACCCTCACCCCCGAGCTGGGCCACTTCCTGGCCTGCGCGGTCCGGGCCCGCAAGAACATCATGATCGCCGGCGCCACGAACGCCGGAAAGACGACGCTGCTGCGCGCCCTCGCCAACGAGATCCCGCCGCACGAGCGGCTCATCACGGTCGAGCGGGCGCTGGAGCTGGGGCTCGACACCTTCCCCGACCTGCACCCCAACGTGGTGGCGTTCGAGGAGCGGCTGCCCAACTCCGAGGGGCAGGGCACCATCAGCATGGCGGAGCTGGTCCGCCGCTCGCTCCGCATGAACCCCTCCCGCGTCATCGTCGGCGAGGTGCTCGGCGACGAGATCGTGACCATGCTCAACGCGATGTCGCAGGGCAACGACGGCTCGCTCTCCACGATCCACGCCAACAGCTCGCACGAGGTCTTCAACCGCATCTCGACGTACGCCCTCCAGGCCACGGAGCGGCTGCCGATCGAGGCCAGCCAGATGCTGGTGGCGGGCGCCGTCAACTTCGTCGTCTTCGTCCAGCGGCGCAACAACTTCCAGAGCGGCGGACGCCTCCAGCGCATGGTCACCTCGGTCCGCGAGGTCAACGGCGTCGACGGACGCGTGCTGTCCAGCGAGGTCTTCGCCGAGACGCCCGACGGCCGGGTGGTGCCGCACGCCCCCATAGCCTGCCTGGAGGAACTCATCGCCTACGGCTACCGGCCCAACGGAACCTGGGGGTGAGGGACATGACCACGCACACCGTCGGCGTGCCGCTCGCCGCACTGGACTCCCTCGGCTCGATGGGCGGCCTGTTCTCCACCACCGTCCTGTACGCGCTGGGCTGCGGTGTCGCCGTCGGCGGCGGCCTCGCCCTCCTCCTCGTCGCCGTACGCGGACTGCCCGCCAAGCCCGAGCACGAGAAGCGGCAGGCGGCCGAGCGGGCGAGCGAGCTGATCCGCTGGGCCGGTCAACGGGGTTCCCTCGCGGCCATCGTCGGCCTCGCCGTGCTGCTCCTGACCCGTTGGGCGGTGCTGGGCATCGCGGCCGGCGTCCTCGTCTTCTTCTGGGACCGCCTCTTCGGCGGCGCCGGTGAGGAACGGGCCGCCATGAAGCGCGTGGAGGCCCTCGCCTCCTGGACGGAGTCGCTGCGCGACACCATCGCCGGCGCGGTCGGCCTGGAGCAGGCCATCCCCGCCTCGGCCCGCGCCGCCGCCCCCGTCCTGCGTCCGCACCTGGACGCCCTCGTCGACCGGCTGCGCTCCCGCACGCCGCTGCCCGAGGCGCTCCAGCACCTCGCCGACGAGATCGACGACGCGTCCGCCGACATCATCGTCGCGGCGCTGATCCTCAACGCGCGGCTGCGCGGCCCGGGTCTGCGCCAGGTCCTCGGCGCGCTCGCCAAGTCGGCGCGCGAGGAGGTCGACATGCGCCAGCGGGTCATGGCGCAGCGCGCCTCGACCCGCCGGTCGGTCCAGATCGTCGTCGCGGTCTCGGTGCTGTTCGTCCTCGGCCTGTCCGTCTTCAACCGGGACTTCGTCGAGCCGTACGGCTCACCCGTCGGCCAGCTCGTCCTGGCCTGCGTGTGCGGGCTGTTCGCGCTGGGCTTCTGGTGGCTGCGCAAGCTGTCGACCATCGAGACGCCGGAGCGCTTCCTGGTCCGGGACGGCTCCGACGTCCAGTTCGTGCGCCCCCGCACCGCGGACCGCACGGGCGCCCAGGGCCAGCCCGCGCAGCGCCTGCCGCAACCGTCCCAGCCGTCGCAGGCGTCTGGGGACGAGGGGGTACGACGATGAACCTGACAATGCCGGTCCTGGTCGGCGCGGTCATCGGCCTGGGTGTGTACGCCCTGGTCCGCGCCCTGATGCCGAGCAGGCGGAGCCCGATCCAGCAGGTCGCCCGGATCGACGCGATGCGGGCCCGCGGGACGGCGTACGAGTCGGCCCGGACGGTCCAGGACTCCGGCCGCCTCGGTTCGCTGCGCGCCCAGGTCGGCGCACGCGTCGCCGAGCTGTACATGCAGCAGGGCTGGGAGCAGCGCTCGCTGCGGGCGGACCTGGCGGTGCTGGACCGCAGCTGGGAGAAGTTCCTGGCGACGAAGGCGCTGCTGGCGGCGGGCGGCCTGTTCTTCGGGCCGTTCCTGTTCGCCATCGTCTGGACGCTGGGTTTCAACGACAGTCCGATCGTCCCGGTCTGGCTGGCGCTGCTCTGCGCCGCGGTCTTCTTCTTCCTCCCCGATCTGGAGGTGCGCCGGGACGCGGCCGAGAAGCGCCGCGACCTGCGCCGCGTGATCGGCGCCTACCTGGACCTGGTCTCCATGAGCCTGGCCGGCGGGCGCGGTCTGCCCGAGGCGCTGATGGCGGCGGCGGAGGTGTCGGACGGCTGGGCCACCCACCGCATCCGCAACGCCCTGGCCGACGCGCGCATCACCGGCATCAGCCAGTGGCAGGCGCTGGGCCAGCTCGGTGAGGACCTCGGCGTCGAGGAACTCAAGGACCTGTCCGCCTCGCTGGCCCTGGTGGCCGACGACGGCGCCAAGGTCCGCGAGTCCCTCGCCTCCCGCGCCGAGACCATGCGCCACCGCGAACTCTCCGAGATCGAGGGCAGCGCGGGCGAGAAGTCCCAGTCGATGCTCGTGGCCCAGCTCCTGCTGTGCGCCGGGTTCCTGGTGTTCCTCATCTACCCGGCGGCGATGCGGGTGTTCCAGGTGTGACGCTCCGTCCCCGCCTTCGCCTCCTTCGGCTCCTTCGGCTCCTTCGACTCAGCAGCTCCGAGCCGCTCCGACCCCAGAACTGATACGAGAGGACACAAGCCACCATGAACGGACGGAACCTCCGCACCGGCAC
Organism: Streptomyces sp. NPDC041968; assembly: GCF_055589025.1. Lineage (NCBI taxonomy): Bacteria > Bacillati > Actinomycetota > Actinomycetes > Kitasatosporales > Streptomycetaceae > Streptomyces > Streptomyces sp. NPDC041968. Next base: position 360,339 of record NZ_JBVJCB010000005.1, on the reverse strand, counting down.
CACGGGCATCGTGCCCGTGGACTTCCTGATCACCTTCCTGCGGGCCCGCGTGGACCGCGCCCGCTCCGGCGAGCTGGACCGCGGCGCGTCCGCGGTCGAGTGGGTCATCATCTCCGCGGTCGTCGTCGCGATCGTCGGCGTGGTGGCCGCCATCATCAACGCCGCGCTCAGCGAGGGCGCCAACAAGGTCGGCGACTGCATCAAGGGCGCGGACGCGGGCAGCACCTGCTGACCGCGGGCACGGGTTCCGCCGCGGCAGGCAGTACGGGAAGCAGGGGGATACGGGGTGTCAGTGCGCGTACGTGGTTGGGTGCGCCGACGCGTGGAGGCTGCCTCCGCGCGCGGTGACTCCGGCATGACCGCGATCGAGTTCGTGCTGCTCACGCCGGTCCTCTTCTTCATGATCTTCGCGACCGTGCAGTTCGGGCTGTACTTCTTCGCCGACCACGTGGCGCAGGCGGCGGCCCAGGCGGGCGCGCGCAAGGCCCGCGCCACGGCGCACGACCAGCCCGGCGGCTGGCGGGGCGAGGCCCAGGACGTGGTCGACAGCTACATCCGCCAGCTCGGCCCCCAGCTGGTCCTCTCCCCGGACGTGAAGCTGCTCCAGCCGGAGCAGGACACGGTCGGTGTGGAGATCACGGCCCGCATCCCCACGGTCTTCCCGGGCCTGGACCTGACGGTGCACGCCCAGTCGATGGGGCCGGTGGAGCGGTTCGTCCAGGAGGGGGAGAACTAGATGAACGACTCCCGTCCGACCACCGGTGACGAGGGCCTGTCCACCATCGAGGTGGTGATCCTGGCCCCGGTGATGATCCTCTTCATCCTCGTCCTGGTGGCCTTCGGCCAGCTCGTGGACGGCCGCGGCGCGCTCGACGGCGCGGCCCGGGACGCCGCCCGCGCGGGCTCCATCCAGAAGGACCACGGCACGGCCCTCGCCGAGGCGAAGAAGGCGGCCGAGTCCAACCTGGCGGACGTCTGCGCCGGCCCGGTCTCCGTCGTCCAGAAGAGCGCGGGCTTCGAGCCCGACACCCTCTTCACGGTCGAGGTGAGCTGCGAGGTGCGGGGCCTGGCCTCCATCGGCCTGAACATCCCGACGACGCTGACGGCGAGTTTCAGCTCCCCGCTGGACCCCTACCGGAGGACGGCGTGAGGGCCCCCGTACGCACCTGGCTCACCGACCGGCGCGCCCGCCTCGACGACCGCGGCTCGGGCGCCGGCGCGGTGATCGTCTTCGCCCTGGTCTTCCTCTCCCTCTCGGCCTTCGTCATCGACGGCGGCATGTCCATCTCCAAGCGGGAGCGTGCCGCGGACATCGCCGAACAGGCCGCGCGCTACGCCGCGCAGGACATCGACCGCGAGGCCCTCTACGACGACGTGGGCGGCCCCGCCCCCATCAACTACGAGAACTGCGACGCCCGGGTCAAGTCCTTCGCCGCGGAGATGGACATGACCGGCCAGGACATCGCCGCGACCCACTGCGTGACGGCCGACGTCGCCCAGGTGCAGGTCGAGGTCCAGCTGACCTACTCCCCGGTCTTCACGGGGATGTTCTACGGCGGCGACGTGGTCGTCCACGGGCAGGCGGTGGCGGAGAACGAGGTGGGCTGACCCGACGCCCTCCCTCCCGTCCCGCGCCCCATCCCCCCACCAACGGAGGTACTGCTCCCATGCGCACACGCCCGACCACCACCGCGGCCGCCGCCCTGACGGCCGCGGTCGCCCTGATGCTGTCCGGCTGCGGCGGCTCCGACACCGAGGACTCCGGCAAGGACAAGATCACGGGCGCGGACACGGGGGCTTCGGCCTCGGCGTCCCCGACCGCGTCGGCGCCCGCCGGCGGGGACGGGGTCGAGCGGCCGGAGGTCAGGCTGCCGTCCGATGTCGAGAACGTCTTCGAGGACGGCTCGACGGGTGACACGAAGAAGGACGCCGTACTGGCGGACAACGAGAGGCGCGTCAACTCGATCGACGAGGCGATCGTCGTGGATGCGGACAAACATCCGGCGCTGGAGTTCTACTCGAAGGGCGACGCCCTCATGTCGGCCGCCACCTACATCAAGTCGTTCTACGACAACGACCGCAGCTTCACGGGCAAGACCCGTTATTACGACCGTGAGGTCACGTTCGCTAAGGACGGATCGGCAACTGTCACGTACTGCATGGACGCGACCGGCACATACCCGAAGAATCGCAAGACCGGCAAAGTGGACCGTTCGGTAACGGCGTCACCCAGCGACTACGCCTTCTACAACACCCGGTTGGAGAAGAACGCCCAAGGCGTGTGGCAGACGACGAGTGTGTCCTCGACCGAGGCGGCCAAGAGGTGCATGTGATGCGAGCTGCTTTCTCCACCCGCCTGCTCCTGGTCCCCGTCCTGGCCCTGGGAATCGGCGCAGTGCCGTCCGTAGCCGTGGCAGGTGGCGGCCGCGACGCCGGAGGTGGCACGGAGGCCAGCTCCAGCGCGTCCGCCCAGGAGGGCGTCATCAGGGCGGAGACCAAGGTCACGACCACTGTGAACGGCAGCTCTCGGACTACCGGCACGGGGACACTCACGCCGGACAACAGCGATTGGACGCCGCCGGCATGCTGGTACGAGCCCGCCTTCTCGCCCAAGGAGATCGAGGAAACCGTAAAGCTGTGGCGGAGTATTGACGGCTTGCCGTTCCTTGGTGGCGTCGGGGACTTCGTCGGTGACTCTCTGGATGCTTACTACAAGGACGGAGAGCCCTACAAGGACTACAACCTCGACAAAGAGGGCGAGGGAATGTTCTGGGCGGCGGTGAAGAACCCTAACCGCAAGGACGATCCCGAGGCCAACTCCTGTGACAAGCAGCCCTTCTGGGTGGATGAGGGCGAGGTCCCTGAAGAGCCCCTGGCGCTCACCCCCCAGATCCTCGCCGAATACGCCTACGACGAGCTCCCCGTCCCCGACACGGAGATCGCCATGGCGCCGGCCGGGGCCACCAAGGTGAACCTGCCGACCTGGATCTGGCTGGACAAGGCGAAGTTCAAGAAGATCTCCGTCACCGCCAGCCTCCCCGGTACCGGGCTCTCCGCGACCACCACCGCCGAGCCCGTCTCCCTGCACATCGACCCGGGCACCGGCGACGCCCAGACGTACCCGGCCTCCGGCGACTGCGAGATCAACGGCGACGGCAGCATCGGTGAGCCCTACGCGGCCGGAAAGGCCGACGACACCCCGCCCTGCGGCGTCACCTACCTGCGCGCCTCCGCCGCCGACGGTGCGTACCCCCTGCAGGCGACCGTCACCTGGAAGATCTCGTGGACCAGCACCACGGGCGAGGGCGGCAACCTCCCGGAGGGCACGTTCGGCGCGACGCAGGACGTGACGGTGCAGGAGATCCAGTCGGTGAACCGCTGATGCCGGCCGGTGGACGGGGCGGCGCCGCCTCGTCGGCCGTGGCGCGTCGGCTCACCGCCCCGTCGCTCCACCGTCGCTTGTGCGGGGGCGGTGAAGAGGCCCCGGCGTCAACGGGCAAAGACCGTAAAGCGGGCGGCGGTCGTGAGGTCGGCCCCCGCCGGCCCTTCGACGCTGTCGGTATGAGTCCATAAGATCTCTGTAGGCTCAGCACACCCCTCATACCTGGTACCCCGACCACCCCGACCACCCCTGCTCACGCTCACCACACGACCCGGGAAACCCGCCATGCCGCGACGCCGCACCCCCAGCTCGTCAAGCTCGACGGGAAGTTCGCCGGCCCCGAGAAACCGGACGCCTCAGCCGGTGCGGGTGCGGCGGCGGTCGTTCGGGGACTTCGTCAAGGCGTTCCTGGCCTTCGTGGCGCTGGTGGGGCTGGTCGTCGGGGTGCCTCTCGGGCTGGCCGTGACCGTCGGGTGGCCGTTCCCGGACGGTGCGCCCGGTCTCGACTGGCTGCAGCGCGAGATCACCGTCGACACCTTCCTGAGCATCCTGACCGTCATCGTCTGGTTCGCCTGGGCGCAGTTCGCCGCCTGCGTGCTCGTCGAGGTCAAGGCCGCGCTGTCCGGCGTGGGGGTGCCGGGGCGGGTGCCGGGGGCCGGACCCAGTCAGCTGCTGGCCCGGCAGCTCGTGGCCGCGCTGCTGCTCGTCGGCGCCACCGCGGCGAGCCTCACGCCGGGGCTCTCGCAGCTCGGGCACAGCCTGGAGGGGAACCAGAAGCCGTCCGTGGCGGCCGCCCAGCAGACGCCGGGACTCTTCGCCCAGCAGCAGGAGCAGGCCGCCGGTGCCGCGGGCGCCCTCGCCGAGCAGGCCGGTCAGGCCGCGGCCCGCGCCGACGGAGCCTCCGCCGCGCACGGCGACACGAAGTACTACCGCATCCAGCCGCCCGAGGGGCGTCACCACGACTCCCTCTGGGAGATCGCCGACCGGCACCTCGGGGACGGGCGCCGGTACCACGAGATCTTCGAGCTCAACAAGGACCGCGTACAGCCGGACGGGTCGAAGCTGTCCGAGGCCTCCCTGATCCGGCCGGGGTGGATCATGGAGATGCCCGGCGACGCCCGCGGCGGCGAGCTGGTCGAGATGCCCGACGAGGCACCGAAGGTCTCCGAGCAGGTGCGGCAGCAGATCCAGGACTACGCGCGGACCGGGGACCAGGCGCAGGGGAGCGGCGGCGCCCAAGGCGGCGAGGCCGGCGACGCCCACGTCTCCCTTCCCGAGCAGCGACCCGCGCCCGCCCCCGCCCCGAGTACCGGGCAGGAGCACACCACCCCCGCCGAGGCGGGACCGACCGCGCAGGACGGCCGGTTCGGGGACTCCTTCGGGCTTCCCGAGGCCCTCCTCGCCGCCCCCCTCCTCGCCGCCGGCCTCCTCGGCGCCCTCGGCCGCCGGCGCCGGCAGGCGCTGTGGCAGTCGGCGCTCGGCGGCATCGGCGGACGGCGCGGCATGGAGCCGCCCACGCCGAGCGGCGACGCCCAGGACGTGCAGGACGCGCTGCTCGTGGGCGCCGACCCCGAGGGCGTACGCCTGCTGGACCGGTCCCTGCGCGGGCTGGCCGGCGCGCTCGCCGCCGAGTCACGGCCGCTGCCGGTCGTCTACGCCGCCTGGATGAGCGGCAACGGCGACCTGCACCTTCAGCTCGCCCAGCCCGCCGGGAAGCCGCCGGCGCCCTGGCAGGTCGGGCAGGACCAGACCTTCTGGCTGCTGGCCCGCGCCGACGCCGAGCGGTACGAGGACGTCGACGCCGCGGCACCGTACCCCGGGCTCGTCAGCCTCGGCACCATGGACGACTCCCGGCTGCTGCTCAACCTGGAGTCGGTGCCCGGCCTCGTCTCGCTCAGCGGTACGCAGGCCGACCGGGCCGCCGTCTTCGCGTCGGTCGCCGCCGAACTGGCCACCAACGGCTGGTCGGACCGCATGACCATCACCCTCGTCGGGTTCGGCGAGGACCTCACGCCCCTCGCGCCCAGCCGGATCCGGCACCTCGACGGATTCGACGACCTCTTCGAGACCATGTCCGCCGAGACCCGGCAGCGCCGCGGCGCGCTCGGTGCGGCCGGGCACGACTCCGTCCTCACCGGCCGCACCGGACCCGCCCAGCACACGCGCTGGGCACCGCACCTCGTGCTGCTCGCCGCCCAGCCGTCCGACGAGGACGCCCTGCGCCTGGCCGAGCTCGCGGCCGACGCGAGCCGCCTCGGCATCGGCTACCTGGTCGGCACCGAGGGAGCGGAACTGCCGGGCGCCGCCTGGGAGATGGAGATCACCGGCGAGGGCAGGCTGCTCGCGCCGCTCCTCGGCCTGGAACTGGAGGCCCAGTTGCTGCCGGCCGCCCAGCAGCGGGCCGTCGTCGAGCTGTTCACCGACGCCGACCCGGAGCACGGCCCCGGCGGCCCCGGCGGACCGTCCAACACCCCGCCGTTCCTGGTCGACATCAGCGAGCAGGGCCGCCCGGCGGTGTACGCCCGCCTCGTCGGGTCGTACGAGATCATCGGCCTGGAGGCGCCCGACGGCGAGCGCAGCGCCCAGCTGCACGAGGCGCTCGCCCTGCTCCTGTTGCACCGCGAGGGCGTCCACCCGCGCGTGCTGGCCTCCGCGCTCTGGCCGCGCGGGGTCACGCCGGACGTGCGCGACGCGCTGCTGGAGCGCTTGCGGGCCTGGCTGGGCACCGACCCCGACGGCACGCCGAGGCTCGGCACCGACGCCACCGGGCGGCTCACCCTCGCCCAGTCCGTCGTCTCCGACCTGGACGTCCTGCGCTCCCTCTACTACGAGGCGACCCAGGGCCGGGGCGTCGGCAGCCGCCAGGTGCGCGGCCGGCTCCTCACCGACGCGCTGGTGCTGGTGCGCGGGCCGCTGCTCGCCGACCGGCCCGAGGGCCGTTACCGCTGGCTCACCCACGAGATCGTCGACGCGCAACTGCCGCTGCTCGTCGCGGACACCGGGCTGGCGCTCAGCGAGTTCCACCTGGAGAAGGACCGTGCCGAGAAGGCGATCGAGGCGCTGAACGCGGCCCTGCGCACCGCCCCGGCCGACGAGCGGCTGTGGCACGAGCTGCTGCGCGCCACGCACGCCACGGGCGACCCGGACCGGCTGCACGCCCTCGCCGCCGACCTCGTCGGGCGCAGTGGCGCGCGCGGTCTGCCGCCGCGCACGGAGGCGCTGCTCGACGAACTGCTGCCGACCTGGCGCGAGGGCGTCGCCGCCGCCGGATGAGCCTCGACCTGCTGCTCGTCGTCGTCGCCGCGCTCTGGGGCGCGGCGACCGGCGCGCTCCTGCCCCGGGCGGCCTACCGCTTCTCCGCCCCTTCGGGGGAGGAGTGGCGCGAGTGCTGTCCGCGGGAGCACCCGGTCGCGGGCTGGCTCGGCCGGGCCCGATGCGGGCAGTGCCCGGCCGGGACGGCGCCCTACGGTCCCCGGGCGACCTCCCCGGCCACCGTCACCGCGCTCGTCTGCGCCGCCCTCGCCGCCGCCACCGGGACCCGTCCCGAGCTGGCCGTCTGGCTGCTGCTCGCCCCCGCCGCCGTCCTGCTCGCCGTGGTCGACCTGCGGGTACGGCGGCTGCCCGACCCCCTCACCCTGCCGCTCGCCGGCGCCGCCCTCGCCCTCCTCGGCCTCGCCGCGCTCCTGCCCGAGCACGCCGGCCGCTGGACCACCGCCCTGCTGGGCGCCCTCGCGCTCGGCGCCGGCTACGGCGTGCTGTTCCTCATCAACCCGGCCGGCATGGGCTTCGGCGACGTGAAACTGGCCCTCGCGGCCGGCGCCGCCCTCGGCTGGTACGGCTGGTCGGCGGTCATGCTCGGCACCCTCGCCGGTTTCCTGCTCGGCGCGCTCTACGGCGGGGCCCTCGTCGTCGCCCGGCGGGCCGGCCGCAAGACCGCCATCCCCTTCGGACCGTTCCTGCTCGCGGGCGCGTTCCTCGGCGTCCTGGCCGGGGCCGGTGCGGCCTGAGCGCGGACCCGTGAAAGGCCTGGCGTACGCTGGGTCGCGTCCGTCCACAACCCTTACGAACTCTGCGAAAGGGACGCCGGTGACCGAGAAGGCCGACCTTCAGCCCATCCTCGACCGCGCCGCCGCCGGTGGGCGGATCACCCCCGAAGAGGCGCTCGACCTCTACCGGGACGCGCCGCTGCACGCCCTGGGCGCCGCCGCCGACGCCGTACGCAGGCGGCGGTACGCCGGTACCGAGCACATCGCGACGTACATCATCGAGCGGAACATCAACTACACGAACGTGTGCGTCACGGCGTGCAGGTTCTGCGCCTTCTACGCCGCGCCCAAGGACACCGCCAAGGGCTGGACCCGCGACCTCGACGACATCCTGCGCCGCTGCGCGGAGACGATCGAGCTGGGCGGCACCCAGATCATGTTCCAGGGCGGCCACCACCCGGACTACGGCGTCGAGTACTACGAGAAGCACTTCTCCGCCATCAAGAAGGAGTTCCCCGAACTCGTCATCCACAGCCTGGGGGCGAGCGAGGTCGAGCACATGGCGCGGATCTCGAAGGTGTCGGTCGAGGAGGCCATCACCCGTATCCACGCCGCCGGGCTCGACTCCTTCGCGGGCGCCGGCGCGGAGCTGCTGCCCGAGCGTCCGCGCAAGGCCATCGCGCCGCTGAAGGAGTCCGGCGAGCGCTGGCTGGAGATCATGGAGATCGCGCACAACCTGGGCGTGGAGTCCACCTCCACCATGCTCATGGGGACCGGCGAGACCAACGCCGAGCGCATCGAGCACCTGCGGATGATCCGGGACGTGCAGGACCGCACCGGCGGCTTCCGCGCCTTCATCCCGTACACCTACCAGCCCGAGAACAACCACCTGAAGGGCCGTACGCAGGCCACGCTCTTCGAGTACCTGCGGATGATCGCCATCGCCCGGCTGTTCATGGACAACGTCGCCCACATCCAGGGCTCCTGGCTGACCACCGGCAAGGAGGTCGGCCAGCTCTCCCTGCACTACGGCGCCGACGACCTCGGCTCGATCATGCTGGAGGAGAACGTCGTGTCGTCGGCCGGTGCCAAGCACCGCTCCAACCGGCTGGAGATCATCGACCTGATCCGCAAGGCGGGCCGCGTCCCGGCGCAGCGGGCCACGACGTACGAGCACCTGGTCGTGCACGACGACCCGGCGAACGACCCGGTCGACGAGCGCGTCGTCTCGCACATCTCGTCCACGGCGATCGAGGGCGGCACGGCCCACCCCGAGCTGAAGCTGCTCGCCTCCAACTGAGGCCGCCGTGCTGACGATCCACGTCTCCGAAGCCTCGCCCGAGGCGGCCGTCGTCGTCGACGGCGCGCTGCTCGCCGCCGTCGGCCCGTACGAGGCACTGGCCGCCGCCCATCCGCGGGCGCGGGTGCGCCGGTGGCCCGGCCTCCTGACGCCCGGCCTGCTCAACCCGTACGGTCCGGAACTGCTGGAGCAGGCCTACCACCCCGACCCGCGCGAAGCGGACCGGCTGGGCACCGAGCCGATCTTCGGGGAGCGCGCGCTCGCACTCCTCGGCGCGGACCCGTCCGCGCGCGGCGCCAGCGCACGCCGAGGGGTGCAGCGCATGCTGGCGCACGGCACGGTCGCCGTCGCCGGAGAGCTGCGGGGCCGCGCGGCCCTGGACGCGGTGCGCGGCGCGGGGCTCGCCGTGGCGGCGCGTCCGGCCACCCTGCCCGGGCCCGCGTCCCTCTCGCCGAAGCCGCTGGTGCTGCTTCCCGGGCTCGCTCCCGGGAAGCCCGCCCGGTTCGCGGTGTTCGACGTACCCGACCGGGCCGCGCTCGTGCGGGACGGCGCGGCCACGTGCGTGGCCACCGTCGTGGGCGGCCGTCTGGTGTACCGGGGGCGCTGACCCGCGGTTCCGTGGGGCGCCTTTGCCCGGCCTACGCGCCGAACGCCGCCCCGAACGCCCCGTCCTCCTGCTCCACGCCGCTGCACGTGGTCAGCGCGTCGGCGGCCGACGCCTCCTCGCCGCACCGCCGGTCCCGGAAGGCGGCCCACACCGACACCCACGCGAGGCCCTTCTCCTCGGCGAAGGCGCGCACCTCCGCCGCGTCCGCCAGGGTGAAGGTCTCGCCGGCGACGTCGTTGACGCCGAGCATCGAGGTGAGCGCCATGCCGCGCCAGGCGTCCGCGCCCGAGGTGCCGAAGACCTCGCGGAGCTGCGCGTGCGCGGCCCGGGCCGAGGCGAGGGCGTACGCGCCCATGTCGCCGTCGTACGACTCGCCGTAGTTCATGGTCATGAGGTTGACCGTGGAGACCCGGGCGCCGCGGTCGTTGGCGGACGCCAGCAGGGCCAGGCCGTCGGCGTCCAGGCCGGAGGGCATCACCGGGAGGGTGAAGGAGACCTCCAGGTCGCTCCGCTCCTCCTGGAGCAGCGCGATCGCCGCCGAGCGCAGGGCGACGGAGTCCGTGTCGGTCAGGTCGTCGCCCTCGACGTCGAAGTCCGCGCGCGTGGCGCCGGCCGCGTCCAGGGCCGCGCCGTACGCGTCCGCCAGGTCCGAGGCGCTGTCGCAGGCCGCCGCCAGTTCCGTCCCGGAGGCGCCGCCGAAGGAGACGCGGACGTCGGCGCCGGACTCCGTCAGCCGCGCGACGCGCGAGGCGACGGCGGGGTCGTCGATGTCCTGGACACCGTTCCAGCGCGGGACGCAGTCGTCGCCGGAGGAGAGGACGAACGCCAGGTTGTACGTAGCCGGGGAACCGCCGGAGTCGGTCGCGGAGGCCGTGGTGGCGCTGACGTAGGGGGCGTAGGCGGTGACCGGCTCGGACGACCCGGACGGTGCCGTGGTGGCGCCGTCGTCCGTGCCGCCGCCCGCGCCGTCGTCCTGTCCGGCGCAGCCCGCGGTGGCCAGGGCGAGCAGCAGGGCGCACCCTGCCGCCGCCTTCCGGTATGCCCTCATGTGCGGCACGCTCCCGTTCTCGTCGTCGGACGAGTGAACGTCTCACGCGTTGCTGGGGCTTTCCTGAGGAAAGGGGCCGTGCTCCCGTCGTCCCACAGGACGCGCACAGGCTGCGGCGCCTTTCATCGGAATCCCACAGCGCGGTCCGAGTTCGCGCCGGACAAAGCTCCCTAGCGTCCGGGGAATGCACTCCGAGCCTGCCCTCCCCTCCCGCGCCGCCCCGCGCGGTCGCCGTCGCAAGCGCGGCATCGGACCCGCGCAAGGGCCCGTCTTCGTCGACGGTTCCGGACGCCGGGCCCGGCTGCTGCGCCGGCTGGGCCTCCTCGTCGGGGCGGTCTGCCTCGGCTACGCGGCCGTCCTCGGCCTGGCCTTCATGGGCGTCGGCACCTCGGTGAACCCGTCCTCGCTGCTTCCCCTCGGGGGCGGACGGGACGCCGGTCCGGGACCCGGCGGCGGCACGCGTCCGCAAGGCGGACCGGGCCCCACGGGCACCCCGCCCACAGAGACGGCCGGGGCCCCCACCGCCACGTCCGGCGCCACCGCTCCCGGCGCCGCCACCACCGACTGACCGGGAACGCCCTCACCCCATGACCACGCCCCCACCCCCCTCCCCGCCCACCCGGCGCCGCCGCCGCGCACCCTCCCGCATCGAGCGGGCCGCCGGCCGGGCCGCCGCGCTGCAACGCCCGCGCGTCCTCCTCGCCCTGCTGCTCCTGCTCGCGCTGACCTGCGTGATGCTGCTCGACGGCTATCTGCGCGCCGAGGTCGGCGGCGACCAGCGCGTCCGCACCGGCGCCAGTGCGAGCGACGTACCCGAGGAGGTCCTCGACGGCGGGCCGATCCTCACCTTCCCCGGCGGACAGGCCACCACCGTCTCCGTCCCGGACAAGACGATCGCCCTGACCTTCGACGACGGCCCCGACCCCACCTGGACGCCGCAGGTGCTGGAGATCCTGGAGAAGTACGACGTGCCCGGCACGTTCTTCCTGGTCGGCTCGATGATCGCGCGCTACCCGGGCATCGTCGGGGACCTGGTCGAGCAGGGCAACGAGGTGGGCGTCCACACCTTCACCCACATCGACCTCTCCTACCAGGGCGAGTCCCGCGTCACCCGGGAGATCGAGCAGACCCAGCTCGCCCTCGCGGGCGCGGCCGGCATCACGACCACCCTGTTCCGGGCGCCGTACTCCTCCCAGACCGACGCCATCGACAACTACAGCTGGCCCGTCTACGAGCAGCTCGGCGAGGACGGCTACACCAGCGTCTTCATCGACACCGACAGCGACGACTGGAAGCGCCCCGGCGTCTCGAAGATCGTCGAGTGGGCCACTCCTGAGGACGACGAGGGGGCCTCCGTCCTCTTCCACGACTCCGGCGGCGAGCGGTCGCAGACGATCGAGGCGCTGCCGAAGTACATCGAGAAGATGACGGCGAAGGGCTACACCTTCACCACCATCAGCGGCGTCATGGCGGAGCAGCAGCCCGCCGCCGGGCCCGCCGGACGGGCGGGCGGCGCGGCCGGCCCCGGGGGCGGCCTCCAGGCGGCCCACCACGAGGCCACCGGCACCACCCTCTACGAGGGCAAGGCACTCGTCGCGGCCGTCGCCGTCGCGGAGTGGGTGGTGCCGACGCTGTCGGCCGGACTCGTCGTCGTGGGCGTGGCCGTCATGGGCCGGTTCGGGCTGATGCTGCTCCTCGCCCGCCGCCACCACCGGCGGCGCAGCAGACGCCGCTTCAGCTGGGGCCCGCCGGTGACCGGCCCGGTGAGCGTGATCGTGCCGGCGTACAACGAGAAGGAGTGCATCGCGGCCACCCTCCGCTCGCTGGCGGACAGCACCCACCCGATCGAGATCATCGTCGTGGACGACGGCTCGACGGACGGCACCGCCGAGATCGCCGAGTCCCTGGGCCTGCCGCGCGTGCGGGTCGTACGGCAGGCCAACGCGGGCAAGCCGGCCGCCCTCAACAACGGCGTGCGGCACGCCCGGTACGGCATCGTCGTGATGATGGACGGCGACACCGTCTTCGAGCCGGACACCGTACGGCACCTCGTGCAGCCCTTCGCCGACCCCTCCGTCGGCGCGGTCGCGGGCAACGCCAAGGTCGGCAACCGGCGCACCCTCATCGGCGCCTGGCAGCACATCGAGTACGTGATGGGCTTCAACCTCGACCGCCGCATGTACGACCTGCTGCGCTGCATGCCGACCATCCCCGGCGCGATCGGCGCGTTCCGCCGCGAGGCGGTGCTCCAGGCCGGCGGCATGAGCGACGACACCCTCGCCGAGGACACCGACATCACCATCGCCCTGCACCGCGCCGGATGGCGGGTCGTCTACCAGGAGCACGCCCGGGCCTGGACGGAGGCGCCGGGCTCCCTGAAGCAGCTCTGGTCGCAGCGCTACCGCTGGTCCTACGGCACCATGCAGGCGCTGTGGAAACACCGCGGCTCCCTGGCCGACAAGGGGCCGTCGGGCCGCTTCGGGCGGGTCGGCATGCCGCTGGTCGTGCTCTTCCAGGTCGTCACGCCGGTCTTCGCGCCGCTCATCGACGTGTTCACCGTCTACTCGATGCTCTTCGTCGACTTCCGGGCGGCCCTGCTCGCCTGGCTGGCGGTCCTCGCCGTGCAGCTCGGGTGCGCGGCTTACGCCTTCCGCCTCGACCGGGAGAAGTACCGGTACCTGCTGATGATGCCGCTCCAGCAGCTGGCGTACCGGCAGATGATGTACCTCGTCCTCATCCACTCCTGCGTCACCGCCCTCACCGGCGGCCGGCTGCGCTGGCAGAAGCTGAAGCGGACGGGCGAGGTGGGGACGCCGGCCGGGTCCTCGGGGGCCGGGTGATGGGCGCGCACGGCAAGGGGACGGCCCGCCGCGCTCCCGCCGCGGACGCGCCGCCCGCCGGCGCCGTACCAGGGGCCGCGAGCGGCGGCCGGGACCGCTACTTCGACACCCTGCGCGCCCTCGCCCTCGTCCGGGTCGTCGCCTACCACGCCTTCGGCTGGCCGTGGGCCGGGCTGGTGTTCCCCTCCATGGGCGTCATGTTCTGCCTGGCCGGCACCCTGATGGCCAGGTCGCTCCGGCGCCCCGCCGCGACGGTGGTCCGGGCCCGGCTGCGCCGCCTGCTCCCCCCGCTGTGGTGCTGGGGGGTCTTCGTGGTGGGCGCGATGCTGGTGCGCGGCTGGATGCCGGGATGGCGGATCGTCTTCTGGGCCGTGCCGCTCGCCGACCCGCCGGGCAGCGCCTGGGCCGAGCAGGCCTGGGAGATCCTCTGGTACCTGCGGACGTACCTGTGGCTGGTCCTGCTCTCCCCGCTCCTGCTGCGGGTGTTCCGGCGCGCGCCCGTGCCGGTGCTGCTGCTGTCCCTCGCCCCGGTCGTCGTCCTGCAGTGCGTGGGGCGGCCGCCGGACAACCGCCTCGGGACCGGCTTGCTCGACCTCGCGACGTACCTCTTCTGCTGGGTCCTGGGCTTCGCGCACCGCGAGGGGGTGCTGGGGCGCCTCAGGCCGGCCGCGGTCGTCGCCCTGTCCTGCGCCGCCCTCGCGAGCGGCGGCTGGTACGCGTTCGCCCACCGCGCCGAGTACGGCACGTACGACCTCGACGACATCCCGCTCGCCCAGGCCTTCTGGTCGGCCGGGTTCGTGACGCCGCTGATGTACGCGAGGGCCCGCCTCGACACCGGCCGCGCCGGGCTCACCCGGTCGCGGGGGCAGTCGCGGTGGCGGTGGCGGTGGCCCGCCCGGCTGGTGGGGGTCCTCAACGCGCGGGCCGTCACGGTCTACCTCTGGCACGAGATCGCCCTGGTGGCCGCGGTCCCGCTGATCGACCGGCTCTGGGAGGTGCCCGCCTTCGAGGCGTACCTGCCCCTGGACAGCCAGTGGTTCCTGCTGGGGGTGGCCTGGGTCCTCATCGCGGTCTTCGTGCTGCTGTTCGGCTGGGTCGAGGACGTCGCCGCGCGGAGGAGGCCGCGCCTGCTGCCCTGAGTCCGTGCTGCAACAATGGGCCCGTGACCCGCGCTTCCCTGAACAAGCAGCCGCACGAAGTCGCCTCGATGTTCGACCACGTCGCGCAGCGGTACGACCTGACGAACGCCGTGCTCTCGCTCGGCCAGGACCGGGCGTGGCGCAAGGAGGTCGCCAGAGCCGTCGACGCCCGCCCCGCGCAGAAGATCCTCGACCTCGCGGCCGGCACGGCGACCTCCTCGCTGCCCTTCGCCCGCACGGGCGCCTACGTCGTCCCCTGCGACTTCTCCCTCGGCATGCTCCAGGTCGGCAAGGAGCGGCACTCCTGGCTGCCGTTCACCGCGGGCGACGCGACCCGGCTGCCGTTCGCGGACGACGCCTTCGACGCGGTCACCATCTCCTTCGGGCTGCGCAACGTGCAGGACACGGACGCCGCGCTGCGCGAGATGTACCGGGTGACGCGGCCGGGCGGCCGGGTCGTCATCTGCGAGTTCTCGCACCCGACCTGGACGCCGTTCCGGACCGTCTACACCGAGTACCTGATGCGCGCCCTGCCGCCGGTGGCCCGCGCGGTGTCGTCCAACCCCGACGCGTACGTCTACCTCGCCGAGTCCATCCGCGCCTGGCCCGACCAGCCGGCGCTCGCCCGGCGCCTGGGCGAGGCCGGCTGGTCCAAGGTGGCGTACCGGAACCTGACCGGCGGCGTGGTGGCGCTGCACCGCGCCTTCAAGGAGAGCTGAGGCCGCGCGGCGGGGCGAGTCGGCCACCCGCGGCCCGGCCCGCTCCCGCCGGGCCGCGGACACTGCCGTACGACGTGGTCGACGACGGCGAGGCGGAGGTCGGACCGGCCCGGTGGCTGCGGGGACAGCCCCGTGCGCGGGCGGGCCGCCTCCCGGGCGTCCACGGACGTCAGGCCGACCAGGTGCGGTACGCGCACATCGGCGTTCCCGGATACCGGGCGCACGGGCGTCACCCCCAGCGGTACCCGGCAGACCGGCTCCGCCGGGAACCACCCGGAAGGGGCGCGTGGCCGGTTGTGACACGCCCCTACTTCAGGGGACCGGCGTCGTCCGTCCGCGGCAGGGGCAGCCGGTAGCAGTGTCCCTGACGCGCGGAGACCGGCGTCGTGAAGACCTCGGAGAGCCGCATGCCCAGCCGCTCCGTGACCGCGATGGACCGGGCGTTGCGCGCGTCGACCATCGCCACGACCTCGGACACGCCCGCGGCCCGCACCCGCTCCAGCGTCTGCCGGGCCGCCGCCGTGACATACCCCTTGCCCCAGTGCTCCCGGCCGAGGCGCCAGCCGATCTCGATCTCGCCCTGGGGGCCCCATTCCCCCGGCCACGGCTGGGCGCCGGTGAAGCCGACCACCCTGCCGTCCTCGTCCACCATCGTCCACAGGCAGAAGCCGTGCTCGGCGTCGTGCCGGCGCTGGCGGGCGGTGAGCTCCTCGTAGACGGACAGCTCCGCGGACCTCCCGCCGTGGAACTCCATGACGTCCGGGTCGTCGAAGATCCGGTGCCAGGCGACGGCGTCCTCGTCGGTGGGGACGCGCAACCGTACAACGGGCAGAGCTCGGTTCACTGGGCAGCCCTTCAGCCGGGTGATCGGTGACGCTGAATAGACTGCCCATGTCCAGTGCCCGTCGGCACGCAGATTTCGAATCTCTGGGGAGATCCCGCCGTGACCGAGCCCCTCTCCGACAACACCGCCGATGTGATCGTCGTGGGCGCGGGGCCAGCCGGCTCCACGACCGCGTACCACCTGGCCAAGGCGGGACTCGACGTCCTCCTGCTGGAGAAGACCGCCTTCCCACGGGAGAAGGTCTGCGGCGACGGCCTCACCCCGCGCGCGGTCAAGCAACTCGTCGCCATGGGGATCGACATCTCCGAGGAGGCCGGCTGGCTGCGCAACAAGGGTCTGCGCATCATCGGCGGCGGCTCCCGCCTCCAGCTCGACTGGCCGGATCTGGCCTCCTTCCCCGACTACGGACTCGTCCGCAAGCGCGACGACTTCGACGACCAGCTCGCCCGGCAGGCCCAGAAGGCCGGCGCGCGCCTGTACGAGCGCTGCAACGTCGGCGCCCCGATCGTCGACGACCGCACCGGCCGCATCACCGGCGTCCACGCCAAGCTCGGGGAGGAGAAGCGCGAGGCCACCTTCCACGCGCCGCTGGTCGTGGCCGCCGACGGCAACTCCACGCGGCTGTCCCTGGCGATGGGCCTGCACCGCCGCGAGGACCGCCCGATGGGCGTCGCGGTCCGTACGTACTTCACCTCGCCCCGCCACGACGACGACTACCTGGAGTCCTGGCTGGAGCTGTGGGACCGCCGGGGCGCCCAGGACCGCCTCCTGCCGGGCTACGGCTGGATCTTCGGCATGGGTGACGGCACCTCGAACGTGGGCCTCGGCGTGCTGAACACCTCCTCGTCCTTCAAGGAGATCGACTGGCGCGAGATCCTCAAGGCCTGGTGCGCCTCCATGCCGGAGGACTGGGGCTACACCCCGGACAACATGACCGGCCCGATCCGCGGCGCCGCCCTGCCCATGGCCTTCAACCGCCAGCCCCACTACACCAAGGGCCTGCTGCTCGTCGGTGACGCCGGCGGCCTGGTGAACCCCTTCAACGGCGAGGGCATCGCCTACGCCATGGAGTCCGGCCAGATCGCCGCCGACGTCATCGTCCAGGCCCACGCCCGGGCCACGCCGGCCCAGCGCGAGATCGCCCTCCAGCGCTACCCGCGCGTCCTGAAGGACACCTACGGCGGCTACTACACGCTGGGCCGCGCCTTCGTGAAGCTCATCGGCAACCCGAAGGTCATGCAGATCGCGACCCAGCGCGGCCTCACCCACCCCATCCTGATGAAGTTCACCCTCAAGATGCTCGCCAACCTGACGGACCCGACGGGCGGCGACGCGATGGACCGCATCATCAACGGGCTGAGCAAGGTCGCGCCGAAGGCGTGATCAGCCCCGGGGCGGGCGGGGCCGGGTGAGGTCCCCGGACGCCCCGTCGAGGGCCCGGGCGTTGGCGGCCCGGCGGGCGAGGACCTCCTCGCGCCGGTCCGCCGACTGCCGCAGCGCCGCCTTCCGGTCGCGCGCGGAGAGCCGGTCCACGTAGACGTGCCCGTTCAGGTGGTCGGTCTCGTGGGCCAGGCAGCGCGCGAAGTACCCGGTGCCCTCGACGAGGAGCGGGGCGCCGTCCTTGTCGAGGCCCCGGACGACGGCCCGGTCGGGGCGCGGGACGCCCATGGTGGCGCCCGGCACCGACAGGCAGCCCTCGCCCTCGTCGAGCAGCCGTCGCGCGGCGGGACCGAGGGGTTCCGGCACCGGGTTGACGATGTGTCCGACATGTCGGACACCGTCGTCGTCCAGGCAGTCGTAGACGAAAAGGCGCAGGGGGACCCCCACCTGATTCGCCGCCAGGCCGGCCCCTTCCGCGACGTACATCGTGCGGAACATGTCGTCGACGAGCGCGGCGAGGTCGGGTCCGAACTCGGTGACGTCCCGGCACGGCTTGTGCAGCACCTCCTCGCCGAACTCCGTGATCCGCCGCACCGACCCGCGCAGGGCCTCCGGTGCGAGCGGGGGACAGGACGCGGCGGGCCGCCCTTGTACGAACACACTGGGCATGACGTTCTCTCCTTCGGCTCGCGGACGGGCCGGGGGGAGCCCCGGCCCGCGCCGAGCATGCCAGGAGAGCCCGAAGGGCCGCAGCCCCCGAGCGGCTGCGGCCCTTGCGGTAGGTGCTGTGCGGCGTCCTGCTACAGGACGCGGACCGCGCCGCTCGGCGGGTCGTACGACAGCGACGCCTTGACGACGCCGGTGGAGGAGTTCTGCGCGCCGACGAACATGCCGTCGCCGACGTAGATGCCCACGTGGTACGCGCTGCCCGCACCGCCCCAGTAGAGGATGTCGCCGGGCTGGAGGTTGTCGAGGCCCACCTGGGTGCCGGCGGTCGACTGCGACTGGGAGACGCGCGGCAGGTCGATGTTGACCTGCTTGAAGGCGGCCTGCACCAGGCCGGAGCAGTCCCAGGAGTTGGGGCCGGTGCCGCCGGAGACGTAGGCGTCGCCGACCTGGGCCTGCGCGAAGGCGATGACCGCGGCGGCCGAACCGGTGGCCGACGAGGAGTTGCTGCTGCTGCCGACGCTGCTGCCCGTGCTGTCCGAGGACCCGGTGTCCGCGGAGGCGCTCAGGGTGGCGCGCTCGGCGCTGCGGGCGGCACGCTCGGCGGCCGCCTTGCGCTCGGCCTCCTCGGCCTTCTTCTTCTCCTCCGCGGCCTTCTTCTTGGCCTGCGCGAGGTCTGCCTTGGCCTGCTTTGCCGCCTTCGCGGCGGCCGCGTCGCGCTCGGCCACCAGCTCGTAGTTCGCGGCCGCCTGCTGCGTGGCGTCCGCGGACTGGGCGACCTGAGCGGCCAGGTCGGCCGTCAGGGTGGGCAGTTCGAGGGTCTGCGTCACCGGTTCTGCCGCGTGGGCCGAACCCGACGCCCCGGCCACTGCCAGGGTGCTGAGGACGCCACCGGCAACTCCGGCCCGCATCGCGATGGTCGACGCGCTGCGGCGGGGCTTCCGGTGGCTGCGTATGTGAGCGGTGTGGGACATAGGGACAACCGGTATCAGGAGCTCCTCCATACCTTCAAGAAACGTGGGCTGCGCCACAGTTGTTCAATCGGGCCCCGAATCCCGGGCGTGTCGCTTCTTATTGACGCCCTAACGGACATTGCGGGCGGCCCGTAACCAGCCTGTGATCACGGCCTTTGATCGTTACGCCCGAATTGCCCCGCGCTTACCACTGGTTGAGGCAGTTGGCCAAGCCCGGTTCTCGGACGCCTCTCATGAATGTGGCACAGGTCACGGAACGGTTGCCCCGCCCGCCGCGTCCGTGACGCGCGCCCCGGGCGTCGCGGAGTTCGTGAACGCGTGCACGTGTCCACATCGCACCGGCTCCTCCCTCTGATGTGTGAACGCGCCCTCTATCAAGTGATCGTGTTCGACGCCAGTTTGCATGCAAGGGAAGCATCTTGATATGGAGACGCCCCCGCCCGCACCCCTCTGGCCAGCGGTGACGATCGGAATTGTCACCTCTGGTGATCAGCTGAACGCTTCTTGTGTGAAGATCACCGCTCATCCGACTTCATGATCCTTCGTCAGGTGGTGGAGATCACAAAGCTTGTGCAATACCCCGTGTCGCAGATCACAGAGCGGCAGGCATAAGATGCGAGGCAGTTGGGCTTGTGACCTGCTTCACATGTTCGCGATCTTCGCCGGGACGAGCGGGGCTCGTGGGGCTGTCGGGGCGGGAGGGAGCGAGCCCGATGCAACCGCCAGCAGTCAGTGCCGACTGAGAGGAGCGAGGAGCGGTGAACGCGTATGCGCCCATCCTCGTACTGGGAGCCCTCGGGGCAGGCTTTGCGATCTTCTCCGTGGTCATGGCCACGCTGATCGGTCCGAAGCGGTACAACCGGGCGAAGCTCGAGGCCTACGAGTGCGGCATCGAGCCGACCCCCACGCCGGCCGGCGGCGGGCGCTTCCCCATCAAGTACTACCTGACGGCGATGCTCTTCATCATCTTCGATATCGAGATCGTCTTCCTCTACCCCTGGGCCGTCACCTTCGACGCCCTGGGGATTTTCGGGCTCGTGGAGATGCTGCTCTTCGTGCTCACCGTCTTCGTCGCGTACGCGTACGTATGGCGGCGCGGCGGCCTGGAATGGGACTGAGGGGCCATTGACATGGGACTCGAAGAAAAACTGCCGAGCGGCTTCCTGCTGACCACCGTCGAGCAGGCCGCGGGCTGGGTGCGCAAGTCGTCCGTCTTCCCCGCCACGTTCGGCCTCGCCTGCTGTGCCATCGAGATGATGACCACCGGCGCCGGCCGCTACGACCTGGCGCGCTTCGGCATGGAGGTCTTCCGCGGATCGCCGCGGCAGGCGGACCTGATGATCGTCGCGGGCCGGGTCAGCCAGAAGATGGCGCCGGTGCTGCGGCAGGTCTATGACCAGATGCCGAACCCGAAGTGGGTGATCTCCATGGGGGTCTGCGCCTCCTCGGGCGGCATGTTCAACAACTACGCGATCGTCCAGGGCGTCGACCACATCGTCCCGGTCGACATCTATCTCCCCGGCTGCCCGCCGCGGCCCGAGATGCTGATGGACGCCATCCTCAAGCTCCACCAGAAGATCCAGGGCTCCAAGCTCGGCGTGAACGCCGAGGAAGCGGCCCGGGAGGCGGAGGAAGCGGCGCTCAAGGCCCTGCCCACGATCGAGATGAAGGGGCTGCTGCGGTGAGCGACGCGAACAACACCGCGGGTGACGCGGACGGGGTCAACCCCGAGAAGGAACTGTCCGCGGAGAACCTCCCGGGCCAGCGCGGCCAGGGCGGCGAGGAGATCCGCGTCCAGCGCGGGATGTTCGGCGCGAACAACGGCGGCGACACCTCCGGCTACGGCGGCCTGGTCCGCTCCGTGCGGCTGCCCGGACCGGCGAGCAGGCCCTACGGCGGCTGGTTCGACGAGGTCGCCGACGAGCTGGAGGGCGCGCTCGAGGAGCAGGGTCTCCTGCCCGCCAACGCCATCGGGAAGACGGTCGTCGACCGGGACGAGCTGACCTTCCACATCGAGCGCGAGCACCTCGTCCGCGTCGCCCGCACCCTGCGGGACGACCCGGCCCTGCGCTTCGAACTGTGCACCGGCGTCAGCGGCGTCCACTACCCGCACGACAAGGGCCGTGAGCTGCACGCCGTCTACCACCTGCGCTCGATCACCCACAACCGGCTGATCCGCCTCGAAGTGAGCGCCCCCGACAGCGACCCGCACATCCCGTCGCTGGTCCCCGTCTACCCGACGAACGACTGGCACGAGCGCGAGACGTACGACTTCTTCGGCATCGTCTTCGACGGTCACCCGGCCCTGACGCGGATCATGATGCCGGACGACTGGCAGGGCTTTCCGCAGCGCAAGGACTATCCCCTCGGCGGCATCCCCGTCGAGTACAAGGGCGCCCAGATCCCGGCTCCGGACCAGCGGAGGTCGTACTCGTGAGCAGCACACAGTCAGCGTCGGCGGCCTCGGCGCGCGAGACCACCGAGGGCACCGTCTACACGGTCACCGGTGGCGACTGGGACGAGGTCGTCCAGTCCGCGGCCCGCGCCGACGACGAGCGCATCGTCGTCAACATGGGCCCGCAGCACCCGTCCACCCACGGCGTGCTCCGCCTGATCCTGGAGATCGACGGCGAGACGGTCACCGAGGCCCGCTGCGGCATCGGCTACCTGCACACCGGCATCGAGAAGAACCTCGAGTACCGGACCTGGACGCAGGGCACCACGTTCGTGACGCGCATGGACTACCTGACGCCGTTCTTCAACGAGACGGCGTACTGCCTGGGCGTCGAGAAGCTCCTCGGCGTCGAGGACCAGATCCCGGACCGGGCCTCGATCATCCGGGTCCTGCTGATGGAGCTGAACCGGCTCTCCTCGCACCTGGTCTGCATCGCCACCGGCGGCATGGAGCTGGGCGCCACCACGATCATGATCTACGGCTTCCGCGACCGCGAGCTGATCCTCGACATCTTCGAGCTGATCACCGGCCTTCGGATGAACCACGCGTTCATCCGGCCGGGCGGACTCGCCCAGGACCTGCCGCCCGGCGCGGTGGACCAGATCCGCGAGTTCGTGAAGACGATGAAGAAGAACCTCCCGGAGTACGACAAGCTCGCCACCGGGAACCCCATCTTCAAGGGCCGCATGCAGGACGTCGGCTACCTCGACCTGGCCGGCTGCATGGCGCTCGGCGCCACCGGCCCGGTCCTGCGCTCCACCGGCCTGCCGCACGACCTGCGCAAGAGCCAGCCGTACTGCGGCTACGAGACGTACGACTTCGACGTCCCGACCGCCGACACCTGCGACTCCTACGGCCGCTTCCTGATCCGGCTGGAGGAGATGCGCCAGTCGCTGCGGATCGTCGAGCAGTGCCTGGACCGGCTCCAGCCCGGCCCGGTCATGGTCGCCGACAAGAAGATCGCCTGGCCCGCCCAGCTCGCCCTGGGCCCGGACGGGCTCGGCAACTCCCTCGACCACATCAAGAAGATCATGGGCACCTCCATGGAGGCCCTGATCCACCACTTCAAGCTGGTCACCGAGGGCTTCCGCGTGCCGCCGGGACAGGCGTACACGGCGGTCGAGTCGCCCAAGGGCGAGCTGGGGGTGCACGTCGTGTCCGACGGCGGCACCCGCCCCTTCCGGGTCCACTTCCGCGACCCGTCCTTCACCAACCTGCAGGCCATGGCGGCGATGTGCGAGGGCGGCCAGGTCGCCGACGTCATCGTCGCCGTGGCATCCATCGACCCCGTGATGGGAGGCGTCGACCGGTGACCACCTCTTCTTCGGAGCGGGGCGTCAGCCTGGGCATGCCGGAACTGCCCGCGCCCGCCTACCCGGACGACGTCCGGGCCCGGCTGGAGACCGACGCGCGCGAGGTCATCGCCCGCTACCCGGACTCCCGGTCCGCCCTCCTGCCCCTGCTGCACCTGGTGCAGTCGGAGGAAGGCCACGTCACGCGCACCGGCATGCGGTTCTGCGCGGACGTGCTCGGCCTCACCACGGCCGAGGTGACCGCGGTCGCCACCTTCTACTCCATGTACCGGCGCAGGCCGAGCGGCGACTACCAGGTCGGCGTCTGCACCAACACGCTCTGCGCGGTCATGGGCGGCGACGCGCTCTTCGAGTCCCTCCAGGAGCACCTGGGCGTCGGCAACGGCGAGACCACCGAGGACGGCAAGGTCACGCTGGAGCACATCGAGTGCAACGCGGCCTGCGACTTCGCGCCGGTCGTGATGGTGAACTGGGAGTTCTTCGACAACCAGACCCCGGCGAGCGTCCGGCGCCTCGTCGACGACCTGCGCGCGGGACGGACGGTCACGCCCACCCGGGGCGCACCCCTGTGCACCTTCAAGGAGACCGCCCGGATCCTGGCGGGCTTCCCCGACGAGCGGGACGGCGCCGTCGCGGCCGGCGGCAGCGCGGGTCCCGCCTCCCTGGCCGGACTGAAGCTGGCCAAGGGCGAGGCGACCGCCGCGCGCGTGGTGCACCCGCGGGACGGCGGGCCGCACGACGCGTCGCAGGACCGCGCCGCGCACGACCCGTCCCCGACGGAACACCTCAGCTCGCACGACGCGCCGCAGGACACATCGGCATCCGACCCTTCCCACCCGGCAGGGCCTACCGCCGAGGAGGGGGAGTGATGACCGTGGCAGCCGAGATCAAGGACACCAGCCCGGAGAAGCTGCTCGCACCCGTGCTGTCGGCCTTCTGGGACGAGGACGAGTCCTGGACCCTGGACGTCTACCGGAGGCACGAGGGGTACGAGGGGCTCCGCAAGGCGCTGGCGATGTCGCCGGACGACCTGATCGCGTACGTCAAGGAATCAGGTCTGCGCGGACGCGGCGGTGCCGGCTTCCCGACGGGGATGAAGTGGCAGTTCATCCCCCAGGGGGACGGCAAGCCTCACTATCTTGTTGTCAACGCCGACGAGTCGGAGCCGGGGACCTGCAAGGACATCCCGCTCCTCTTCGCGAACCCGCACAGCCTCATCGAGGGCATCGTCATCGCGTGCTACGCCATCAGGTCGTCGCACGCCTTCATCTACCTGCGCGGTGAAGTCGTACCGGTGCTGCGGCGGCTGCACGAGGCCGTGCGCGAGGCCTACGCGGCCGGCTTCCTCGGCGAGAACATCCTGGGCAGCGGACTCGACCTCGAACTCACCGTGCACGCGGGCGCGGGCGCGTACATCTGCGGTGAGGAGACCGCGCTGCTCGACTCGCTCGAAGGCCGCCGGGGTCAACCGCGGCTCCGTCCCCCCTTCCCCGCTGTGGCCGGCCTCTATGCCTGCCCGACTGTGGTGAACAACGTCGAGTCCATCGCGTCGGTTCCCGCGATCCTGCACAAGGGCAAGGACTGGTTCAGGTCGATGGGCAGCGAGAAGTCCCCGGGCTTCACGCTCTACTCGCTCAGCGGCCACGTCGCGGGCCCCGGCCAGTACGAGGCTCCGCTCGGCATCACGCTGCGCCAGCTCCTCGACATGAGCGGCGGCATGCGCCCCGGTCACCGGCTGAAGTTCTGGACACCGGGCGGCTCCTCGACGCCGATGTTCACCGACGAGCACCTCGACGTCCCCCTCGACTACGAGGGAGTGGGCGCCGCGGGTTCCATGCTCGGCACCAAGGCGCTCCAGTGCTTCGACGAGACGACCTGCGTCGTGCGCGCCGTCACCCGCTGGACCGAGTTCTACGCCCACGAGTCCTGCGGCAAGTGCACGCCCTGCCGCGAGGGCACCTACTGGCTCGTCCAGTTGCTGCGCGACATCGAGGCCGGCAAGGGCGCGATGTCCGACCTCGACAAGCTGAACGACATCGCCGACAACATCAACGGCAAGTCCTTCTGCGCCCTCGGCGACGGTGCCGCCTCGCCGATCTTCTCCTCGCTCAAGTACTTCCGCGAGGAGTACGAGCAGCACATCACGGGCCGCGGCTGCCCCTTCGACCCGGCCAAGTCGACGGCCTGGGCGGACCACCGTACGGAGGTGAACGCATGACTGTGACCACCAGCTCTCCCTCCGGCGGGGGAGAGGCGGCGGTCCCGCCGGAGGACCTCGTGTCGCTGACGATCGACGGCGTCGAGATCAGCGTGCCCAAGGGCACCCTGGTCATCCGGGCCGCCGAGCAGCTCGGCATCGAGATCCCCCGCTTCTGCGACCACCCCCTCCTCGACCCGGCCGGCGCCTGCCGCCAGTGCATCGTCGAGGTCGAGGGCCAGCGCAAGCCCATGGCGTCCTGCACCATCACCTGCACGGACGGGATGGTGGTGAAGACCCACCTCACCTCGCCCGTCGCGGAGAAGGCGCAGCACGGGGTGATGGAGCTGCTCCTCATCAACCATCCGCTGGACTGCCCGGTCTGCGACAAGGGCGGCGAGTGCCCGTTGCAGAACCAGGCCATGTCCCACGGCCAGGCCGACTCCCGCTTCGAGGGGAAGAAGCGGACCTACGAGAAGCCCGTGCCGATCTCCACGCAGGTGCTCCTCGACCGCGAGCGGTGCGTGCTGTGCGCCCGCTGCACCCGGTTCTCCAACCAGGTCGCGGGCGACCCGATGATCGAGCTGATCGAGCGCGGCGCGCTCCAGCAGGTCGGCACCGGCGAGGGCGACCCCTTCGAGTCGTACTTCTCCGGCAACACCATCCAGATCTGCCCGGTCGGCGCGCTCACCTCGGCGGCCTACCGGTTCCGCTCCCGGCCCTTCGACCTGATCTCCTCGCCGTCGGTGTGCGAGCACTGCTCCGGCGGCTGCGCGACCCGCACCGACCACCGGCGCGGCAAGGTCATGCGGCGCCTCGCGGCCGACGATCCCGAGGTCAACGAGGAGTGGATCTGCGACAAGGGCAGGTTCGCCTTCCGGTACGCGCAGCAGCGGGACCGGCTGACGACGCCCCTGGTGCGCAACGCCGAGGGCGACCTGGAACCGGCCTCCTGGCCGGAGGCGCTGCAGATCGCCGCGCAGGGACTGCTCGCCTCGCGCGGCCGGACCGGTGTGCTGACCGGCGGCCGGCTCACCGTCGAGGACGCCTACGCGTACAGCAAGTTCGCGCGCGTGGCGCTCGACACCAACGACATCGACTTCCGCGCGCGCGTGCACAGCACCGAGGAGGCGGACTTCCTGGCCTCCCGGATCGCCGGCCGCGGCCGGGACCTCGACGGTACGGGCGTCACCTACACCGCGCTGGAGAAGGCCCCCGGCGTCCTGCTGGTCGGCTTCGAGTCCGAGGAGGAGGCGCCCGGCGTCTTCCTGCGGCTGCGCAAGGCCTGGCGGGGACACGGGCAGAAGGTGTTCTCCCTGGCCACCCACGCCACGCGGGGTCTGGAGAAGGCTGGCGGCACGCTGCTGCCCGCCGCTCCCGGCACCGAGACCGAGTGGCTGGACGCGCTCGCGAGCGGGGCCGGTCTCGCGGACGACGGAGCACGGGCCGCCGAGGCGCTGCGCGCCCAGGGGGCCGTGATCGTGGTCGGTGAGCGGCTGGCGTCCGTGGCCGGCGGTCTGACCGCCGCCGTACGGGCCGCCGCCGCGACCGGCGCCCGGCTGGTGTGGATCCCGCGGCGGGCCGGTGAGCGCGGTGCCGTCGAGGCGGGCGCGCTGCCGTCGCTGCTGCCGGGCGGGCGCCCGGCGACCGACCCCCGCGCGCGTGAGGAGGTCGCCGCCGTCTGGGGCCTGGCCGACCTTCCGCACCGCTACGGGCGCGACACCGGCGAGATCGTCGAGGCCGCCGCCCGGGGCGAGTTGCAGGCGCTCCTGGTGGCGGGCGTGGAGGTCACCGACCTGCCCGACCCGGCACGCGCGCGTGCGGCCCTGGCCGAGGCCGGGTTCGTGGTGTCGCTGGAGCTGCGGCCCAGCGAGGTCACCGCACTCGCCGACGTCGTCCTGCCCGTCGCGGCGGTCGCCGAGAAGGCCGGGACCTTCCTCAACTGGGAGGGCCGGGTGCGTTTCTTCGAGGCCGCGCTCAAGCCCGACCAGATGACCCACCGTCTCGCGCCCACCGACGCCCGCGTCCTCCAGATGCTGGCCGACGCCATGGACGTGCACCTGGGCCTGCCGGACCTGCGCACCACGCGCGCGGAGATCGACCGGCTCGGTCCCTGGGGCGGGCCGCGGGCCACCGATCCGCTGCACACCGCGGGCGCGCTGCCCCGGCCGGCCGCCGGAGAGGCCGTCCTGGCCGGGCACCGGCTGCTGCTCGACCAGGGCGTCCTCCAGCAGGGCGACGAGGCGCTCGCCGGCACCCGGCACGCCGCACGCGCGCGCCTGTCGGCCGCCACGGCCGCCGAGGCGGGCGTCAAGGACGGCGACCTCCTGGCGGTGACCGGCCCGGCCGGGTCCGTCGAACTCCCGCTGCAGGTCACCGAGATGCCCGACCGCGTGGTCTGGCTCCCGCTGAACTCGGCCGGCGACGGCGTCGCCTCGGACGCCGGGGTGCTGCCCGGCTCCCTCGTCCGTATCGGCCCGGCGACGCTCGCGGGCACGGCCCCCAAGGAGGTGGAGGCATGAGCCCGTACCTCGCCGCGGAAGACCTCTCGATGTTCGGCACCGACCCCTGGTGGCTGGTCGTCGTCAAGGCGGTGTTCTGCTTCGCCTTCCTGATGATCACCGTGCTGTTCTCCATCGTGTGGGAGCGCAAGGTCGTCGCCTGGATGCAGCTGCGCATCGGCCCGAACCGGCACGGACCCTGGGGCATGCTCCAGTCGCTCGCCGACGGCATCAAGCTGATGCTCAA
This sequence comes from Streptomyces sp. NPDC041968, assembly GCF_055589025.1. Lineage (NCBI taxonomy): Bacteria > Bacillati > Actinomycetota > Actinomycetes > Kitasatosporales > Streptomycetaceae > Streptomyces > Streptomyces sp. NPDC041968. Next base: position 332,741 of record NZ_JBVJCB010000005.1, on the reverse strand, counting down.
GGAAGACCTCGTCGTCAAGCGCGCGGACAAGGCCGTGTACGTCCTCGCGCCGATCGTCGCGGCCATCCCGGCCTTCATGGCGATCGCCGTGATCCCCTTCGGCCCGGCCGGCAACGAGGTCTCGATCTTCGGTCACCGCACCGCCATGCAGCTCACCGACCTGCCGATCGCGATGCTCTTCATCCTGGCCGTCGCCTCGGTCGGCATCTACGGCATCGTGCTCGCGGGCTGGAGCTCCGGCTCGACGTACCCGCTCCTCGGCGGCCTGCGGTCCTGTGCGCAGATGATCTCCTACGAGATCGCGATGGGCGCCGCGTTCGCCTCGGTGTTCCTCTACTCGGGGTCGATGTCGACCTCGGAGATCGTCTCCCAGCAGACCGACCGCTGGTACATCCTGCTGCTGCCGGTCTCCTTCATCCTCTACATCGTCACGATGATCGGCGAGACCAACCGCGCCCCCTTCGACATGCCGGAGTCCGAGGGCGACCTGGTGGGCGGCTTCAACACCGAGTACTCGTCGATCAAGTTCGCGATGTTCATGCTCGCCGAGTACGTGAACATGGTGACGGTCTCGGCGGTCGCCACCACCCTCTTCCTCGGTGGCTGGCGGGCCCCCTGGCCGGTCAGCACCTTCTGGGAGGGCGCCAACCACGGCTGGTGGCCGCTGCTGTGGTTCGTGGTCAAGGTCCAACTGCTGCTGTTCTTCTTCATCTGGCTGCGCGGCACGCTCCCCCGGGTCCGCTACGACCAGCTGATGAAGCTCGGCTGGAAGGTCCTCATCCCGGTCTCCCTGGTCTGGCTGATGCTGGTCGCGACGGTGCGGGCCCTCAGGAACGAGAACTACGACTTCGCCGAGATCGCCCTCTACATCGGCGGCGGAGTCCTGGTCCTGCTGCTGCTCTCCTTCGTCGTGGACATGTACCGCGACAAGGGCAGGAAGGGCGAGGGCCCCGACGGGGGCGAGGCCGGGGAGCCGGCCGCCTTCGACCCGATGGCCGGCGGGTTCCCCGTACCGCCGATGCCGGGACAGGAGTTGCCGCCGGTGCCCAGGCGCCGTCCGCGCCGGGAGCGGGAGCTGATTGTCAGTGGCGGGCCCGATACTCAGAGTGACGGATCTCTGGGCGGATCTACGGATGGAAAGGAGGCGTCCGATGGCTGAGGAACCGAAGGAGACCACCCCCGGTTTCCAGAACCCCGTGGCCGGCTTCGGCGTGACCTTCAAGGCCATGTTCAAGAAGCGGCTGACCGAGCAGTACCCGGAGCAGCAGAAGACCACCGCTCCGCGATTCCACGGACGGCACCAGCTCAACCGCCATCCGGACGGCCTGGAGAAGTGCGTCGGCTGCGAGCTGTGCGCCTGGGCGTGTCCCGCCGACGCCATCTACGTGGAGGGCGCGGACAACACCGACGAGGAGCGCTACTCGCCGGGTGAGCGGTACGGCCGCGTCTACCAGATCAACTACGCCCGCTGCATCCTGTGCGGCCTGTGCATCGAGGCGTGCCCCACGCGCGCGCTGACGATGACCAACGAGTTCGAGCTGGCCGACTCCAGCCGCGCCAACCTCATCTTCACCAAGGACCAGCTGCTCGCCGGTCTGGAGGAGGGCATGGTCGACTCGCCCCACGCCATCTACCCGGGCACGGACGAGCAGGACTACTACCGCGGTCTGGTCACCGAGGCGGCCCCCGGCACCGAGCAGCAGGTCGCGCACTCCAAGGGCGAGGTCGTCCAGGAGGGCGACTCGACCTTCGGCGGGACCGAACCGGCGTCGGAGGGGGTGGTCCGCCGATGACCGGGCAGTTCGCCGCCGCGGCGACCCTCTCCGCCGGCACCTCCACCGGAGAGGCCGTCCAGTTCTGGATCCTCGGCACCGTCGCGGTGATCGGCGCCCTGTGCACCGTCTTCATGAGGAGGGCCGTGCACAGCGCGCTCTGCCTCGCCGGGACCATGATCGTCCTGGCGGTGTTCTACCTCGCCAACGGCGCCTACTTCCTCGGCATCGTGCAGATCGTCGTCTACACCGGCGCGATCATGATGCTGTTCCTCTTCGTGGTGATGCTCGTCGGCGTCACCGCGGCGGACTCCCTGAAGGAGACCATCAAGGGGCAGCGCTGGCTGGCCCTGCTGTCCGGGCTCGGCTTCGGCATCCTGCTGATCGGCGGCATCGGCAACGCGTCCGTCTCGGAGTTCACCGGCCTCGCCCAGGCGAACGCGAACGGCAACGTGGAGGGCATCGCCTCCCTCATCTTCACCAAGTACGTGTTCGCCTTCGAGATCACCGGCGCCCTGCTCATCACGGCCGCCGTCGGAGCCATGGTGCTCACCCACCGGGAGCGCACCGAGCGGGCCGCCACCCAGCGCGAACTGTCCGAGCGGCGCGTCCGCGAGGGCACGCACCTGCCGCCGCTCCCCGCCCCCGGCGTCTACGCCCGGCACAACGCGGTCGACATCGCGGGCCTGCTGCCCGACGGCACCCCGTCCGAGCTGACCGTCAGCAAGACGCTGCGCGAGCGGGGCCAGATCCGCGACGTGTCGAGGGAGGCGCTCAACGATCTGAAGGCGCTGGAGCAGCGGGCCGAGGAGCGCCTGGGGCGCAAGGCGGTCGAGCCGGCCGACTTCAAGCGGTCCGAGGAGGCGTCGAAGTGAACCCCGTCAACTACCTGTACCTCGCGGCCCTGTTGTTCACCATCGGCGCCACCGGCGTGCTGATCCGGCGCAACGCGATCGTGGTCTTCATGTGCATCGAGTTGATGCTCAACGCCTGCAACCTCGCGTTCGTCGCCTTCTCCCGCATGCACGGCAACCTCGACGGCCAGATCATCGCCTTCTTCACGATGGTCGTCGCCGCCGCGGAGGTCGTCGTCGGGCTCGCGATCATCGTGTCGCTGTTCCGTTCCCGCCACTCGGCCTCGGTCGACGACGCCAGCCTGATGAAGCTGTGAGGGGTCGCTGAATCGTGGAAAATCTGATTGCGCTGCTGGTGGCGGCGCCCTTGCTCGGAGCGGCGGTGCTGCTGTGCGGCGGACGCCGGCTGGACGCCGTCGGCCACTGGATCGGCACCCTGCTGGCCGCCGCGTCCTTCGTGATCGGCGTCGTCCTCTTCGCCGACATGCTCGGCAGCGGCGCCGAGGACCGCACCCTGACGCAGCACCTGTTCAGCTGGATCCCGGTGGAGGGCTTCCAGGCCGACGTCGCCTTCCGGCTCGACCAGCTGTCGATGACGTTCGTCCTGCTGATCACCGGCGTCGGCTCGCTGATCCACCTGTACTCGGTCTCGTACATGGAGCACGACGAGCGGCGGCGCCGCTTCTTCGGCTACCTGAACCTGTTCCTCGCGGCGATGCTGCTGCTCGTCCTCGCCGACAACTACCTGCTGCTGTACGTCGGCTGGGAGGGCGTCGGCCTCGCCTCCTACCTGCTGATCGGCTTCTGGCAGCACAAGCCGAGTGCCGCCACCGCGGCGAAGAAGGCCTTCCTGGTCAACCGCGTCGGCGACATGGGTCTGTCCATCGCGATCATGCTGATGTTCCTGTGGTTCGGCACCTTCGCCTTCGGGCCGGTGCTCGGCGGCCACGGGGAGGCGGGGCTCGCGGGCTCGGCCGACGAGGGCAAGCTCACCGCGATCGCCCTGATGCTGCTGCTCGCCGCCTGCGGCAAGTCCGCGCAGGTCCCGCTCCAGTCCTGGCTCGGGGACGCGATGGAGGGCCCGACCCCGGTCTCCGCCCTCATCCACGCCGCGACCATGGTGACGGCAGGCGTGTACCTGATCGTCCGCTCCGGCGCGATCTTCAACGGCGCGCCCGACGCCCAACTGGTCGTCGTCATCGTCGGCGCGGTCACGCTGCTGTTCGGTGCGATCGTCGGTTGCGCCAAGGACGACATCAAGAAGGCGCTGGCCGGGTCGACCATGTCGCAGATCGGCTACATGGTGCTGGCGGCCGGACTCGGCCCGATCGGCTATGTCTTCGCGATCATGCACCTGGTGACGCACGGCTTCTTCAAGGCCGGGCTCTTCCTCGGCGCCGGCTCCGTCATGCACGGCATGAACGACGAGGTCGACATGCGCCGCTACGGCGGCCTGCGCAAGTACATGCCGGTCACCTTCATCACCTTCGGCCTCGGCTACCTCGCCATCATCGGCTTCCCGGGCCTGTCCGGCTTCTTCTCCAAGGACATGATCATCGAGTCGGCGTTCGCCAAGGGCGGCACCGAGGGCTGGATCCTCGGCGGCGTGGCCCTGCTGGGCGCGGCCATCACCGCGTACTACATGACGCGCGTGATGCTGATGACGTTCTTCGGCGAGGAGCGCTGGCGCAAGGCTCCGACGCCGTCGCCCGCGGCCCCCGACGTGGAGCCCGCGGCGGAGACCCGCGGCGAGTACACACCGCCGCATCCGCACGAGTCGCCGAAGCTCATGACGATCCCGATGATCGTGCTGGCCGTCGGCTCGGTGTTCGGCGGCGCGTTCTTCAGCATCGGCGACCGGTTCGTGCACTGGCTGGAGCCCATCACCGGGCACGACCACGGGCACGCGCCGATCAGCGCCCTCACGGTCACCATCTCCACGGTCGCCGTGATGGTCATCGGCGTGGCGGCCGCCTGGGCACAGTACGGCCGCCGCCCGGTCCCGGCCGTCGCCCCGCGCGGATCGCTGCTCACCCGGGCCGCCCGGCGCGACCTGCTCCAGGACGACTTCAACCACGTCGTCCTGGTCCGCGGCGGCGAGCACCTCACGCGCTCGCTGGTCTACGTCGACCACACCCTGGTCGACGGGGTCGTCAACGGCACGGCGGCCTCGGTCGGCGGCCTGTCCGGGCGGATGCGCAAGCTGCAGAACGGGTTCGCGCGCAGTTACGCGGTCTCGATGTTCGGCGGTGCGGCGGTCCTCGTCGCCGCGACCCTGCTGATGAGGGCGGTCTGATACCGATGTCCTTTCCCCTGCTGACGCTCACGGCGGCGCTCCCGGCCGTCGGGGCCATCGCCACGGCCGCCGTGCCGGCCGCGAAACGCACGGTGGCCAAGTGGCTGGCGCTGCTCGTCTCGCTGGGCACGCTGGCGCTGGCGATCGCGGTGCTGGTCCGCTTCGACCCCGGTGGCGACCGGTACCAGCTCACCGAGTCCCACTCCTGGATCGCCGACTTCGGCGTCCGGTACGAACTGGGCGTGGACGGCATCGCGGTGGCGCTGATCGCCCTGACCGCCCTGCTGATCCCGTTCATCATCCTCGCGGGCTGGCACGACGCCGACCCGCTGGAGACCGGCAGCAGCCGGTGGCGGCCGACGCAGGGCTTCTTCGCCCTGATCCTGGCCGTCGAGGCGATGGTGATCATCTCCTTCGAGGCCACCGACGTCTTCCTCTTCTACATCTTCTTCGAAGCCATGCTGATCCCGATGTACTTCCTCATCGGCGGCTTCGGGGACCGGGCCCACGAGCACGGCGAGAAGACGGCGGCGACGCAGCGGTCGTACGCGGCCGTGAAGTTCCTCCTCTACAACCTGGCCGGCGGACTGATCATGCTGGCCGCGGTGATCGGGCTGTACGTGGTCGCCGGGAACTTCTCCCTCACCGAGATCGCCGCGGCCCGGGCCAGCGGTGAGCTGGACATGGCGACCAGCACCGAGCGGTGGCTGTTCCTCGGCTTCTTCCTCGCCTTCGCGGTGAAGGCGCCGCTGTGGCCGCTGCACACCTGGCTGCCCAATGCCATGCAGGAGTCGACCGCGCCGGTCGCCGTGCTCATCACGGCGGTCGTCGACAAGGTCGGTACCTTCGCGATGCTCCGCTTCTGCCTCCAGCTCTTCCCCGAGGCGAGCAAGTGGGCGACGCCGGTGATCCTCGTCCTGGCGGTCATCAGCATCATCTACGGTGCGCTGCTCGCGGTCGGCCAGCGCGACATCAAGCGGCTGATCGCCTACGCGTCGATCTCGCACTTCGGCTTCATCATCATGGGCATCTTCGCGATGACCAGCCAGGGCCAGTCCGGCGCGACGCTCTACATGGTCAACCACGGGATCTCCACCGCCGTGCTGATGCTGATCGCCGGCTTCCTGATCTCCCGGCGCGGCTCGCGGCTCATCGCCGACTACGGCGGAGTGCAGAAGGTCGCCCCGGTGCTCGCGGGCACCTTCCTGATCGGCGGTCTCGCGACGCTCTCCCTGCCGGGCCTCGCGCCCTTCGTCAGTGAGTTCCTGGTCCTGGTCGGCACCTTCACGCGCTATCCGGTGATCGGCATCATCGCCACCTTCGGCATCGTGCTCGCCGCGCTCTACACCCTCGTCCTCTACCAACGGACGATGACGGGTCCGGTGAAGCCCGAGGTCAGCGCGATGCCCGACCTGCGGGTGCGGGAGCTGGTGGTCGTGGCGCCGCTGGTGGCGCTGTTGATCTTCCTGGGCGTCTTCCCGAAGCCCGTCACGGACATCGTCAACCCCGCGGTGGAGCAGACCATGTCCGACGTACACAAGAAGGACCCCCAGCCTGAGGTGGAGGCGGCCAAGTGAGCGCAACAGCCGTCCACAGCCTGTGGACAACGGCGGCGACGGCGGCCGATCCGATCTCGAAGATCGACGCGCCGAAGATCGAGTACGGGCAGCTGTCGCCCACCCTGATCATCATCGGCGCGGCGATCGTCGGCATCCTGATCGAGGCCTTCGTACCGCGCAGAAGCCGCTACTACGTGCAGACGTTCGTGGCCGCCGTGGCGCTCGTCGCCGCGTTCGCCGCGGTCGTCGCGCTCGCGGCGGGCGGATACGGCACGACCAAGGCCGGCATCGCGGCGATGGGCGCCATCGCCGTCGACGGACCGGCCCTGTTCCTGCAGGGCACCATCCTGCTGGCGAGCCTGGTGGGCCTGTTCACCTTCGCCGAGCGGCGGCTCGACCCGGAGGCACACGGCAACCGCGTCGACTCCTTCGCCGCGCAGGCCGCGGCCGTGCCGGGCAGCGAGAGCGAGCAGAAGGCGGTGAAGGCCGGGTTCACCACCACCGAGGTCTTCCCGCTGCTGATGTTCGCCGTCGCCGGCATGCTGGTCTTCCCGGCGGCCAACGACCTCCTGACCCTCTTCGTGGCCCTGGAGGTCTTCTCCCTCCCGCTGTACCTGCTGTGCGCGCTGGCCCGCCGCAAGCGGCTGATGTCGCAGGAGGCCGCGGTCAAGTACTTCCTGCTCGGCGCCTTCGCCTCCGCGTTCACCCTGTTCGGCATCGCCCTGCTCTACGGCTACGCGGGCTCCATGTCGTACGGCACGATCGCGCAGGTCGTCGACGGCACTGTCCAGAACGTCACACCGGCGCTCGCGGACACCATGGGCAACGACGCGCTGCTGCTCGTCGGCGCCGCGCTGATCGTCATGGGCCTGCTGTTCAAGGTGGGCGCGGTGCCGTTCCACATGTGGACCCCGGACGTGTACCAGGGCGCGCCGACACCGGTGACCGGCTTCATGGCGGCGGCCACCAAGGTCGCGGCCTTCGGCGCCCTGCTCCGCATCCTGTACGTCGTCCTGCCCGGCCTGCGCTGGGACTGGCGGCCGGTGATGTGGGCGGTGGCGATCGTCACCATGCTGGCCGGCGCGATCGTCGCGATCACGCAGACGGACATCAAGCGGCTGCTGGCGTACTCGTCGATCGCGCACGCGGGCTTCATCCTCGCCGGCGTCATCGCGACCACGCCGGACGGCATCTCGTCCGTTCTCTTCTACCTGGCCGCGTACTCCTTCGTGACGATCGGCGCCTTCGCGGTGGTCACGCTGGTGCGCGACGCGGGCGGCGAGGCGACGCACCTGTCGAAGTGGGCCGGGCTCGGCCGCAGGTCGCCCCTGGTGGCGGCCGTGTTCGCGGTGTTCCTGCTGGCCTTCGCGGGCATCCCGCTCACGTCCGGCTTCTCCGGGAAGTTCGCGGTGTTCAAGGCGGCGGCGGAGGGCGGCGCGGCCCCGCTGGTCGTGATCGGTGTGATCTCGTCGGCGATCGCGGCCTTCTTCTACATCCGCGTGATCGTGCTGATGTTCTTCAGCGAGCCCCGGCCCGGCGGCCCGACCGTCGCGGTGCCGTCGCCGCTGACGATGACGGCGATCGGCGTGGGCGTGGCGGTCACGGTGGTGCTCGGGGTGGCGCCGCAGTACTTCCTGGACCTGGCGGGACAGGCGGGGGTGTTCGTGCGCTGACACGGCTCTCGCCGGTACGGCGAACCGCGGCGGCCCGGCACCCTCGGGGGGTGCCGGGCCGCCGCGTGCGTGTGAGGGCTCCTCCCCGCTCCGACGGGCCTTGATGGCGGTCAGGTCCAGGTTCATCGGGAAGGGGGCGCCCACCTTCATGCGCTCACGGAAGATGCCGACACCGACGTAGGCGCCGGTGGCGGCTCCAGCTCGAAGGCGTGGACGACGGCGAGGCCCTTCTCGTTCTCCACGCCCCAGTGGTGGGTGATGCCGGCGCGGGCGTACTTCAGGGGCTTGGTCTCGCGGTCGCGGGAGAGAGAGTCCGGCGAGACGACCTCAACGGCCAGTACGACAGCCGGGCGCAGTACTCATGGGTTCCCGGCCGTGGAAGCGGATTTCGCACCAGGTTGTCGGCCGAGCACGAGCAGCGAGGGGTGAAGCCTGTGGACAACTCCGGGGCTGTCGGCGCGGACCCCTATCGTTGAGGCAGTGGTCGGGACAGGGCGGACCAGAAGGACCGGACGGGACGGATGCCTCGGACGGGCGAGGCAAGGCGTACGGGGGACCAGGCGATGGGCGGGACGGGCGTGATCGGCGAGATGGCAGAGACGGCACAGGCGACGGGCGTGGGCGGCGAGGCGCTGGCCACCCTGCACCGGGTCTTCGGGTACGAGGCCTTCCGCGGCGAGCAGGAGGCGATCGTCGAGCACGTGGTGGCGGGCGGTGACGCCGTCGTGCTCATGCCGACCGGCGGCGGCAAGTCGCTCTGCTACCAGATTCCGTCCCTGGTCAGGCCCGGCACGGGCATCGTGGTCTCGCCGCTCATCGCGCTCATGCAGGACCAGGTGGACGCCCTGCGCGCACTCGGTGTGCGTGCCGGGTTCATGAACTCGACGCAGGACTTCGACGAGCGACGCGTGGTGGAGGCCGAGTTCCTCGCCGGCGAGCTGGACCTGCTGTACCTGGCCCCCGAGCGGCTGCGGCTGCAGGGCACCCTCGACCTGCTCTCCCGGGGCAAGATCTCCCTCTTCGCGATCGACGAGGCGCACTGCGTGTCGCAGTGGGGCCATGACTTCCGGCCCGACTACCTCGCCCTGTCCCTGCTCGGCGAGCGCTGGCCCGACGTGCCCCGGCTGGCGCTGACGGCGACGGCCACGCACGCGACGCACCGCGAGATCACCGAGCGGCTGAACATGCCGACGGCGCGGCACTTCGTGGCCAGCTTCGACCGGCCCAACATCCAGTACCGCATCGTGCCCAAGAGCGACCCCAGGAAGCAGCTGCTGAGCTTCCTGCGCGAGGAGCACGCGGGCGAGGCGGGCATCGTCTACTGCCTCTCGCGAAACTCCGTCGACAAAACCGCCGAGTTCCTCTGCCGCAACGGCATCGAGGCCGTGCCGTACCACGCGGGACTCGACGCGGGCACCCGCGCGGCGCACCAGTCGAGGTTCCTGCGCGAGGAGGGCCTGGTGGTCGTGGCGACCATCGCCTTCGGCATGGGCATCGACAAGCCGGACGTGCGCTTCGTCGCCCACCTCGACCTGCCCAAGTCGGTCGAGGGCTACTACCAGGAGACGGGCCGCGCCGGCCGGGACGGGCTGCCGTCGACGGCCTGGATGGCCTACGGCCTCAACGACGTCATCCAGCAGCGCAAGATGATCCAGTCCGGAGAGGGCGACGAGGCGTTCCGCCGCCGCGCGCAGTCCCACCTGGACGCGATGCTCGCCCTGTGCGAGACCGCCCGGTGCCGCCGAGGCCAGCTCCTCGCCTACTTCGGCCAGGAACCGGACCCGGCCGGCTGCGGCAACTGCGACACCTGCCTCACCCCGCCGCAGACCTGGGACGGCACGGTGGCGGCACAGAAGGTGCTGTCGACGGTGGTGCGGCTGAAGCGGGAGCGCGGGCAGAAGTTCGGCGCGGGCCAGATCATCGACATCCTGCTGGGCAAGCGCACCGCCAAGGTGATCCAGTTCGACCACGACCAGCTCTCCGTGTTCGGCATCGGCGAGGAGCTGACCGAGGGCGAGTGGCGGGGCGTCGCCCGGCAGTTGCTGGCCCAGGGACTGCTCGCCGTCGAGGGCGAGTACGGCACGCTGGTGCTGACCGAGGACAGCGGGTCGGTGCTGAGACGCGAGCGGGACGTGCCGCTGCGCAAGGAGCCCGCGAAGCCGGCCGCGGCCCGGGCGGCGGGTGGCGGACGCGGCGACCGCAAGTCCAAGGCCGCCGCCGTCGAACTGCCCCAGGAACTGGTCCCCGCCTTCGAGGCCCTGCGCGCCTGGCGCGCGGAGCAGGCACGGGAGCAGGGCGTCCCGGCGTACGTCATCTTCCACGACGCCACCCTCCGGGAGATCGCCACCGCCTGGCCCACCTCGGTCGAGCAGCTCGGGGGCGTCAGCGGGGTCGGCGAGAAGAAGCTGCTGACGTACGGGGAGGGAGTGCTCGCCGTACTGGCCGGGCTCCAGGGACCGGACGCCGCCGCGGCGTCCGCGGCCCCCGAGGCCGACCGGTCGGCGGACTCCCGACCTGCCGCGGACGACTGGCCCGAGACCGAGCCCGAGCCGGAGCCGGACGACTGGATATAGACGACCGGACACCGGTGCCGTGCGGTGGCGGCCAACCCGCCGGAGCCGGTGCCCGAGCAGCGGCGCAGCCGGGCCGCGCCGGAGCCGGGGCTAGGCCAGCGCCGTCAGTCCCGGGGCGAAGGTGATCAGCAGGGGGAGCAGGGGGACGAGGGCGGCCGTGGCCGTGGTCAGGGCCCGGTGCCCGGGGGTCAGGCGGGGCGGCGGTTCGAGGAGGCGGTCGACCCGCTCACCGAGGAGGCGGTGGCTGGAGGCGCAGGACAGGACGCCCCGGTGCTGGTTCAGTTCGATCAGTGCCAGTGCCGTGGTCAGGTGGCCGCAGCGACGGGAGGCGGTGTCGTCGGCGGACAGCTCGACCAGGCGGTGGGTCTGGTCGCAGAAGTGGGCGAAGAGCGGGACGCGCGGGAAGCCGGTGGCCAGGGCGGTGGACAGGTGCAGCAGCCAGTCGTGGTGGGCGCGGGCGTGGCCGCGCTCGTGGGTGAGGACGGCGTCGAGCTGGTGGTCGGTGAGGCGCTGCAGGGCGCCGGTGGTGACGATCAGCTGGGGCGGGTGGCCGGGCATCCACCAGGCGTCCGGGTACTCGTCCTCCAGGACCAGCAGGGGGCCGCGGGCGGCGGGGAGGCCGGCGGGCAGGTCGGGGGCGCGTTCCCGCAGCTGGGCGCGGGACCGGGCGCGGCCGCGGCGGGCTTCGACCAGCTCTCGGGCGAGCATGGCGGTGGTCCAGGCGGCCCCGCCGGCCAGCAGCAGGGTGAGGGCGGCGGCCCAGGGCGGGCCGGCGGAGAGGTTGTAGGCCTCGGTCACCGCGGGCGGCGCCGGCGCGAAGAGCTGGGCGCGGACGGTGCCGAAGACGGCGGCGGCCCCGAGGACGAGGGCCGTCAGGCAGCACAGCAGGACGGTGGCGACCAGGCACTGCCACGCCCACAGCGCGACCACGGGGTCCCGCTCGGGCCACGCGGACCGGGTCAGCGCGCGCGGCACCGGTACCGCGGCGGTCACGGCGACGACGAACAGCAGGAGCAGGCAGACGGTCATGCCACGGGCTCCGGATCCTGGTGTCGGAAGGGCGGCTCTGGCTGTACGGGCTGAGCTGGCTGGTGCGAGGCGGTGCTGATCCAATGCGGGGCTGTGCTGGTCCGGTGCTGGGCTGGGCTGTGCGGCACTGCGGTCGGTGCGCGGGGCGTTGTGGCTGCGGCCGGTCGCCGGGGTCCCGCGGACCCCGCGGGCCCCGGAGCGAGGTGCGGCTCCGGGCGGGGCACTGCTCCTGCTCGGCCGGAGGCGGGCGGACGTGCCGCGCGCACACCGCCCGACGCCAGTATGACGGTGCCGGGCGGTGCGAGTCAGCTGCCGAGGGCGTCGGATCCGGACAGCGGGAGTTATCGGTCGGCCGCCTGCCCGACCACCCGGCCGGTCACCTCGCCGAGGCCGACCCGGACCCCGCCCGGCCCCGGCGCCCAGGCCGAGAGGGTCACCACGTCCCCGTCCTCGAGGAACGTGCGCTTTCCGTCGGGCAGGTCCAGCGGGTCGCGTCCGTTCCAGGTCAGTTCGAGCAGCGACCCGCGTTCGCGCTCGGTCGGTCCGCTCACCGTGCCCGAACCGTAGAGGTCGCCGGTGCGCAGCGAGGCGCCGCCCACGGTCATGTGGGCCAGTTGCTGGGCGGCCGTCCAGTACATGGTGGAGAAGGGCGGCTCGGAGACCACGTGGCCGTTGACGGCGACGGAGATCCGCAGGTCGTAGCCGCCCGGCTCGTCGGCTTCCCCGCTCGTGTCGTCGAGGTAGGGCAGCAGATCGTGCGTGCGCTCCGGAGGCGTCACCCGCGCGTCCTCCAGGGCGTCCAGCGGCGTGATCCAGGCCGACACCGACGTGGCGAAGGACTTGCCGAGGAACGGGCCGAGGGGGACGTACTCCCAGGCCTGGACGTCCCGCGCGGACCAGTCGTTGAGCAGGCACAGCCCGAAGACGTGCTCGCGGAAGTCGCCGAGCGCCACCGGGCTGCCCAGCTCGGACGGCACGCCCACCACGAAGCCGACCTCTGCCTCGATGTCGAGGCGGACGGAGGGCCCGAAGACGGGCGCGGGGTCGGTGGGGGCCTTGCGCTGCCCGGACGGCCGTACGACGTCCGTGCCGGACACGACCACCGTGCCGGAACGGCCGTGGTAACCGATGGGGAGGTGCTTCCAGTTCGGGGTGAGGGAGTCGGCGGCGTCGGGGCGGAACATCTGGCCGACGTTCCGGGCGTGGTTCTCGGAGGCGTAGAAGTCGACGTAGTCCGCGACCTCGAAGGGCAGGTGCAGGGTCACCGACGACAGCGGGTGGAACAGGGGCGCCAGGGTCTCGCGGTGGGAGGGGACCGTCACCCATGCCGTCAGCGCGCGCCGCACGTCGGACCAGGCGGTACGGCCGGCCGCCAGCAGCGGGTTGAGGGTGGGCCGCGCGAGCAGGGAGGCGTACGGCGACCCGAGCGCGTGGGCCGCCGCGCCGGCGTCGAGGACGTGGTCGCCGAGCCGGACGCCCACCGTCCGCTCCTGCGTGCCGGGGATCGAGAACACGCCGTACGGAAGGTTGTGCGGGCCGAAGGGGTCGCCCTCGGGGACGTCGAAGGGGGGCATCGGGTGGTGCCTCGCTTTCGTGCTCGCCATGTGCGCCGTGCGCGCCGGGTGCGCCACGCGGTTCGTGGCCCGGCCACACGTTACGGGTGACATACCGGTCTTGGGCAGTGTGTCGTGAGGGGGCGGTGTGGTGTGGGGGAGGGCGCGCACAGGCGGGCTGACGTGCGGGGAGTGGCCCGTCGGCCGGTACGCCGGGGGTGCGGTGGGGCCGGTGGGGCGGCGCCCTCGCCGCGGGCGCACGCCCGCGTGAACGACGAAAGATGTGGCGCTCCGCTTCCGTTCGGACACGGCAAGTCGTCCACAGGCCGGTACGCAATCTTGACGGAGCGGTGCGAACGGGGCGACTCTGGGCGGGTGCCGGAGGGCCTCGGGGAGGGGGCTCTCAAGGGCACACCAGGGGGGCGGATGGCCATTGGGGAGGCTGGTCCGGGTTCGGTGCGGGATGGTTCGCGGCCGAGGAAGCGGCTCGAGGAGACCATGCGCGGCCGGCTCGGCCGGGAATGCGTGTACGTACCGTCATGCCGTTTCGGGCTGTACGCGGCACTGCGGCACTGGTGCCCGCCGGGCGGCCGCGTGCTGATGTCGCCGGTCAACGACGACGTCGTCTTCTTCGTCGTGCTGGCGGCCGGACTGCGGCCGGTCCAGGCCCCGCTGAACCCCTCGGACGCCTCCATCGACATCGATGCCGTGCCGGGGGAGACGTGGGGCTCGCTGTCCGCCGTCCTGACGACGAACCTGTACGGGAACCCGGACCCGGCGCCCGGACTGCGGGCCCGCTGCGACGCGTTGGGCATCCCGTTGTTCGAGGACGCGGCGCACGCCATCGGCAGTGCGGTGGGCGGGCGCCCGGTCGGAGCCTGGGGCGACGCCTCCGTCCTCAGCCTGTCCAAGCACGTCGGCGCCAAGGCCGGAGGAATCCTCGCGCTCGCCGATCCGGGGCTGCGGGAAGCACTGGGGAAGACCTGCGAGGACCTCCTGCTGCCCCGTCGCACCTCGGCCGAAGTGGCCTACGCCGTGCGGCCGTACGCGGAGGCCGCGGTACGCGGACTGCGGCTGCGGAGGGCCGCCTGGGCCACGATGCGCCTGCTGGGGCGGATGGAGCGTGAGGGGATCCGGATGCCCTTGCGTCAGCGGGAGCTGGCCCGCGCGCTCGCCTCCGCGCCGGACCTGACCGCGCACGACCCGTGGGTGCGGGTCGACATGCACGACTACCGCCTGCGGGCGGGCCGGTTCCGGCTCGGGCGGATCGCGCGGCGGCTCGACGGGCTGGACGACGTACTCGCGCGGTGCCGCTCGGGGACCGAGCTGCTGCTCTCGACGCGCTGGGCGAGGCCGGCCGGGTGGGACGCGCCGAGCGGCGGGGCGCCCGGTGGGGCACCCGGCGGGGCGCAGCCGTTGTTCCGGGTGCCGCTCCTGGTGGCGGACCGGGACGCCGCGGTTCGCGCGCTGGCACGGCGCGGCATCGTCGTCGGGTACCTCTACGACCCGCCGCTCGACGACTACGCGGGCGCGGACTTCACGGACCCCTCCCCGTCCCCCGAGGGGGCGCGCTGGTTCGCGCGGCACGCGCTCCCCGTGGATCCGCTGCGCGCCCGTGCGGCCGTGGCGGTGCTGGAGGAGTCGGGAGCACGACCGGCCGAGCTGCCGGAGGGGCTGGTTCCGTCCGGTGGCTGAGACGCGGGTGCACGAGACCGCCGCGGCATCCGCCGACGGCGGCTCGACGCTGCCCGGAAGCGGGCACGGTGGCGACTCGCTCTTCAAGAACGCCTACTTCCTGATGCTCAGCACCGGCGTCTCCGCCGTGCTCGGCCTCGGCTTCTGGCTCGTGGCCGCCCGCTACTACTCGGAGGAGGCCGTCGGACAGGGCTCCGCCGCGATCGCCGCCATGCGGCTGCTGGCCAGCATCACGGCGACGACGATGATCGGCGCCGTGGTCCGCTTCGTGCCCCGGGCGGGCCGTGCGACCGGGCCGCTGGTGTGGCGCGCCTACGCGGCCAGTTCGGTGGTCGTGGCCGTGGCCGCGTTCGTCTTCCTGCTCACCCTGGACCTGTGGGGCGCGTCCTACGCGCCGCTGGGCACCGCGGCGGCGGGCACGCTGTTCGTCGCGGCGTGCGTGGCCTGGGCGCTGCTCACACTCCAGGACGGTGTCCTGACCGGGCTGCGGAAGGCGGAGTGGGTGCCCGCCGGGAACGCCGTGTTCTCGCTCGGGAAGCTGATCCTGCTCGCCGTCTTCGCGACCACGCTCCCGGTGCTCGGCATCTTCGTGTCCTGGGCCGTGGCCATCGCCTTCTCCACTCTGCCGCTCGGCTGGCTGATCTTCCGCAGACTCATCCCGCGCCAGGCCGCCGCCGACCACGACGTGGAACCGCCCGGACCTCGTGAGATGGGACGGTTCCTGGCCGGGGACTCACTGGGCGCACTGTTCAGCCTGGCGATGATCAACCTGTTGCCGGTGATGGTCGCGGTCAACTTCAGCGCCGCGCAGAACGGCTACTTCTACGTGGCGTACACCGTGGGCGGCACGATGGAGTTCATGGCCATCAACATGGCCTCCTCCCTCACCGCCCACGCCTCGCACGACCCGCGCCGCCTCGCCGACGGCGTCCGCGGAGCGCTGCGCCGGATGACGCTGCTGCTGGTGCCGGTGGTGCTCTTCCTGGTCGTCTTCGCCCCGCAGATCCTCGCGCCCTTCGACGCGGACTACGCCGAGCACGGTTCGACGGTGCTGCGTCTGCTGGCCCTCGGGGCGCTGCCGCGCATCGTGGTCGAGCTGTACATCGGGGTGCTGCGCGTCCAGGGGCGTACCGGCATGCTCGCCGCCGTGCAGGGCGCCATGTGCGTCCTCGTCCTGGGCAGCGCCGCGCTGCTGTTCACGTCGGCGGGGATCGCGGGCGCCGGCTGGGCGGTGCTGGGGGGCATGACCGTGGTCGCCGTGGGCTGTGCGCCCGGCCTGCGCGCCACCCTGCGGGGCGCCGACGGGGCCGGCCGTCCGGGGCCGGGTGGTCCCGGGGGCCCGGACGTCTCCGGCGGCCCCGGACCGGGACGCGAGCGCGAGGCCGCTCCCGGCAGTGCGTACGGCACGCGCTGGGCGCGGCTGAACGCCACCGCGGGGTACGGGACCAGCTGGGCGCGGCGGGCGGCCTACGAGGACGGGAAGTCCGTCGGGGCGGCGCGGGAGGACACGGTCGCGCTGTTCATAGGGCGCCCGGGTTACGAACGAGAGGCGCTGGAGGCGGACACCCTCGCGGTGATCGTCCGGCGCCCCCGGGACCCCGGGGCCGAGGCCGAGGCCGAGGCCGGGCACGGGCGAGCGCGACCGGCGTCCCCGGGGGCCCGCGTCGAGCAGGCCCCGGGTCCCGCACTGGCGGCCGAGGAGCCCGGCCCCGGCGCGGGCTCCCGCACCGCCGTCGGCTCCGGGCCCGGCCCGGACGTCCGGCACGACGAGGCCGGCCCGGGCAGTGGCGGCCCTGACGACGACCCCGTGACCGGCCCTGACGACAGCCCCGTAGGCGACGACAGCGCCGTGGCGGAGCGGCGGCTCCGGCCGGTGCTGTGGCTGCTGGTCGGCGTCGCCGCGATGGTCCTTCTGGTGGCGTCGCGCGGGCTGCCCTGGCTGAGCGACGCGTCCGGGGCCGGAGCCGAGCTGACCGGGCGGGCGCTGCTGCGGGGCCTGCCCCTGTCGGCGCTGGTCGCGGGGACCCTGCTGCTCGTGGTGTTCGTGGCGTCCGTGACCCTGTGCGCCTCGCCGGACCCCTGGCTGCCCGGCACCGCGTTGGGGGCCGCCGTCCTCGCCCTCCACGCGGCCCCCGTCGCCCTCGGCCACGAACCGGAGCCGGTGCGCGGGACGTTCTATGCGGAGGCGGCCCGGTTCCTCGCGGACGCGACGGGTCTCGACGGACCCGGCACGCTGTTGCGCTGGGTTCCGCTCGTCCTGCAACTGCTGTGTCTCGTACCGCTGTGGTCGCTGCTCGCCCAGGCGGGCGGTCGGCTGCCGTGGCAGGCACGCTGGGGGGTTCTGTATCTCGCCGCGGTGGGGAGCTGGGTCTGGCGTCAGGAGCTCGCGCCGGTCGCGCCGCCCCTCCTCCTGCTGCTCGTTCTCGTCGTCCTGCTCCTGTCGCTGCGCCGTCCGGCCTCCCCGGCGGGCCCCGCGGACCTGACGGGCCCGGCGGGCCCGGCGGAGTCCCCGCACCGCACCAGACCGAACGGCATGACCAGGCACTGATCAAGCACGGAGCCGAATCGCCAGGGGGGAACCGTCGTGCGTCCGCCAACCACTCCGCGGGAGAGATCCGCACCAGAGCCCGCGTCCGGGCCGGAATCCCCGGACGCGCCGGACCGGGACGCACCGACGCCCTCGGACGCGCCGAACCGGACCGTACCGACGCCCCAGGAAGCAGCCACGCCCTCGGACGCCCCGGAAGCCCGGGAAGCCCGGGAAGCCCGGGAAAAGCGCACCTCGCGCGAGCCGGTCGCCCCGCCCCCGCGCGAGCCCGCCGACGCCACCCAGCCCGAGCCCGCCGACGCCACCCCGCGCGGCCCCGCCGACGCCACCCCGTCCGACCCGGCCACCACACCCTCGCAGGAGTCACCCCCCGCGCCCTCCCAGGAAGCGTCCGCGCGCCCGGCCCGGAGCACCCCCGCGCGCCCGGCCCGGAACACCCCCGTACGCGCCCACCGCCCCCCTGCCCAGGAGCCCACCGGTTCCGCCGCCGCGCCGCCCGTGACGGATCTGGCCGACCTCGCCCCCGCCGCCTGGCCGGCCCGCGCGGCGGCCGCCTGGCCGGCCGTGCCCCTGATCACCGCGCTCGCCCTGTGGACCTACGCGATCCGGCACACCGACGTCTCCGCCCTGGACGACTTCGGTCTGCTCAGCGCCCTGCACCCCACCTTATGGGCCGGCCTCGGGGTGCTCACCGCCGGGTTCTGGTCCACGGTGCGCGATCCGCGCCGCCGCGACGGCTGGTCGCTCGCGTACGTACTCGGCCTGCTGGTGATGGAGCGGGCCACCCAGGCCGTCCTCTACCCGGCCCCCCTGTACGCGTGGGCGTGGAAGCACGACGCGGTCATCGACCACCTGCTCACCTCCGGCGGCCTCCAGACGGCCGACCAACTCGGGGACATGGCCGTCTACGACCAGTGGCCCGGCTTCTTCGCCGCCCAGGCCGCGCTGGTGCGGCTGCTGGGCGTGGACAACGCCGCGATGTACATGGCCTGGTGGCCGCTGGTCTCCAGCGTCATGCTGCTGCTTCCACTGCTGCTGATCTACCGCACCTTCACCGCCGACCGGCGGCTGATCTGGACCGCCGTGTGGCTGTTCTGCGTCGGCAACTGGGTGGGGCAGGACTACTTCTCACCGCAGTCCGTCGCCTTCGCCCTGCACCTCGGCGTCATCGCGGTCGTCCTGCGCCGCTTCGGCGGCCGGCGCGGACGGTCGGGGCAGGCGGTGTGGACCGTACTGCTCAGCGTGCTGGTCACCGCCGTGGTCGTCTCGCACCAGCTCACCCCCGGCATGCTCGTCGTCACGCTCGCCGCGCTGGCGTTCACCCGCCGCCACCGGCACTGGGTCCCGGTGATCACGACGGTGGTGCTCTTCCTGGCCTGGTGCCTGACGGCCGCGCTGCCCTTCCTGTCCGCCGCCATGCCGGACATGATCCGCTCCATCGGTGACGTCGGCGCCAACGTCGAGACCGGCTACGGGGCCACGCCCACCGGTACCGGCGCGGTGGCGACCTCCTGGGCGGCCCGGCTGCTGTCGGGTTCCGTGCTGCTGCTCGCGCTGGCCGGCGTACTGCGCCAGCGGGTACTGCGGCGCCGGGCGCTGCCGCTGCTGCTCGTCGCGGCGGCACCGCTGCCGATGTTCGTGGCGAGCAGCTACGGCAGCGAGATGATCTTCCGCGTCCTGCTGTTCATGCTGCCGGGTGCCGCGTTCTTCGCCGCCGCCGCGCTGCTGCCGAAGGTCCGCACGCTGGCCGGCGACGCCGCCGCGCGGGAGGCGGGGGGACACGCGCGGGTCGCCCCCGCCCGGCGCCGCCGCCTCCCCCTGCCCTCGTTGCCCCCGTTGCGGTACGCCGCGTGGGCGCCGTTGCTCGCGCTGCTCGCCGGGACCTTCGCCTTCGTGCCGAGCTACTCCGGCAAGGACCGCATCAACTACTTCCCGCCCGCCGAGGTCGCCCTCGTCCGGCAGCTCTTCGACCGGGCACCCGACGACTCCCTGGTCGTCGCCGCCAACCGGAACTACCCGCTCGCCTACGAGCAGTACTGGAGGGTCGACCACTACTGGTTCCTCGACGACGACCGGCGTCATGTCGACGAGATCGTGCGCGACCCGGCCACCGTCCTCGCCCGCGACATGGCGGCCGTGGAGGCGCCGGCCCGCGCCTACTTCCTGCTCACCCAGGGCCAGGTGGCCAACTCCGAGATGAACGGACAGCTGGACGAGACCCAGTTGAGACGCGTCCGGGAGTCCGTGGCGACGTCGTCGCGGTTCGAGCTCCTGGCGGAGAACGGCGCCGGCGTGCTCTACGCCCTGAGGCCGGCGAGTTGAGCCGCCGGACCGAGGAGACCGAGAGAGGAGCGAGTGATGACACCCCAGGACCTCGTGATCCGGATGCTGCCGCCGTTCGGCGGCTGGTTGGCGCTCGCCGCGCTCGCCCTGCCCGGCGGCTCGCCCCTGCGCGGCGCCGCGGTGGCGGCCTTCCTGGCCGTCGGCCCGGGCGCCGCCCTGGTCGGCGTCTGCGGCCCCGCACTGCGGGCCCGCCGTGCCGAGGGCCCGGTGGAACGCCGGGACACGGACTTCGAACGCCACTCCGAGCTGCTGGAAGGGCTGATGCTGGCCGTCCTGCTCAGCGTGGCCGCGGCGATGCTGGTCGCCACGGTGCTCATCGCCGCGCGGGCCTTCAGCGGGGACCGTGTGCTGCTGACGCTGACCCTGCTGACCACGCTCGCCGCGTTCTGCCCCCGCCTGCGCCCCTCCCCGACGCCCAGGACGGCGCCGGGGGCGGCGCCGAGGACACGGAAAGGTTCCACTCTGTGAGGTTCGCCCGTCCCGCCCGCCGCACGTCCGCGGACCCGACGACGACCGGACAGCACCGCCGCCTTGGAGCCCCCGGGGCCCACGGCAGCCGGCGCCGGCTGCTGATCCTGTCCGTCACGGCCACCTGCGCGGTCCTGATCGCGGTGCTCGCCCTGCGCGACGCCTCCGGCCCGGCCGGCCCGGCCGGTGACGAGGAGTGCCGGCCGACCGCGCTCCTCGAACCCCCCTGCGGCGCCTGGTTCGGCGCCTTCGTGCCGCACGACAAGTCCGACCTGGCCGAGAAGGTGCACGCCTACGAGCAGCAGGTCGGCCGCGGGCTCGACATCGTCTACACGTACCACGACATGTCCGCGGTCACGGAGACCCGGCTGGAAGGACAGCTCCTGACCGAGCAGGAACAGCGCGTCGGCGCGGACCGCATGCTGCTGCTCTCCTGGGAGAGCAAGTGGTGGGGCGGTACGAGGGAGCAGCAGCCCACCTGGAAGCAGATCGCCGCCGGCGAGCTGGACGACACCGTGATCGACGTCCAGGCCCGGCGCATCGCGGAGTACGGGCAGCGCACGGGGAAGAAGGTGTTCCTCTCCTTCGACCTGGAGATGGACACCCGCACCCCGGACAACGGCACCCCGGCCGACTACGTGCGGGCCCACCGGCACATCCACGACCGGTTCCGCGAGCTGGGCGTCGACAACGTCGTGTGGACCTGGATCATCACCGGCTACCTGGACCACGCCGACCTGTTCGAGCGGATGTACCCCGGGGACGAGTACGTCGACTGGATCGGCTACAACCAGTACAACTACTACCTCTGCCACCGGGCGGACTGGCTGAGCTTCGCGCAGACCCAGCACGCCACCCACGACTGGATCCGCGCCCACCTCACCGACGACAAGCCCCTGATGCTCTCGGAGTTCGGCAGCGCGTCCGACCCGAAGCGCCCGGACCGGCAGGCGGACTGGTACGCGCAGGTGCCCCGGGTGCTCAAGGACCTGGAGGGCGTGAAGGCCGCCCTCCAGTGGAACTACCGCGACCCGGGACCCCACTGCGACCTCGCCGTGGCGGGCGACCGGTCGTGGGCGGCCCTGCGCGAGGCGGCCGCCGACCCGCACCTCAACCAGCCGCGGGGCTGACGGCGGCGCGGGTCGCGGTCACCCCGCGAACTCCGGCCCCCGCACCACGGCACGCCCCCGCCGGTACCAGCGCCAGGCGACGGTCCTGGGCCCGTCCCGGTAGGGGGCGATGCGGGCGCCCCCTCCCGCCAGCCACGCCTGGACGTCGGCGACCGTGTGGCTCCGCCGCACGATGAGCCGGGCGATGCGGTACCGCTCGTCCCGGTCCGAGCTGAGGGCGTGCCGCACGGCGGTCGCCGTCTCGTACCCGGCACGGGCCGACGAGGCCCGCACCCGCGCGCTGTTGTAGCCGTGCGGGTAGGCGAGATGGCGGACCGGGTGTCCGAGCGCGTCCTCCAACACCGCCTTGGAGTCGCGCAGTTCACGGGCGAGCCCCTTGGCCGACAGGGTGTCGAGCTGGGCGTGGGTGACGGTGTGGCTGCCGATCTCCATGCCGGAACGTTCCAGCTCCGTCACCGTGTCCAGGGCCATCATCGGAGCGGGCGGCAGCAGACTGCGACCACCCGGTGCGATGGCCCCGGTGGTGAGGTACGCGGTGGCCGGCAGCCCGCGCCCGGCCAGCGCCTCGGCCGTGGGACCGGGCAGGTCGGCGAAGCCGTCGTCGAAGGTGAGCAGGACGGGCCGGGCCGGCAGCACCGCCCTCCCGGCCAGATGGTCCGCGAGCACACTGATGGTGACGGGTGTCCGGCCGCTGTCGACGATCGCGTCCAGGTGCGCCGCGAACTCCCTGGGAGGAACGGTGAACTCGGCGATCCAGGATGGCGGGTCGTCCATCACCGCGTGGTAGAGGAAGACGGGTATGTGCCCGGCCGCCGCCCGTACGCCCCCGCGCGCCCCGCCCATTCCCGCACCCTCGTTCATCCCGCCTCCCGTCCGACCGTGCGCAGGGCGCGACGGGCACGCAGGTAGCCGACGGGCCCGTACAGCATGCCCCGCAGCTGCAACCGTGCCAGGCGCCGCGGCCAGGGGTGTGTACGGGAGTCGTGCCCACCCGGCGCCCCCGCCGCGGGACCCGCGCCACCGGCGGCGGGACCACCGGCCGCGGTCGCGTCGGCGGCGCGCGCCCCGGCCGCACGGACGGCGGTCAGCGCCCGCGCGTGCGCGAGCCCGCCGGGCACCCGGGCGAGGAAGGCGGGCAGCAGCGCGGGCCGGTTCACCAGGATCGCCGTGAGGTAGGCGGTGAGGCCCGCGCCGTAGCCGTACGCCTGGGTCTCCAGGTCCCGCCAGGTCTCCCGGTGGTGGTGCCAGACCAGGGCCGAGGGGGTGTAGCGCAGCCCGTGCCCCTGGGCGAGGACGCGGACGAAGCCGTAGAGGTCGTCACCGCCCCGGGCCCGGGTGCCCGCGCCGGTCGCCGGGTCGAAACCGCCGACCGTGCGCAGCACCTCCGTACGGAAGGCCATGTTGGCGCCGGAGCCGAAGCGTCCCGCGGTGAACGGGAACAGCGGCTCGTCGGCGGGTGGGTGCCGGGGGTCGTAGGTCCGGGGGGCGAAGCCCTTGGCGAAGCCGCCGTGGCTCTCCAGCAGCACCTGGGCGGGGGTGCCCAGCCGCGCGGGCAGGATCAGCCCCGTGGCGCAGCCCAGGCGCGGGTCGGTGGTGAAGGGCGCGGTCAGCTCGCTGAGCCAGCGCGGGTCCGCGACCACGTCGTCGTCGGTGAAGGCGACCACCTCGGCGCGTACGGCAGCGAGCCCCCGGTTGTGCGCGCTCGCCAGCCCGGGGACCGGTTCGCGGACGTACCGCACCCGTTCCCCGTACTTGCGCTCGACCAGGTCCCGGGTCTCCTCGGTCGCGGGGGCGTTGTCGACGACGACGATCTCGAAGTCCGGGTGGTCCTGCGCGAGCAGGGAGTCCAGCGCGCGGGCGAGCTGGTCCGCGCGTTCCCGGGTGGCGACCACGACACCGGCGGACGGCGGCGCGGACGGCGGCGCGGGCGTCGTCCCGCCGAGCACCTCCCGGGCGAGCGCCGCCAGCACCTCCGTGGGATCGGCGCCCTCGGGCACCTCCCCGAGCAGTGTCCCCACCGGCCGCCCCGCCCGCCTGACCAGGAGGAACACCGCCCCGGACGCCACCGGCGCGCTGCCCGGCCCCGGTCTCAGCACGGGGCCCTCGTCACCGAGGTCCAGTTCGGCGACCTGCACCGGCCCGATGCTCAGGAACTCCGCGATCTCCCGCCGGGTCTCCTGCCGCGCACGCCGTGCACCGGCCATGCGCCCACCCCCTCGTGGTTGCCCTTGGTCATGACCGGCGCAGCCGGGCCGCGCCCCTGAGCGTCCGTACCGCCAGCGAGGCCAGCCGGGGACGGTCGCGCACGAAGCCGTGCGCGCGGCGGGCCGGTTCGCGGCCGAGCCGGTGCAGCGCGGCGCCCGCCCCCGGGCGCGTGGCGGCGCCCTCGTACACGGGCATTCCACCGGTCCTGAGCGCGTCCTTGTACTCCGCCGCACCCCGGCCCAGGTCCAGCAGGCCGATCCCCCCGGCGGCGGCCGCCTCGGCCATGCGCAGATGCAGGACCAGCCCCGGCGAGTACTTGGCGAAGGACGGGTCGTAGGCCGGGAACCAGCACGCCAGGACCGTCGCCGAACGCAGCCCGAAGTGGGCGGCGACCGGCCGGCCGCCGGCGTAGAGCACGGACAGCGTGCCCGTGCACTCCGGTGCCCGGGTCTCGGCCAGCCGGGCCACGAGCCGGGTGATCCACTCCCGCGCGAACCGGTCCCGGCGCCCCGTCCTGCGGTACTGCGCCGACTTCCACGCCACCAGCGTGCGCAGGGCGGCCGGCTCGCGCTCGTCGAACACGAAGCGCACCTCCCCGGCCTGGCGGCCGAGCCTGCGCTCCTTGGCGAGCGTGGTCTTCAGGAACTTCGGCGACCGGACGCGCAGCGCGCTCTCGTACGCCTCGTACCCCTGCGCCACGTCGACGACGTACGTGGTGTGTTCCTCCGCCGCGAACGGGACGAACAACGCCTGGTCCGCCTCCAGGTTGTCGAAGGCCAGGCTCGACAGGGAACAGGCCCTGAGCAGCCGGCGGGTGTCCGGGACGAGTCCCTCGCGCAGCACCGCGCCCTGGCAGTCCGAGACCCCGAGCCCGATCGCCCGGCCCTGACCCAGCGCGCCGCGCTCGTGCGGCAGGAAACCGGCCGCCTCGCCGCCCTCGTACACCACGGCCACCCGCGCCCGCGGCCGTACCCGGCCCACGACGTCGGTGAACTCCGGCTCCATGAAGGGACTGCGGGGCGCCGCCGACTTGGCGCGCAGCTCGCGCCAGTGCTCCCGTTCCCCCTCGCCCAGCTCCTCCGGCCTGAGCACGCGCACACGTCCGCCGTTCAACCCGACCCCCCGATCAAGTCCCCCTGGACAACAGGAAGGTACCCCCCGGGGGGCCCGGCCGGTAGGCGGCGGGCCATCTTGTTGCCAATCGGTGCACAGGCCTTGAACCGGCCTTAGGGGAGATGTGCCAGGTTCCGGACACGAACGTGCGTCCTCGCGCGTACTTGCGCCCTACTCGTGCGCACTCGTGCCGTACTCGCGCGTCCTCGTTCGGATGCGATCGCGGGTGAGTCGGACAGGTCCGGTGTCCGTATTCTCTGATCATGGACCGCACCGCGTATTCACTCGTCGCCACCGACCTCGACGGCACGCTGCTCCGCGGCGACGACACCGTCTCCGACCGGTCGCTGGCCGCGCTGGCACGGGTGGCCGAGGCGGGTGCGCGACACCTGGTGGTGACCGGCCGGCCGGCCCCCCGGGTCCGGTCCCTGCTCGACCGTCTCGGCTGCACGGGGCTCGCGGTGTGCGGACAGGGCGCGCAGGTGTACGACGCCGGCGCGCACCGGATGCTGTGGTCGGTCACCCTGGACCGGGAGCTGGCCGAGACCGCGCTCGGCAAGATCGAGGCCGAGGTCGGCCAGGTGCACGCCGCCGTCGACCAGGACGGCGTGGACGGCCTCACGCTCATCGAGCCGGGGTACCTCATGCCCCATCCGACGCTGCCCGCGGTACGGGTCGAGCGGCGCGACGAACTGTGGGAGGCGCCGATCAGCAAGGTGCTGCTGCGCCATCCCGACCTCGGCGACGACGAGTTGGCGGCGACGGCGCGCGCGGTGGTCGGCTCCCTCGCCACGGTCACGATGTCCGGGCCCGGGACGGTGGAGCTCCAGCCGTGCGGCATCACCAAGGCGACCGGCCTGGCGCTGGCCGCCGAGCACCTCGGGCAGAGCCGGCGGCGGACGATCGCCTTCGGCGACATGCCCAACGACATCCCGATGTTCCACTGGGCCGCCCGCGGTGTCGCCATGGCCGACGCCCATCCCGAACTCAGGGCGGTGGCGGACGAGGTCACCCTCACGAACGAGGACGACGGCGTGGCCGTCGTCCTCGAGCGGATCTTCGGTACCTCCTAGCGCGGCCGCCGCCGCGGGGGGCACCCCCATGTGCGAGTCAGTACGACTCAGTACGACTCGGTACGACGCAGTACGGCTCAGTACGCGCCGAAGACGTTGTCCATCGAGCCGTACCGGTCGGCCGCGTAGTTGCAGGCCGCGGTGATGTTGGCGACCGGGTCGTACGGGTCCCAGGAGGTGCCGGGCACGTGGTACGCCTGGAAGGTCGGGTCGATCACCTGGAGCAGGCCCTTGGACGGAGTGCCGTTGATGGCGTTGATGTCCCAGTTGTTGATCGCGAGCGGGTTGCCGGAGGACTCCCGCATGATGTTGCGGTGGATGCCCTCGTAGGAGCCGGGAATGCCGTGCTGCGCCATGACGTCGAGCGACTCGCGGATCCAGCCGTCGAGCGTGTTCGGGTACGTGGTCGCGGCGGTGGCGGCGGCCGGGGCGGCGGCCGGGGTGGCGGCGGACGCGCCGGTGGCGCCGATGAGCGGCAGGGCGAGCACGGCGGCGCCGGTGCCGGCGACGGCGAGCTTGCGGGCGATGCGGGCGGTCCGGGCGTGACGGTTCTGACCGTTGGCAGACATGCTTGAGTCCCTCTCCTTACGCCTGCGAGGTGAGCTGTCGGGTTCGGGCGGGGAGGTGCCCGGCCGCGCCCTGACGGGTACGGCTTCACCCCGAGCCGCTCCGGTGGTGACCGGTGCGGCGACTTACCTGGGTCCCCCGCTCCTGCCTGCGAGTTTGTTGGTGGATGACTGTGCGTTCGGGCGGTGGCAGGATTCGGCGTCCGCCCGACAGGCCGGGAACGTATGCGAGAGCACATGTCCGGAACAAGTGCAGGAATCACCCAACACTCCTGTTGACCTTGATCTGGGGTGTTTGGGGTGCTTGATCCTTTGCGTCTGCCAAGCCTCAACTGGCTTGCGGGGCAAAGGGAGGACACAGTCGGCGACGCGGTTGCTCACAGGGGGGACGGAGTGAGCCAACTCACGGGGCTCAACAAGAGCGGCAAATCGGGCATTAATCCCAACTGTGCGCCAACCGGCCGCGGGTGGGGAGTGCGGTGCGGAACGGCTCGCCGGTTCTGCCACCCCTCGGACGGCGCCGGCCGTCGCGCGCTCCCCTGTGGGGGCCGCCCTCAGGGCCCCGTCCCGTCCGGTGTTCCCGTGCACTGTGCGGGCATCCGTTCGGCACGGGAGGGGGTGTGCCGAGTGGGTGACGTTCTCGGAGTGCGGGCCGTTGGGAGGGGTGATGGGATCTTCCGTGGCGGCTCCCGGTCCGCTCGTGCTCCGGGCCGCGTCCCTCCAGCGATGTCGATCAATATCTGCTCATATCGCCTGATCAAAAACTTGCCGCGCATGATCCGATACCGACCGGCCTGTAACGGTGGGCGCTAGCGGTGATCGAAACGTGACCGGATACGCTGACTTGAGTGGTGGCAGCGACCTATCGACAAACCAGGTAATCGCCAGTAGACACCAGCAGACAGGAGACCCCTCGTGACCGTCGTCGGGCCGTTCGGGCTGAGCGTGCGGGACCAGGCTCTGGAAGCCGATGTCCAGGCCGGATTGGTTGCTGTCGAGGAAGGGTTGCTCGAGGCAACCAAGAGCGAGGTGCCCTTCATCACGGAGGCCGCCCAGCACCTGGTGCGGGCGGGAGGCAAACGGTTCCGCCCGTTGCTGGTGATGCTCGCGTCCCAGTTCGGCGACCCCTACGCCCCCGGCATCGTGCCCTCGGCGGTCGTCGTGGAGCTGACCCACCTCGCCACGCTGTACCACGACGACGTGATGGACGAGGCCGCCGTACGGCGCGGTGTGCCCAGCGCGAACACCCGCTGGGACAACTCGGTCGCGGTCCTCACCGGCGACTTCCTGTTCGCCCGCGCCTCCCAGATCCTCGCCGACCTCGGCCCCGAGGCGGTCCGCGTGCAGGCCCTGGCCTTCGAGCGGCTGGTGACCGGCCAGATCCTGGAGACGGCGGGCCCGCAGGACGGCCGGGACCCGGTCGACCACTACCTGGACGTGCTGGGCGGCAAGACGGGATCGCTGGTGGCCGTCTCCTGCCGGTTCGGCGCGATGATGTCCGGCGCCGACGAGACGGTCGTGGACGTCCTGACCCAGTACGGCGAGCGGCTCGGGGTCGCCTTCCAGCTCGCGGACGACGTCCTGGACATCGCCTCCGACTCCCACGAGTCGGGCAAGACGCCCGGCACCGACCTGCGGGAGGGCATTCCGACCCTCCCGGTGCTGCGGCTGCGCGAGCGGGCGGCCCGGCTGGGGCTGGCCGAGGACGTCGCCCTGTGCGAGCTGCTGGACTCCGACCTGAGCGACGACGCCCGGCACGCGGAGGCACTGCGCCTGCTGCGCGCCCACCCCGCGCTGGAGCAGGCGCGCCGGGACACCGTCCGGTACGCCGAGGAGGCCCGGGCGGCGCTGGCCCCGCTCAAGGAGTGCGACGCGAAGACCGCGCTGGTGGAGCTGTGCGAGGCCGTGGTGCACCGGGCCGGCTGAGCCTCGCCGGCCGGGTCGGCGCCGTCACGCGTGCCGGTGCCGGTATCGCTGCCCGGTAGGGGCCGCCCGTGAGGGCCGGTCGGCAGCGGGATGGCGGCGCACCCGCTTCCGCGGGGGCGCGTGCACCGGACGGTGCACCCCACCCCTACGGGCCGGGGGAGTCGCCGCCCCTGCGTCTCATCCCGCAGGAGTACGCGGAGTTGAGCCCGCGGTCTGACGCTTCCGCCCGGCGTATTTGGTCAGATGGTCACTACGGAAAACACCAATCCTCACCGATTCGGGTGAGAATGGCGGCTCACGGGTGAGAGAACGAGTGCGAGGTCGCGAGACAGCCGCCGCCGACGACGGAGGTAGGGCACACATGGCACCGATCGATTCCGACGACAACACGACCGCCGCCGGGGAGGGCGAGGAGACGCGCGCCGGACGGCGAAAGGCCGCGCGGTACGTCGTCCCGGTCGCGGTGATGGGAGTGGCGGCCGCGACGATCGGCCTCGTCCCCGCGCTCGCCGACTCCGGGGACCCCGACCTCCCGAAGATCACGGCGGAGCAACTGCTGCAGAAGATCGCCGAGTCGGACGTCGAGCAGCTGTCCGGCACCGTCAGGATCAGCACGGATCTGGGCCTGCCGGACCTCGGCGGCCTGGAGAGCGGCCTGCTGTCCGGGATGTCGGGTGGCCCCGGCGCCGGGGCCGACGGCGACGAGGACGGCTCCGCCGCCGACCCGTCGGCCAAGCTCACCGGGCTGGTCTCCGGCACCCACACGCTGCGGGTCGCCGCCGACGGCCCCGACCGGCAGAAGCTGTCCCTGCTGGAGAACGCCGCCGAGTACAGCCTGATCCACGACGGCAAGGACGTCTGGGGCTACGACAGCGCGTCCAACGAGGTCTTCCACTCCACCGCCCCCGACACCGCCGGCCAGCGGGAGAAGGAGGTGCCGGTCACCCCGAAGGACTTCGCCGACCAGGCACTCAAGGCGGTCGACGACACCACCTCGGTGACCGTGGACGGCACCGCGCAGGTGGCCGGCCGGGATGCCTACCGGCTGGTGATCAAGCCCAAGCAGTCCGGGTCCACCGTCGGTGCCGTCACCGTCGCGGTGGACGCCGGGACCGGTATGCCGCTCAAGTTCACGCTGACCCCGGCGAGCGGCGGCGCCGCCGTCGTGGACGCGGGCTTCACCCAGGTCGATTTCGCGAAGCCGGACGCGTCGACGTTCGACTTCACCCCGCCCAAGGGCGCGAAGGTCACCGAGGGTGACGAGGCGGCCGGGGCGCCGGAGCGGGGACACCGGGCCGGGGGCGGTCTCGCGGAGGGGGCGGACGGCCTGGAGGTCCTCGGGGAGGGCTGGAACGCGATCGCCACCTTCGACACCGGCGGCCAGGGCCTGCCCACGGCTGCCGCGGGCGGTGGCCTCGGCGGCTTCCTGGGCTCCTTCGGCGACCAGGTCAAGGGCGACTTCGGTACCGGCACGGTCTTCAAGACCCGCCTGGTCAACGCCCTGATCACGGACGACGGCCAGGTCTACGCCGGTGCCGTCACCAAGGACGCGCTGGTCAAGGCGGCCGACGCCGCGAAGTAGCGGCACCGCCGTCCCCGTACGACAGGAGAGGGAGCCGATGGCCCGACCGGCCGCCGCGCAGCCGGAGCGCCCGGACCGGGGGAGCGTGGAGGACGCCGTCATCGCCACCCGCGCGCTCACCAAGCGCTACGGCGGCGGACACCTCGCCGTCGACGGTCTGGACCTGACCGTCCCGGCGGGCAGCGTCTTCGGCTTCCTCGGCCCCAACGGCTCCGGCAAGACCACCACCATCCGGATGCTGATGGGGCTGATCGAGCCGACCTCGGGGACGGCGCGCGTGCTGGGCCGGCCCGTGCCGCGCGCCGCCCGCACCGTGCTGCCCCAGGTCGGGGCCCTCATCGAGGGCCCGGCCCTGTACGGCTTCCTCTCCGGCCGCGACAACCTGCTGCGCTACGACGCCGCCGACCCGACCGCCGACCCGCGCACCCGGCGCGAGCGCGTCGCCGCGGCGCTGGACCGGGTCGGCCTCGCGGCCGCCGCCGGCAAGAAGGCGAAGGCGTACTCGCTCGGCATGAAGCAGCGGCTCGGGCTCGCCGCGGCGCTGCTCCAGCCGCGCCGCCTGCTCGTCCTGGACGAACCGACCAACGGGCTCGACCCCCAGGGCATGCGCGAGATCCGTGCCCTCGTGCGCGAACTGGCCTCCGACGGCACCACCGTCTTCCTCTCCTCCCACCTGCTGGACGAGATCGAGCAGGTGTGCACGCACGCCGCCGTGATGGCCCAGGGGCGGCTGATCACCCAGGGCCCGGTCGCCGACCTGGCGGCGGGGGCACGCGGCCGGCTGGTGGTGACCACCCCGGACGCGGGGGAGGCCGCGCGGGTGCTGAAGGAGCAGGGGGCCGCGGACGTGCTGATCGCCGAGGACCGGGTGAGTGCGGAGCCACCCCCCGACGGCGACCTCGCCGATCTGAACGCGGCGCTGGTGTCGGCCGGGGTCCGCGTCCGGGGCTTCGCGGTGGAGCGGGCCTCGCTGGAGGACGCGTTCGTGGCGCTCACCGGGGAGGGTTTCGATGTCGCGGGCTGAGGCGCCGAGTGCGGTGCGTGCACCGAGCCCGCTGTGGACCTTCGGGCTGCTGAGCAGCGAGCTGGGGATCACCTTCCGGCGCTGGCGCACCCTCGCCCTGCTGGGCGTGCTGGCCGCCGTGCCGGTCCTGGTCGGCATCGCCGTGAAGATCGAGACGAGTGACGGCGCGTCCTTCGGCGGCGGCGGAGGCGGTGGCGGCGGTCAGGGGCCGGCCTTCATCTCGCAGATCAGCAACAACGGTCTCTTCCTGGTCTTCACCGCGCTCGCCGCGACCCTCCCGTTCTTCCTGCCGATGGCCGTCGGTGTCGTCGCGGGCGACGCGATCGCCGGCGAGGCGAGTGCGGGCACGCTCCGCTACCTGCTGGTCGCCCCGGCCGGCCGTACCCGGCTGCTGCTCGCCAAGTACGCCACGGTGATCGCCTTCTGCCTCGCCGCCACCCTGGTCGTCGCGGTGTCGGCGCTCGCGGTCGGGGCGCTGCTGTTCCCGGTCGGCGACCTGGTCACCATCTCCGGCACCCGGATCACGTACGCCGAGGGCCTGGGGCGCGCGCTGCTGATCGCCCTGGTCGTCGCCGCCTCGCTCCTCGGCGTCGCGGCCCTCGGCCTGTTCGTGTCGACCCTGACCGGCAGCGGCATCGCGGCGATGGCGACCACGGTCGGGCTGCTGATCACCGTCCAGATCCTCGACCAGATCCCGCAGCTCGACGCGGTGCAGCCGTACTTCTTCTCGCACTACTGGCTGTCCTTCGCCGACCTGATGCGCGAACCGGTGTACTGGGACGACCTGGTGAGGAACCTGGGCCTCCAGGCCCTCTACGCCGCGGTGTTCGGTTCGGCGGCCTGGGCCCGGTTCACGACGAAGGACATCACGTCGTAGCCGTGTCCTCGTACGGGAAGCGGGCGAGTGGCGCCTCCCGCGCGAAGAAGGTCTTGGCGCGGGTCAGCGCGTCCGTGTCCCGCAGGACGTCCCCGGGCCTGCTGCCGTTGCCGAGCAGCACCCCGCCGAAGCGCATGCCCATGTAAGCCGCCGAGTTGTTGAGGCTGCCGATCAGCGGGTCGGCGACCTCCTGCTCCTCGTGCGCGAGCGCGGTGACGCCCCACAGGGTGCGGCCGGACAGGGTCTCCTTGAAGTCCAGGCCGGGGGTGCGCAGCCAGCCGGACCAGTGGTCCAGGTAGCGCTTGACCGGGGCGGACAGCGAGTACCAGTACAGCGGCGAGGCGATCACGAGGTCGGTCGCGTCGAGCGTCGCGTCGAGCAGCAGACCGGCGTTTCCCTCGGTGGGGCGTGTGTGGTCGCTGTCGTGGCGCAGGTCCGCGAACTCGGGCAGCGGATGCGCGGCCAGGTCGATCCATCGCTGCTCGACGTCGGACGGCAGCTGTTCGGCGGCGCGCCGGGCGAGCAGTTCGGTGTTGCCGTCGGGACGGCTGCTGCCCAGCAGGAAGAGGAAGCGGCGGGTCATCGGGTCCCCCAGAACGATTGTCGTGAGCGGATACCAGCACCTGCATTATATGCGTACGCATCTATCTGTCCATGGGTCTCTCCGGAGTGACCCCTGGAACGAGCCTGTGACACCCCGGTGACGCGCGCAGGGCGAGTGGGCGGAGAGACTCGTCAGCAGGTGTACGACGGGCATGACAGGCTCTGGACGGTACGGGAACCGAAACCGCCGACGGAAGCCGCAGATGAGTGGGGGAACGATGTCTCGACTCGGTCGCGAGGAGCAACGGGACCACGAGGGCGCCGAGCCCCCGGTCGCCCCTGCGGCGACGCCGATCGAGGTCCGCGTGCCGGCGGCGGGGCCCGGCGCACGCAGTGCCTCGGTCGACGGCGCGGTGGTCGTCGCGGCGCCCGGTGAGGAGATCCAGAACGCCGTCCTGAACCGCCTGCACCGCCTCGCCCTCGCGGTCGGCGCGCCGGTCCTCGCCACGATCCACGACGAGCGCATCGGCTGCTCCGTCCCCCTCCGGGTCGATCCCGACGGCTCCAGCCACCTCGCCGCGGAACCGGTCCCGACGGGCCCCGCGGAGAGGCCCGTACGACGGGACCGGTCCACGCACGTGCTGCGCGCGGTGGAACCGCTACGGGACGGCGCCCCCACGGCCCACCGGCCGACGGGGCCCGAGGAGCGGCGGACGCCGGCCGGTGATGCCGCGCCGACGTCCACCCCGCGCGCCCCGGCCGCACCGGCGGGGGCCCCGGCGCCCGGTACGGTCGCGGCGCCGACGGGGGTCTTCGGGCCGCCGCCCCGGATGGACGGCGGTGCCACGACCACCGGGGCCGCGCGCCCCCGGCCCGCACCGGGACCGGCCGCCGCATCCGGGCTGACGATCACGCGCGCGTCAGCGGTCACGCCCCCGCCGGTGTCGCCTCCCGGGCGCGCCCCGGCGTTCGGGTCCACGCCCACGCCGGCGCCCGTCGCCTGGCCCGAGCCGGTCCACGACCGTGAGCCCGAGCGGTACCAGGCGTCCGGGTCACTCCACGTACCCGAGCCGGAGCCCGAGCCGACCACGGCCTCCGAGCCGTCGTGCGGCCCCGCTCCCGTTCCCGTTCCCGTCATCGACCTCGGCCTCGCCGCCGCGGCCGAGCCGGCGCCCAGGTCCGCCCCCACCCCGGCCCGCGGCTTCGACGCCGTGGCCGAGGCCGTGCTCGGGGACGGGCCGCTCACGGCGCCCGGTGACGCCACCGCCCCCTCGCTCCTCGCGGAGCCGACCGGCCGTATCAACGAGGCCGTCAAGGAGGGGCGTACGGAAGAGGCGGCCCGGTTGGCCGAGCAGACCGTGGCGGAGGCGTCCACGACGCTGGGGCCGGAGCACCCCGAGGTGCTCCGGCTCCGCGAACTCTCCGCCTACATCGCCTACTTGTCCGGCGACCCCGACCGTGCCTTCCATCTCTCCATGGACCTGGCCCGGATACACCGCCGCGCGGGCGACGCCGAGGCCGCCTACGGCAACGTCCGCAGCGCGGCCACCGCCTGGCGGGCCGTACGCGACCCGGAACGGGGCCTGGAGCTGGGCCGCGAACTGGTCGGCCTGTGGAGCGAACTCGCCGACGAGGAGGGCCCGGCCGCGGACGACGCCGAGGAGTTGCGGACCGCCCGCAACCGCATGGGCCGCCTCACCGAACGGGCCCGCGCCGCGACCGGCTGACCGGACGGCTTCCGTGCCGGGCCGTCCGCTCTAACGGGACAGCTCCCACATCGCGTACGCGATGGCGTCGCTGTTGCGGTTCAGGGCCGTGTCGTTGATGTTGGCCGTCGTGTCGCAGGACGAGTGGTAGCAGCGGTCGAAGGGCTGGCCCGCGGTGCCGCCCCACTTGGCCGCCTGCGCCGACGTCTTGCGGTAGTCGGCCCCGCTGAACAGGCCGCCGACGGGGACGCCCGCGTTCTTGAACGGCGCGTGGTCGGAGCGGCCGTCGCCCTCGGTCTCGATCTCCGTGGAGACGCCGAGGCCGGCGTAGTAGTCCTTGAAGGTCTTCTCGATGGTGGGATCGTCGTCGTAGACGAAGTAGCCGGGGTTGGGGGAGCCGATCATGTCGAAGTTCAGGTAGCCGCTGATCTTGGCGCGGCCCGCCGAACCGAGGCTGTTGACGTAGTAGCGCGAGCCGACCAGACCCAGCTCCTCCGCGCCCCACCAGGCGAAGCGCAGGTGCTTGGCGGGCTGGTGGCCGGAGCGGGCCACGGCGAGGGCGGTCTCCAGGACGGCCGCCGAGCCGGAGCCGTTGTCGTTGATGCCGGGGCCGGAGGAGACGCTGTCCAGATGTGACCCGGCCATGACAACCTGATTCGCGTCGCCGCCCGGCCAGTCGGCTATCAGGTTGTAGCCGGTGCGCCCGGAGGCGGTGAACCGCTGGACCGTGGTGGTGAAGCCGGCCGCGTCCAGCCTGGCCTTCACGTAGTCGAGCGAGGCCTGGTAGCCGGGGCGGCCGTGGGCGCGGTTGCCGCCGTTCGCCGTGGCGATCGACTGCAGCTGGGTCAGGTGCGCCTTGACGTTGGCTACGGGTATGTCGGGAGCCGCGGCGACGGCCGCGGGGTGCTCGGAGGCGGAGGCCGCGCCGGCCACCGAACCACCGGTCATGAGGGTGGCGACCGCGACGGCGCCGGCCGTCAGGGAACGCCCGGAAAGGGGGAGCTTCATGTGGGGGGCTCCGGATTCCTAGGGAGGCCCTGGGGAGGGGACTCCGCAGTGAATGGGGTGCCTGGATGGTGTGGCCGGGACTGACCCGGCGTCAAGACCGGTATCCGGCCACCGCGTTGCGGATATCGGGAGCCCCTGGCCGGCCCGCCCTAGTGGACGCAGAACTCGTTCCCCTCCGGGTCCGCCATCGTCACCCACTCCCCGCCCTGCTCCTTCACCTGCCGCAGGACGCTCGCCCCGAGCGCCTCCAGCCGGGCGACCTCCGCCTCGCGCTGCCCCTCGCCCGGGTGCAGGTCCAGGTGGAGCCGGTTCTTGCCGGTCTTGACCTCCGGCACGCGCTGGAACAGCAGGCGCCGCCCCAGTCCGGCACCGCTCTCCTCCTGGTACGGATCGTCCGGATGCCGTACGGCGGCCAGGTCCCGCCAGGCGCGGCGGCCGTGGGACTCGACGGTCGACTCGGCCGGTACGGCCCCGAAGCCCAGCAGTTTCCCGATGAGGGCGCTGTTGTCCTCCACCTCGTAATGGAGGGCGGCGGCCCAGAAGTCCGCCTGCGCGTGCGGAGCCGCGGCGTCGATGACGATCTTGAAGTGCACGGGGGCGGGTGACGAGGTCGATGTCATGTAACCAGTTATACTGGTTATGTGAGTGAGTGGACGGCGACATCGCCGAAAACACCCCCCGGGCTGACGCTCGTGACGCGTGAGGGCAAGC
Source organism: Streptomyces sp. NPDC041968 (assembly GCF_055589025.1). Classification (NCBI taxonomy): domain Bacteria; kingdom Bacillati; phylum Actinomycetota; class Actinomycetes; order Kitasatosporales; family Streptomycetaceae; genus Streptomyces; species Streptomyces sp. NPDC041968. The sequence goes on along the minus strand of NZ_JBVJCB010000005.1, from coordinate 296,914 downwards.
CGTACCGCTTCGACCCGGGAGCCCTCTGCCTCGAACTGCTGACGACCGGCGGCCCGGGCGACTACGCGCGCTGGGAGGTCCTGCACGAGCCCGCGGACCTGGTGGACTGGGCCGGGCGCAGCCGGCTGCCGGGTGGGCTGGAACCGGCCGTGGACCACGCGGACGTGCGGCGGGCCCGGGACCTGCGCGACGCCCTGTTCACGCTCACCGTGGACCGCGCGCACGGACGGCCGCTCCGGCCGGGCGCCCTGGAGACCGTCAACGCCGTCGCGGCCGAGCCCTCGCTCGTCACCCGCGCCGAACCGGACGGCACCCGGAGCTGGGCCCCGGGCGCCACGGGTGTCCGCCTGCTGTCGACGGTCGCGCGCGACGCGATCGAGCTGTTCACCGGCCCGTACGCGGACCGCATCCGCGAGTGCGGCGCCCACGACTGCCTGCTGCTCTTCGTGGACACCTCGCGCCCCGGGCGCCGCCGCTGGTGCGCGATGGAGCACTGCGGCAACCGCGAGAAGGCGCGGGCGCACCGCGCACGGCGGACGCCCGACGCGCTCTGATCCGACGCCGGGCGGGAAGGGCTACGGCCTCGCCACCGGCGCGTCCCGCTGCTCGGGGCCGGCAGGGCCGGAGGCGGGCGTCCCGGAGGCCACGATCCCCGACTCGCGCTCGGCACCCGCCTTCACCGGCGGCACCCCGGTGCCCGTCCGGCCGAGCTGCGCCCTCAGCGCCCGGGCGGTGCGGCGGACGGTGCGCAGGGCGTCCCAGGTGAGCAGCGTCAGCGCCAGCCAGACCAGCGCGAAACCGGCCCACCGTTCGGGCGGCATGGCCTCGCCGAAGTAGAGGATGCCGAGCAGGAACTGGAAGACCGGGGCGAGGTACTGCAGCAGCCCCAGCGTGGAGAGCGGCACCCGGATCGCCGCCGCGCCGAAGCAGACCAGCGGGATCGCGGTGACCACGCCGGTCGCGGCGAGCAGGGCCGTGTGCCCCGCGCCCTCGGTGGTGAAGGTGGAGTCGCCGCGGGCGCCCAGCCACAGCAGGAAGCCGAGCGCCGGCAGGAACTGGATCGCCGTCTCGGCGGCCAGCGACTCGACGCCGCCGAGGTTGACCTTCTTCTTCACCAGGCCGTACGTGGCGAAGGAGAAGGCGAGGCAGAGGGAGATCCACGGCGGCCGTCCGTAGCCGACGGTGAGGACGATCACGGCCGCGGCGCCGGTGCCGACCGCCGCCCACTGCACGGGCCGCAGCCGCTCCTTGAGCAGCAGCACGCCCATCGCGATGGTGACCAGCGGGTTGATGAAGTACCCGAGCGAGGCCTCGACGACGTGGCCGCTGTTCACGGCCCAGATGTAGACACCCCAGTTGACGGTGATGACCGCGGCGGCCACGGTGATCAGCCCCAGCTTCCGCGGCTGCCGCAGCAGCTCACCGGCCCAGGCCCAGCGCCGTACGACCAGCAGGGCGACGGCGACGAAGGCGAGGGACCACACCATCCGGTGGGCGAGGATCTCCCCGGCCCCGGCGGGCTTGAGCAGCGGCCAGAACAGCGGGACGAGGCCCCACATCCCGTAGGCGGCGAAGCCGTTCAGCAGGCCTATGCGCTGTTCGCTCCTCGACGACCCGGCCACGGGCACCTCCTTCTCGCGCTGTGGCATGCCGGGGCGGACGCATGCCACGACGAAGGTAGCGCCGCACCCGGCCCTCTGTCATGCCCGTATCGGCATACGGTCATGACAGGCGGCGGCCGGGCGGGGTCGTCGGCGGGTGTCAGGCCTTGAGCGCGGCGGAGACGGCCTCGGCGAGCGGCGTGGTCGGGCGGCCGGCCAGCCGGGACAGGTCACCGGTGGAGACGATCAGTTCACCCTTCTCGATGGCACCGTCCACGCCCGCGAGCACGGCGGCCAGCGGCCCGGGGAGTCCGGCGCCGGTGAGGATGTCGGCGTAGGCCTCGGTGGAGACCGGGGTGTAGACGATCTCCTGGCCGGTCTGCCGGCTCAGTTCGGCGGCGTACTCGGCGAAGCCCCAGGCCTCGTCGCCGCCCAGCTCGTACGCCTTGTTCTCGTGGCCCTCGCTGGTCAGTACGGCGACGGCGGCGGCCGCGTAGTCGGCGCGGGAGGCGGAGGAGATCCGGCCCTCGCCGGCCGCCTGCACCACGGCGCCGTGCTCCAGGACCGGGGCCAGCTGCTCGGTGTAGTTCTCGTGGTACCAGCCGTTGCGCAGCAGCACGTACGGCAGGCCCGAGCCGACCAGGACGTCCTCCGTCGCGCGGTGGTCGTCGGCGAGCGCGGCCGTGAGGCTGCTGGGGGCGCTGGTGTAGGCGAGCAGCGCGACACCGGCCTTCCGCGCCGCCTCGATCACGACCGTGTGCTGCTGGACACGGCCCTTGTCGAACTCGTTGCCGGAGATCAGCAGGACCCGGTCGCCGGCGGTGAACAGGCCGTCGAAGGTCTCGGGGCTGTTGTAGTCGGCGACCGCAAGCCGGACGCCGCGGGCGGCGAGGCCGGCGGCCCGGTCCCGGTCGCGGACGACGGCGGTGATCCGGTCGGCCGGCACCTTCTCCAGCAGCTGCTCCACGACGTGGCGGCCCAGGTGTCCGGTGGCTCCGGTGACGACGATGTTCATGGCTTCAGTACTCCTTGTGGGGGTGCGATGCCATTGACCCTACGGTGTGCGCTAACTAAGCAGCAGTGCCCACTTTGAAGTAAGGTACTTACCTTCTGGTTAGCGCCCCGGTTCTGAGGTGCCTGCGGACCGGCGTGGGCATGCGAGAGGCCCGGGCGTTCCCGCCCGGGCCTCACGGTCGTGCGCCGCCGGTGTCAGCCGACGACCGTCCAGGTGTCCCCGCCGGCGAGCAGCGCGGCGAGGTCGCCCTTGCCGTCCCTCTCGACCGCGGTGTCGAGCTGGTCCGCCATCAGCGTGTCGTAGACCGGCCGCTCGACCGAGCGCAGCACACCGATCGGCGTGTGGTGCAGGGTGTCCGGGTCGGCGAGCCGGGACAGGGCGAAGGCGGTGGTCGGGGACGCGGAGTGGGCGTCGTGGACCAGGATGTCCGCCTCGTTGGCCGCCGTGACCGCGACGACCTCCAGGTCGCCGGTGGCCGGGTCGCGCACGACCCCCTTGGAACCCTCGCTCCCGAAGCGGATCGGCTGCCCGTGTTCGAGCCGGATCACCGCCTCCTCGGCCTGCTGCCTGTCCTTGAGGGCGTCGAAGGCGCCGTCGTTGAAGATGTTGCAGTTCTGATAGATCTCCACCAGGGCCGTCCCCGGGTGCTCGGCGGCCTGGCGCAGCACCTCGGTGAGGTGCTTGCGGTCCGAGTCGACGGTCCGGGCGACGAAGGACGCCTCGGCGCCGAGCGCGAGGGAGACCGGGTTGAAGGGCGCGTCCAGCGAACCCATCGGGGTCGACTTGGTGATCTTGCCGACCTCGGAGGTGGGGGAGTACTGGCCCTTGGTCAGACCGTAGATCCGGTTGTTGAACAGCAGGATCTTGAGGTTGACGTTGCGGCGCAGGGCGTGGATGAGGTGGTTGCCGCCGATGGACAGCGCGTCGCCGTCACCGGTCACGACCCACACGGACAGGTCGCGGCGGGAGGAGGCGAGCCCGGTGGCGATGGCGGGGGCGCGGCCGTGGATCGAGTGCATCCCGTAGGTGTTCATGTAGTACGGGAACCGGGAGGAGCAGCCGATGCCGGAGACGAAGACGATGTTCTCCCTCGCCAGACCCAGCTGGGGCATGAAGCCCTGCACGGCGGCGAGGACGGCGTAGTCGCCGCAGCCAGGGCACCAGCGCACCTCCTGGTCGGACTTGAAGTCCTTCATGGACTGCTTGCCCTCGGCCCGGGGGACCAGCTTCAGTGCCTCGACCGTGCCGGTGCCGACCGGTTTCTCTTCCGTGGACGTCTCAGCCATCGATGGCCTCCTTCAGGACCGTGGCGAGCTGTTCCGCCTTGAACGGCATGCCGTTGACCTGGTTGTACGACTGGGCGTCGACCAGGTACTTCGCCCGGACGAGCGTGGCGAGCTGGCCGAGGTTCATCTCGGGGACCACCACCTTGTCGTACTCCTTCAGCACCGCTCCGAGATTGCGCGGGAACGGGTTGAGATGGCGCAGGTGCGCCTGCGCGACGGCGTGACCGGCGGCGCGCAGCCGGCGCACGGCCGCCGTGATCGGCCCGTACGTCGAACCCCAGCCCAGCACCAGCGTCCGCGCGCCGTCCGGGTCGTCGACCTCCAGGTCGGGGACCTCGATGCCGTCGACCTTGGCCTGCCGGGTGCGGACCATGAAGTCGTGGTTGGCCGGGTCGTACGAGATGTTCCCGGTGCCGTCCTGCTTCTCGATGCCGCCGATCCGGTGCTCCAGGCCCGGGGTCCCCGGCACCGCCCAGGGACGGGCGAGGGTGTGCGGGTCGCGCTTGTAGGGCCAGAACACCTCGGTGCCGTCGTCCAGGGTGTGGTTGGCGGTGTGCGTGAACTGCACCGCGAGGTCCGGCAACTCGTCCGGCTCCGGGACGCGCCACGGCTCGCTGCCGTTGGCCAGGTAGCCGTCCGAGAGCAGGAAGACCGGGGTGCGGTACGTCAGCGCGATCCGGGCCGCCTCCAGCGCGGCGTCGAAGCAGTCGGCCGGGGTGCGCGGGGCGACGACCGGGACCGGCGCCTCGCCGTTGCGCCCGTACATCGCCTGGAGGAGGTCTGCCTGCTCCGTCTTGGTCGGCAGGCCAGTGGACGGCCCGCCGCGCTGGATGTCCACGACCAGCAGCGGCAACTCCAGCGAGACCGCGAGCCCGATGGTCTCGCTCTTGAGCGCCACCCCCGGGCCGCTCGTGGTCGTCACGGCCAGCGAGCCGCCGAACGCCGCGCCCAGCGCCGCGCCGATGCCCGCGATCTCGTCCTCGGCCTGGAAGCTCCGCACACCGAATTTCTTGTGCTTGCTCAGCTCGTGCAGGATGTCCGAGGCCGGGGTGATGGGGTACGAGCCGAGGAAAAGCGGCAGATCGGCCTGGCGGGACGCGGCGATCAGGCCGTAGGACAGCGCCAGGTTCCCGGAGATGTTGCGGTACACGCCCGGCGGGAACGCCTGCGCCGCCGGCGCCACCTCGTAGGAGACCGCGAAGTCCTCCGTGGTCTCACCGAAGTTCCAGCCCGCCCGGTAGGCCGCGATGTTGGCGGCGGCGATGTCGGGCTTCTTCGCGAACTTCGTCCGCAGGAACTTCTCCGTGGCCTCCGTCGGCCGGTGGTACATCCAGCTCAGCAGCCCGAGCGCGAACATGTTCTTGCTGCGCTCGGCCTCCTTGCGGGTGAGGTCGAACTCCTTGAGCGCCTCGACGGTCAGGGTGGTCAGCGGCACCGGATGCAGGTGGTAGCCGTCGAGCGAACCGTCTTCGAGGGGCGAGGTGTCGTAGCCGACCTTCTGCATCGCCCGCTTGGTGAACTCGTCCGTGTTGACGATGATCTCCGCGCCGCGCGGCACGTCGTCGATGTTCGCCTTCAGTGCGGCCGGGTTCATGGCGACCAGCACGTTGGGGGCGTCACCGGGGGTGAGGATGTCGTGGTCGGCGAAGTGCAACTGGAAGGACGAGACACCCGGCAGGGTGCCGGCGGGCGCCCGGATCTCGGCCGGGAAGTTCGGCAGCGTCGACAGGTCGTTGCCGAAAGACGCCGTCTCCGAGGTGAAGCGGTCGCCGGTGAGCTGCATCCCGTCGCCCGAGTCCCCCGCGAACCGGATGATCACCCGGTCCAGCCGGCGGACGTCCTTCGCCCCGACCGGTTTGCGCTGCGCTCCCACGACGGTCTCGTCGGTTCCGTCGGCCTGCTCCGCTGGGCTGCTGACCTGGCTGGTCACTGAACTGGACCTCCCTCGAGGCGGCTGTCCCGGGGACCGGTCGCTCACCGGCCGTCCCAGGATCAACCCTACGTCCGCAAGGGTTTACTTCCGGTGGACATTCGCATGATGGACACGACTCTCCGGGCGGCCCGCCGCCCCGGCGACCCACGGTTCGCGCACCCCGCGCCACGCGTGGCGACGCGCCCCGCACCGGCCCCGTTCCTCACTCGTTCGGATGAGACGCAGGTCGGCGCCGGTGAGCCGCCGGTGGACCGCGTCAGGAGTTGAGGTAGGTGAGGACGGCGAGCACCCGCCGGTGGTCCCCGTCGCTCGGGGACAGGCCCAGCTTCATGAAGATGTTGCTGACGTGCTTCTCGACCGCCCCGTCGCTCACGACGAGCTGCCGCGCGACCGCCGAGTTGGTCCGGCCCTCCGCCATCAGGCCCAGCACCTCGCGCTCCCGGGGGGTCAGCCCCGCCAGGACGTCCTGCTTGCGGCTGCGCCCGAGCAACTGCGCGACCACCTCCGGGTCCAGGGCCGTCCCGCCCCGCGCGACCCGCACGACCGCGTCCACGAACTCCCGCACCTCGGCCACCCGGTCCTTGAGCAGGTAGCCGACCCCGCGGCTGGAGCCGGCCAGCAACTCCGTGGCGTAGCGCTCCTCCACGTACTGCGACAGCACCAGCACGCCGAGACCGGGGTGCGCCTTGCGCAGCTGCACCGAGGCGCGCACGCCCTCGTCGGTGTGGGTCGGCGGCATCCGTACGTCCGCCACCACCACGTCCGGCAGCTCACCCTGCGCGTCCAGTTCGGCGATGGTCTTGATCAGCGCCTCCCCGTCGCCGACGCCGGCCACGACCTCGTGCCCGCGGTCGGTCAGCAGTCGGGTCAGCCCCTCTCTGAGCAGCACCGAATCCTCGGCGATGACCACCCGCACCTTGTCCTCCACGATCTCGGCCCCCCAAGCCCGTCCACCGCACGGCCCGCGCGGCCCACGCCGCGTCCACGAACCGTCCGTGCGACAGGTCCAGCATCCCAGGATCGGGGGCCGGATGCGTCGGGGCAGCGGGAAGAGGGCGGGAGGAGCGGGGCGGAAGCCCGGACCGGCCGCCCTGCGACGGCTTTCCGGTCACGTCGCCCGGGCCGGGGGAGGCGGCGGACGGTTCCTGCGACGTCGTCCCGGGGGCCGGCCCCCGGGACGTCCGACCGGCCGGCCCGGCCGGCGTCTCGCGCGGCGGCCCCGCGCCCGCTCACCTGGCGGCCGGCTCGCTCCGCCAGGGCAGCTCCGCCGTCACCCGCGTCGGTCCGCCGGCCGGCGAGTCCACGACGAGGATGCCGTCCACCGCGTCGAGGCGCTCCGCCAGACCCGCCAGGCCCGACCCGGCCGACGCGTCCGCGCCGCCCACGCCGTTGTCCACGACCTGGAGCATCAGCCGGTTCCGCACCCGCCACACCTCCACGGCGGCGGACGTGGCCCGGGCGTGCTTGCTGATGTTCTGCAGCAGCTCCGACACCGTGAAGTACGCGATCCCCTCGATGGCCGACGCGGGCCGCTCCGTCAGGTCGACCTCCACCCGCACCGGCACGGTGCACCGCGACGCGACCGCCGACAGCGCCGCGTCCAGGCCGCGGTCGGTCAGGACCGCCGGGTGGATGCCCCGGGCCAGGTCCCGCAGCTCCTGGAGAGCCGTCTTCACCTCGCCGTGCGCCTCGTCCACCATGACCGCCGCCGCCCGCGGGTCCTCCCGCAGCTTCTCCTTCGCCAGGCCGAGGTCCATGGCCAGGTTGACCAGGCGGGCCTGCGCCCCGTCGTGCAGGTCGCGTTCGATGCGCCGCAGGTCCGCCGCGGCCGTGTCGACGACGACCCCGCGGTCCGACTCCAGCTCCACGACCCGCGTCGCCAGCCGGGACGGGCCCAGCAGCCCGTGCACCATCAACCGGTCCACCGTCGTCAGCGCCCGGACGATCCACGGGGTGGCCAAGGTGATCAGCAGGCCGACCAGCGCGGTCAGGGTGATCTCGAAGGGGTTGTCCAGGTAGATGCTGTGCGTCTCGTCGCCGTACAGCTGGATCCCGTCCTGCCCGGCCCACATCGGGAACACCCAGAACCACAGCGGGTACGTCAGCATCGCCCACCCGACCGTCCAGAAGTTCACGGCGACGACGAACGAGAACACCGACCACGGGAACTGCAGCACCGCGTACAGCAGGCTCCGCCACGAGGCGCCGCTCTTGAGCACGGCTCCCATCCATCCCATCGCGCCCTGCTTCCGCCGGCGCAGCGGCTCCGGGTCGGCCACCTGGAGACCCAGCAGGGCGCGGGCCCGTGCCCGTTCCATCGCGCCGAAGCCCCGGCACCCGGCGAGCGCCGCCGCCAGCACCGGGACCCCCAGGAACGTCACCAGCAGGCCGGCCCCCAGCGACACCATCGTGACGGCGTAGGTGAAGAGCAGGATGCCGACCGGCAGGCCCAGCAGCACATAGCCGAACTCCCGCAGGCTGCGCCCCTCGAAGGGGGCCCGCAGCCCCGCCGGCAGCCGGTGGCGTCGCGCCTCGGCGTCCCCGGCGTCCCCGGCGAGACGGGGCCCGCCCCCGAACCCGTAACCCTGTCCGTAATCCGTGGCCATCGGTGCCGTCCTTCTCCTCGTCCTACGGCTCTGCTGTCGCAACTCCACCCTCCTGCACCGCACACCCACGGGCCATGGAGCCCGTCGGCGTCTCGGGAGGGGGGTTTTCCCCACCCCCGCTCGGTCACCTACCTCGTGCCGGAGGCGGGCGCGTCGTCGGCGGCCGTGCGGTCGCGCCAGGGCAGCTCGGCCGTGACCAGGGTGGGGCCGCCCTCCGGCGAGTCGACGACGAAGAGCCCGTCGACGGCCGTCAACCGCTCGGCGAGGCCCTTCATCCCGGTCCCGCCGTCGAGGCTCGCGCCGCCGCGACCGTCGTCCCCCACCTGGATGAGCAGCCGGTCGGAGGACCGCCAGACCTCCACCGAGGCGGACTTCGCCCCGCTGTGCTTGCTCACGTTCTGCAGCAGCTCCGAGACGGTGAAGTAGGCGATGCCCTCGATGGCCGCCGCCGGGCGCTCCGCCAGGTCGACGGTCACCGTGACCGGCGAGGTGCAGCGGGAGGCGACCGAGGAGAGCGCCGCGTCCAGACCGCGGTCGGTCAGAACGGCCGGATGGATACCGCGCGCCAGGTCCCGCAACTCCTGCAACGCCAGCTTCACCTCGCCGTGCGCCTCGTCGACCATGGCCGCGGCGGTGTCCGGGTCCTCCAGGAGCTTCTCCTTGGCCAGCCCCAGCCCCATGGCCAGGTTGACCAGGCGGGCCTGCGCCCCGTCGTGCAGGTCGCGCTCGATGCGCCGCAGGTCCGCCGCGGCCGTGTCGACCACGATCCCCCGGTCCGACTCCAGCTCGGCGATGCGCCGCTCCAGCTCGTCGGACGGGGACAGCAGCGCGCGCACCATCGCCCGGTCGGCGTTGGCCAGACCCCGCGCGATGAACGGCAGGACCGGCCACAGCACGAACAGCGAGGTCAACGTGATGACGAAGGTGAGGATGCCCCAAGGAAGCCGTATGAAGTCGTACAGGACCGTGCGCCAGCCCACCGGGTCCTTCAGCGCCATCCACAACCGGGGCAGGAAGCCGTCCCCGCTCCGGCGCGGCAGCCGGCTCGGCTCGTCCACCCGCACCCCGAGCAGCGCCCGGGCCCGCGCCCGCTCCAGCCTGCCCAGCAGCCGCGCACCCATCAGCCCCACCGCCAGCAACGGGAAGCCGACCACCGTCACCGTCAACCCGACGCCGACGGACAGCATCGTCACGACGTAGACGAAGGCGAGCAGCGACACCGGGAAGTTCGCCAGCAGATGGGCGATCTCCTTCCAGGTGTGCCGGTCGTAGGCGAAACGGGCCGGCGGCAGGCGGTCACCGGGCGCTGCGCCGGGGTACCCGTCGGAGGGCGGTGTCGAGAGGCGTTCGGTCATACGGGTCAGCGTGCCGTGCGCCGGGGCCCCGCGCCATGAGGTGGGCCGCCAGGACGCACTGAGGAAAACCCCACCCCGCGTCCCAAGGTGCGACGGGCTGCTTACCGTCCCTTTATCAGGCCCTAGACTCCCGTGCGTACAGATCGTCGAACAGCAGCGTTCACGACAGGGAGCGAGGGACGGACGTGCCGGAACCGACCGTCGGTGGTGTGAGCGCCGGTGATGTGCCGGCCGCCGAAGTGCCCGTCGGCCTCGCCGCGGACCACTTCCAGTCCTACTCGGTCGTCGGGCTGCTCGCCGTCGTCGGCGTCCTCTTCGTCGCCGTCGCCTTCGGCGCCGGCCGCCTGCTGCGGCCCGTGGTCCCGACGCCCGAGAAGCTGCTGACGTACGAGTGCGGCGTGGACCCCGTCGGCGAGGGCTGGGCCCACACGCAGGTCCGCTACTACGTCTACGCCTTCCTCTACGTCATCTTCGCCGTCGACTCGATCTTCCTCTTCCCCTGGGCGACGGTCTTCGCCGATCCTGGTTACGGAGCGACGACCCTCGTGGAGATGTTCATCTTCCTGGGCTTCCTGGCCGTGGGCCTGCTCTACGCATACAAGAAGGGCGTCCTGTCGTGGACGTGAACCCCACCTCCGAACCCGTGCCGCTCCCCGAGCCCAAGAGGCTGGGCGCGCTCTCGCGCCTCGCCCCGGAGCCGATGAAGGTCGTCCTGAACTGGGGCCGGCGGTACTCCCTGTGGGTCTTCAACTTCGGCCTCGCCTGCTGCGCCATCGAGTTCATCGCCGCGTCGATGGCCCGCCACGACTTCATCCGGCTCGGCGTCATCCCCTTCGCGCCGGGTCCGCGCCAGGCCGACCTGATGGTGGTGTCCGGCACGGTGACCGACAAGATGGCGCCGGCCGTCAAGCGCCTGTACGAGCAGATGCCCGAGCCGAAGTACGTCATCTCCTTCGGCGCCTGCTCCAACTGCGGCGGCCCCTACTGGGACTCCTACTCCGTGACGAAGGGCGTCGACCAGATCATCCCCGTCGACGTCTACGTCCCCGGCTGCCCGCCACGCCCCGAGGCGCTGCTCCAGGGCATCCTCAAGCTCCAGGAGAAGATCGCGCGGGAGTCGCTGGGGGAGCGGTACGGCACCTCGTCCCGTCCGTCGGCCGCCGCCCTGCAGAGCGGCCTGGTGCGACCGCCGGCGCCCGACGCGGGGGAGGCCCGATGACCGCCGGCTGGCTGCCCGCCGACACCGAGGAGCTCTTCGGCACGGAGGCCACGGCCGAGGAGTCCTACGACGTCCTGACCGTGGACGTGCCGCCGGCCTCGTGGATCTCCGCACTGGAGACCGCGCGCGACCGGCTGGGCTGCACCTACTTCGACTGGCTCAGCGCGGTCGACGAACCGGGCACCGGCTTCCGCGTCGCGGCGCACGTCGTGGCGCTCGGGCCGGTACGCCGGCTGCTGCTGCGTACGACGGTCCCGCACGAGGCCCCGGCCCTGCCGACCGCCGTTGGCGTGTACGCGGGCGCGGCCTGGCACGAGCGCGAGACCCACGAGATGTTCGGCGTCACCTTCGCCGACCACCCCGGGCTGGACCACCTGCTGCTCCCGGAGAACTTCGAGGGCCACCCGCTGCGGAAGGACTTCGTCCTCGCCGCCCGCGTCGCCAAGGCCTGGCCCGGGGCGAAGGAGCCGGGGGAGTCCGACCACGGTGGCCCCCGACGCCGCCAGATGCTGCCGCCCGGTGTCCCCGACCCCAACGAGTGGGGCCCGCTCAAGGGCCAGCTCCCTGCCGCTCCGTCCCGCCCGGCCCGCGGTGCGGGCCGGGCGGCGGGGGAGCGTCCGGCCCGCCCGGCAGGCGACCGCCCGGCCCGCCGGACCCGCACAGCCACCGAGGGCTCCGCCAGCCAGACGGGAAGCGCCGAGGCTCCGTCGACGCCTCGCCGTTCGCGCACGGCGGCGGAGGGCTCCGCCAGTCAGGCGGCGGCGGGTGCCGGGGCTCCGTCGGCGCCTCGCCGTTCGCGTACGGCGGCGGAGGGGTCGGCCAGTCAGACGGCGGCACCGGACGAGGGGGCCTCGACCGGCCCGGCGGTCCGGCGCGCACGCAGCGCGAGCGAGGGCTCCGCATCCCAGCGGCCCGCTTCGGACGCTCCCTGGCACCACGCCCGCCCCGCCTTCGACGAGGCCGGGGAGGCCGGGGAGGCCGGGGAGGCTGAAACGGCCGGGAAGAGCGAGGAGACGGAGACCGAGGAAATCGGGAAGGCCGGGGAGGCCGGGGGAGCCAGGGAGACGGACGGGGCCGAGCACGATGCGCGTCGTTCCGGCGCCGCTGCCGCTGCCGCTGCCGCTGCCTCGGACGAACCCGACCCACCCGCGGCCCCGGCTGCCTCGGACGAACCCGGCTCCCAGGGAGGCACGCAGTGAACGACGCGCTCGACGTCGCCCTGCGACTCCTGATCGTCTTCGTCGTCTTTCTCACCTTCCCCTTGATCGTGGGTCAGACCGAGCACAAGGTGATGGCCCACATGCAGGGACGCCTCGGCCCGATGTACGCGGGCGGCTTCCACGGCTGGGCCCAGCTCGTCGCCGACGGCGTGAAGTTCGCGCAGAAGGAGGACGTGGTCCCCGCCGACGCGGACCGCCGCATCTTCCAGCTCGCCCCCGCCGTCGCCCTGCTGCCGTACCTGCTGGTCCTCCTCGCGATCCCCGTCGGCCCCGGCGAGGGGGCCGTGGGCCAGGTCGTCGACGCCGGCATCTTCTTCGTCCTCGCCGTGATGGGCGTGGGCGTCCTCGGCTCGCTCATGGCCGGCTGGGCCTCCGCCAACAAGTTCTCCCTCCTCGGCGGCCTGCGCACCGCCGCCCAACTCCTCGCCTACGAACTGCCGATGCTGCTCACCGCGGCCTCCGTCGCGATGGCGGCCGGCACCGTCTCCCTCGTCGGCATCCTCGACGCCTTCGAGTGGTGGTGGCTGCCCTGGCAGATCGTCGGCGCGATCGTCTTCTTCGTCGCCGGGCTGGCCGAACTGCAACGCCCTCCGTTCGACATGCCCGTCGCCGACTCGGAGATCATCTTCGGCGCCTACACCGAGTACACCGGTCTGCGCTTCGCCCTGTTCCTCCTCGCCGAGTACGCCGGGATCGTCGTCCTGTGCGGCCTCACCACCGTCCTCTTCCTGGGCGGCTGGCACGGCCCCTGGGGCGCCGACGGCCTCGGCTGGGTGTGGACCCTGCTGAAGACGGCCCTCCTGGCCTTCGTCGTGATCTGGCTGCGTGTCACCTACCCCCGGCTCCGCGAGGACCAGCTCCAGAAACTCTCCTGGACCCTCCTCGTCCCCCTCTCCCTCGCCCAGATCGCCCTCACCGGCATCGTCAAGGTGGTGATCGCGTAACCATGGCCCCCCTTCCCGGCAGCGGCCTGGCCAAGGGCCTGGCCGTCACCCTCCGCACGATGACGAAGAAGACCGTCACCGAGCAGTACCCGGACGCCCAGCCCGAACTGCCGCCCCGAACCCGCGGTGTGATCGGTCTGTTCGAGGAGAACTGCACGGTCTGCATGCTGTGCGCCCGCGAGTGCCCCGACTGGTGCATCTACATCGACTCCCACAAGGAGACGGTGCCGGCGGCGACCCCCGGCGGGCGCGACCGCAGCCGCAACGTCCTCGACCGCTTCGCCATCGACTTCTCCCTGTGCATGTACTGCGGTATCTGCATCGAGGTGTGTCCTTTCGACGCCCTGTTCTGGTCGCCGGAGTTCGAGTACTCCGAGACCGACATCCGCGACCTCACCCACGAGCGCGACAAGCTCCGCGAGTGGATGTGGACGGTCCCGGCCCCGCCCGCCCTCGACCCCGGAGCGGAGGAAGCGAAGGAACTCGCCGCCGCCCGCAAGACCGCCGACAAACTGTCCGCCCAACAGGAGGCCCCTCCGCAGGAGACGCCCTCGCAGGAGACGCCCCCGCGGAAGGCACCCCGGCAGGAGTCACCCGCGCGGGAGACGCCCCGCCAGGCGGCCCAGCAGCCGGAGCCCTCGCGGGAGACGCCCGGGGCCACCGAACCGCACGCCGACGAGCAGGCCCGCGCAGCCGAGCAGCCCACCCGCCCGATGGGCGACTCCAAGCAGCAAACGGACCAGCCGAGGCCGAACGAGCCCGGACCGCGTCCGGACCAGCAGACGAACCAGCCCGGCCCGCACCAGCCGCAACCGGACCAGCCGCAGCCGGACCAACCCAGGCCGCAGCCGGACCAGCCGAGGACAGGCCGGCCCGGGCCGGACCAACGGGACCAGCCCGGCCAGCCCGGCCGGGGGGACGAGCCCGACCGGCCCGACCGGCGTGACAAGCCCCGCCAACCCGACCAGCCGGAACAGGAGGACCGGGGATGACGCCCGCCGCGACCGCCGGCCACCTCGCCGTGCATCCCACGACCTTGGCAGCCGATACCCACGGCTTCCTCTCCCCGACCGGCGTCGAGATCGCCTTCCTCCTCGTCGGCCTGGTCACCCTCGGCGCAGCCGTCGTCACCGTCACCACCCGGCAACTCGTCCACGCCGCCCTGTGGCTGGTGGTGGCCCTCGGAGGCCTCGCCGTCGAGTACCTCCTGCTCACCGCCGAGTTCATCGCCTGGGTGCAGGTCCTCATCTACGTCGGTGCCGTCGTCGTCCTCATCCTGTTCGGTCTGATGCTCACCAGGGCGCCCATCGGCCGCTCCCCGGACGCCGACTCAGGCAACCGCTGGGCCGCCCTCACCGTGGCCGTGGCCGCCGCCGCTGCCCTCGTGTGGGTCGTCGTCGACGCCTTCCGCACGACCTGGATCGACCTGGACGGCCCGGCCGCCGGTTCCACCGCCGTGACCGGAGCGAGCCTCTTCCAGAACTGGGTCCTCCCCTTCGAGGCCCTCTCCGTCCTCCTCCTCACCGCGCTCGTCGGCGCCATCGTCCTGTCCCGCAAGGCGAAGGCGGACCGCGCCACCGACCCCGGCCGCGCCACCGACCTCAGCCGCACAGCCGACCCAAGTTCCACGCCCGACCCCGGCCGCACAGCCGACCCACGCCCCGCAGCCGACCCAAGCCCCCCGGCCGCCCTCGGCCGCACAGCCGACCCGGACAGTGCCCCCGAGACAGGCCGCTCCCCGGAGGCCGATCGGCCGACCACTACGCCGAACGGTGCCGACAAGGCCGGTGACCGCTGATGCACCTCGCCTATCCCGCCGTCCTCTCCGCCCTCCTGTTCTGCACGGGCCTGTACGGCGTCCTCGCCCGCCGCAACGCGATCCTGGTCCTGATGTCGGTCGAGCTGATGCTCAACGCCGTCAACCTCAACCTCGTCGCCTTCGACGTCTGGCTCAGCAGGACCGCCGAGGAGACCCTGCACTCCGGCCAGGCCCTGACCCTGTTCACGATCGCCATCGCGGCCGCCGAGATCGGCATCGGCCTGGCGATCGTGCTCGCCGTCCACCGCAACCGCGGCACCTCGGACATCGACAAGCTCCGCGACACCGCGGAGGGACACGAGCCGGACGGTCCCGACACCGATCCCCCCGCGACCGGGACGGCCGCCGAGAAGGCTGAGGCCACCGCGTGACCACGACCACCCTCGCCGTCCTCGTCCCCCTCCTCCCCTTCCTGGGCGCAGCCGCCGGCCTTCTGCTGGGCCGTACGGCACCCGGATTCGTCCGCCCGCTCGCCGTCCTGCCGACGGCGGTGGCCCTCGTCCTCGCCGTCCTGGTCGCCACCCGTCAGGGCGGTGACGACCCCGTCGACGCCGTCACCGAACTGACGCCCACCGGTTCGGTGCCCATCGAACTCGCCCTGCACGTCGACGGCTTCGCCGCCCTCGTCGCCGTCCTGGTCGGCTGCGTCGCCACCTGTGTGCAGATCTACTCCACGGGCTACCTGCGCGACGACCCGCGCTACGCCTCGTACGCCGCGCTCGTCTCCCTGTTCACCTCCGCCATGTTCCTCGTCGTCTACTCCGGCGACCTGATGGTGCTGCTGGTCGGCTGGGAGATCATGGGCATCTGCTCGTACTTCCTGGTCGGCCACTACTGGGAGACCCCGGAGGCCCGAGCCGCCTCCCTCAAGGCCTTCCTGGTCACCAAGCTCGGTGACGTCCCCTTCCTGATCGGCCTGCTGGCGCTGGCCACCGAGGCCGGCTCCTTCCGCATCACCGAGATCCTCGGCGCGGTCGCGAGCGGTTCCCTCGACCACCCGACGCTGATCGCCCTCCTCCTGCTGGCCGGCGTGGCGGGCAAGTCGGCGCAGTTCCCGCTGCACACCTGGCTCCCCGACGCGATGGCGGGCCCGACACCCGTCTCCGCGCTGATCCACGCCGCGACGATGGTCGCCGCCGGTGTCTACTTCGTCGCCCGGCTCCTTCCCCTGTTCGAGGCCTCGCGGGCCGCGATGATCGTCCTCGCCGTCATGGCCGCGGTCACGATGGTCGGCTCGGCGCTCGCCGCGCTCGCCCAGGACGACATCAAACGCGTCCTCGCCTACTCGACCATCGGACAGCTCGGCTACATGACCGGCGCCCTCGCGGCCGGCGACCGCGGTGCCGCCGTCTTCCACCTCATCTCGCACGGCGCCTTCAAGGCGCTGCTGTTCCTCGCCGCCGGCGTGATCATCCACGCCGCCGGCACCAACTCGCTGGCCGCCATGTCCCGCATGCGGGGGCTGCGCGACCGCGTCCCGGACGCCTACTGGACGACGACCGTGGCGCTGCTCGCACTCGCCGCGATCCCGCCTTTCAGCGGCTTCTTCTCCAAGGAGTCCGTCCTCGTCGTCGCGGAGCACGTCGCCACCGGTCACACCGAACACGCGCCCGGCGCCGCGGGCTGGACCGTCCTCGTCGCCGGTCTCGTCACGGCCCTGCTGACCGCCGCCTACGCGACACGCCTGTGGCTGCTGGCCTTCCGCGGCCGGGGCGCCGAAGCCCCCGACCACGGCAAACAGCCCCTCGTCATGAACGCCGTGCTCTGGGTCCTCGCTCTCCCCTCGCTCGCCCTCGGTGGGCTCGCCTTCCGTCTGCTGCCCGACTGGTTCGACGGCCAGGACCTCACCCCGACGCTCACCACCTCCGTGCTCGGCACGGGTGTGGCCCTGGTCGGCGGCATCGTCACCTACGCCGCCTGGCGCCACACCACGGCGTTCGCGGACCGCCCGCCGCTGGGGGCGGTCGCGGCGCACCCGGAGGGCGACGCCGCCCGCGTGGAGGCAGAGGCCATCGCCAGCCACCAGCCCGCCTACGGAGACATCGCGTACGCCCCCGACCCCTCGGACCCGGGACGGCTCCTGCTGGGCCCCCTGCACCGGCACGCGGCCGTCGGCTTCCACCTGGACGCGGTGTACACCGCGCTCTTCGTCCGGCCGGTGCAGGCAGGTGCGAGCCTCGTCCGGTTCCTGGACCGCGAGGTCGTCGACACCTACGTACGCGGGGCGGGCGCCCTGCCCCGCTGGCTCGGCACCGCCGTCCGCCGGGCCCAGACCGGCAATGTGCAGACCTATGTGAGCGCGCTGCTCGCCGGCACCGTCGTCCTCGCGGTCGCCGCCGTCCTCGTCGCCACGGGAGCGTGAGCAGGCGTGATCGATATCAACGAGTCCCTGATGCAGTTCCTTCTCGCGTTGATCGTCGTCGGCCCGCTGATCGGCGCCGTCGCCGCCCTGCTCCCGGCCCCGCCCGGGCTGAAGGGGAAGTCACCCGAGCAGGCCGTGCTGCGGCACGGCGTCACCGTCACCGGCGTCATCCTTCTCGCCGTGATCGTCCTCGTGCTCGGCTTCGACCACGACCACCCCTCCAAGATGCAGGCCAGCACGGACATCAGCTGGATCCCCGCACTCGACGTGCGCATCCACCTCGGCATCGACGGCATCTCCCTCCCCCTGCTGGTGCTGACCGCGCTGCTGACCTTCCTCTGCGCGCTCTACTCGTACTTCAGGCAGCGCAACGAGCGGCTGACACAACCAGCCCCGGGCCCGAGCCCCAAGGCCTTCGTCGCGCTGCTGCTCGTCCTGGAGTCCGGCACCCTCGCGACCTTCGCCGTTCTCGACCTGATCCTGTTCTTCCTCGCCTTCGAGATGGTCCTCATCCCGATGTACTTCCTCATCGCCCGCTGGGGCGGCGAGGGACGGGCCGCGGCGGCCTGGAAGTTCATCCTGTACACCCTCCTCGGCTCCGTCGTCATGCTGCTCGGCCTGCTCCTGATCGGACTCACGGCCGGCACATTCGACATGGTGGCACTCGCCACTGACAACGGCCGGTCGCTGACCGCATCCGTGCAGGTCATCGCCGTTCTGGCGATCGGGATCGGGCTCGCGGTGAAGACCCCGATGTGGCCTCTGCACAGCTGGCTGCCCGACGCCCACACCGCCGCCCCGACGGTCGGCTCGGTCCTGCTGGCCGGCGTCCTGCTGAAGATGGGTACGTACGGGTTCGTCCGTATCCTCCTCCCGGTCGCGCCGGACGGCTTCCAGACCTTCGCGCCCTACCTCGCCGCCCTCGCCGTCGTCGGCGTCATCTACGGCTCCCTGGCCTGCCTGGCCCTGGTCAAGCAGGGCGCGAAGGGCGACCTCAAACGGCTCATCGCCTACTCCTCCGTCGGCCACATGGGCTTCGTCCTGCTCGGCATCGCGACCATGACCCCGACCGGCGTGAACGGCGCCCTGTTCGCCAACATCGCCCACGGCCTCATCACCGGCCTGCTCTTCTTCGTGGTCGGCGGGCTCAAGGACCGCACCGGCACCACCGATCTCGACACCCTCGCCGAAGGGACCGGAGCCGCCCTGTACGGCAGGGCACCGCGCCTCGGCGGCCTGCTCGCCTTCGCCGCGGTCGCCTCGCTCGGCCTGCCGGGTCTGGCCGGATTCTGGGGCGAGATGCTGGCGCTCTTCGGCGCCTTCGACCCCCACGAAGGCCTCAGCCGCCCCGCCTTCCTCACCTTCATGGCCGTCGCCGCCTTCGGCACGCTGCTGACCGCCGCGTACATGCTGATCGTGGTCCGCCGCGTCTGCATGGGCGCCGTACCGCGGGAAGCCCCGGCCCTCACCGACGTGCGCACGTACGAGTTCGCCGCCTGGACACCGCTCGTCGCCCTCACCGTCGTCGCCGGGCTGTGGCCCAGGACCCTTCTCGGCCTCACCGACCCGGCCGTGCAGCAGCTCCTCTCAGGAGGCACCCGATGAGCTCCCCGGCCCAGTCCCTCGCCCAGGTCCTCTCGCAGTCGCCGGCCCAGAGCCTCGTCCAGTCCGTCGACTGGCTCGCCATCGCTCCGCCCACCATCGCCGCGGTCGTCGGGCTCGTCGTCCTCGTGACCGACCTGTTCGTCAAGGACACCCGCAAGCCGCTGCTCGGCTGGATGTCGGTCGCCGGGCTCGCCACCGCCGCGCTCATGCTGCTGCCCCTGGTGAACGGCGACCGCTCGACGTTCTGCCTGACCGGCGACGCCGACGTCTGCAGTTACACGGCCGACACCTTCACCCTCGCCCTCCAGTTCCTGGTCCTCGGCGGCGCCCTCCTGGCCGCCCTGCTGTCGGTCACCGCCCTGAAGGACGCCGACCGCGGACTCCCCGAAGGCGAGTTCTGGTTCCTGCTGCTCTCCTCCGCGGCCGGCGCCGCCCTCCTGCCCGCCTCCCGCGACCTCGCGACCCTCATCGTCGCCCTGGAGGTCGCCTCCCTGCCCGCCTTCGCCCTCGTGGGCCTGCGCCAGGGAGACCGGCGCTCCTCCGAAGCGGCCCTGAAGTTCTTCCTGTCCTCGGTCACCGCGACCGCGGTCAGCCTCATGGGCATCAGCTTCGTGTACGCCTCGACCGGCACCCTCTACCTCACCCAGGTGGCCGAACGGATCACACACGTCGACGGGCAGCTCACCACCCTCGCGCAGACCGGCGTCGTCCTCACCCTCGTCGGCTTCGCCTTCAAGACGGCCGCCGTGCCCTTCCACTTCTGGGTGCCCGACACCTACGTGGGCGCACCCCTGCCGATCGCGGCCTACCTCTCCGTGGTCGGCAAGGCGGTCGGCTTCTCCGGCCTGATCCTCGTCACGGTCATCGCCCTCCCGTCCTACGCGGACGTCTGGGGGCCGGCCCTGGCGGCGCTGGCCGCCCTCACCATGACGGTCGGCAACGCGGGAGCCCTCCGCCAGCGGACCACGCGCGCGTACAGCGCGGTTCGCCTGCTCGCCTGGTCGTCCGTCGGCCAGGCCGGCTACCTGCTGGTCCCGATCGCCGCCGCCGGGTACTCCGACGAGCCCGAGCGGGCGATCGGCTCCACCGTCGCCTACGCCCTCATGTACGCCGCGGTGAACCTCGGTGCCTTCGCGGTCGCCGTGCTCGTCGGCCGTACGCGGCCCCGCAACCGCGTCGCCGACTACCGGGGCCTGTACGCCTCCCACCCGCTGACCGCCCTGCTCCTGGCGTTCTTCCTGCTGTGCCTCGCCGGGCTGCCGCCCGGCATCATCGGCCTCTTCGCCAAGGTCACGGTCTTCTCGGCGGCCGTCGACGCCGGGCTCGGCTGGCTGGCCGTCGTCATGGCGGCCAACGTCGTCATCGCGCTGTACTACTACCTCCAATGGACGGCCCTGCTGTTCCGGACGCCCGAGGACGCGACGGTGAGGCATCGCGTCCCCGCGCCCATCACGGCCGCGCTCACCGTGACCGCGCTCCTGGCGCTCGCCCTCTCGGGAGCGCCCCAGCTGATCCTGCGCTTCGCCGACACCGGCCTCTTCTGAGCGGGCGGCTTCGAGTACGCGCGCGTGCGGTACCCGGCCGCGGCGCGCGGTGTCCGCTGCGGCCGTCACCCGCACGGACCACGCGCGCCGCGGCGAGGGCCGGGGAACTGGCGATCCTCGCCTGGCGTTGACCAGTACGGAAGGGTCCACTGGACGTGATGCCACGCCACCGGTGGCATCGGAGACCAGGAAGCAACCACAGCGAGCGACACCTGCAAGCAAAGGGTTCCCCTGCTGCACCACTTGGAGGGCGTACCGTGCACCGCCGGCACAACGGGCTCAGGACGGCAGTACTCCTCGGGGGACTGTCGGCGCTCATCATTGTCATCGGCAGCTTCTTCGGCCGAGCGGGGCTCGTCGTCGCCGTACTCGTCGCCCTGGGCACGAACGCGTACGCGTACTGGAACAGCGACAAGCTCGCTCTGCGCGCGATGCGTGCCCGTCCGGTGAGCGAGTTCGAGGCCCCCGGGCTCTACCGGATGGTCCGCGAGCTCTCCACCCAGGCCCGCCAGCCCATGCCCCGTCTGTACATCTCGCCGACGGAGGCACCGAACGCCTTCGCGACCGGCCGCAACCCGCGCAACGCGGCCGTGTGCTGCACCGAGGGCATCCTGCGTCTGCTCGACGAGCGAGAGCTGCGCGGTGTCATCGGCCACGAGCTGAGCCACGTCTACAACCGCGACATCCTGCTCTCGTCCGTCGCCGGCGCCCTGGCCTCCGTGATCATGTTCCTGGTCAACTTCGCCTGGCTGATCCCCGTCGGCCGGTCCAACGACGATGACGGGCCGGGTCTGCTGGGCATGCTCCTCATCATGATCCTCGGTCCGCTCGCCGCCACCGTCATCCAACTGGCGATCAGCCGCTCCAGGGAGTTCGAGGCCGACGCGTCCGGCGCCCAGCTGACCGGCGACCCCATGGCCCTCGCGGGCGCCCTGCGCAAGCTCGAGACGGGCACGAAGCAGCTGCCGCTGCCCCCCGAGCCCCGGATCGAGACCGCCAGCCACATGATGATCGCCAACCCGTTCCGCCCGGGGCAGGGGGTTTCGAAAATGTTCTCCACTCATCCGCCGATGGCGGAGCGGATCGCCCGACTCGAAAAGATGGCAGGTCGACAGCAGTGAAGACCATCCTCAACGTCATTTGGCTTGTCCTCAGCGGCTTCTGGCTGTTCCTCGCCTACCTGGTCGCGGGGCTCCTGCTCTGCGTGACGATCATCGGCATCCCGTTCGGCATCGCGGCCTTCCGCATCGGCGTCTACGCCCTGTGGCCCTTCGGCTACACGGCGGTCGAGCGCCGCGACGCGGGGGCGCCCTCGTGCATCGGCAACGTCCTGTGGCTGGTCCTGGCGGGCTGGTGGCTCGCCATCGGCCACATCGTCACCGGTATCGCCCTGTGCGTGACCATCATCGGGATCCCGCTCGGCGTCGCCAACTTCAAGCTGATCCCGGTCTCCCTGCTCCCGCTGGGACGCGAGATCGTGCGCACGGACCAGCCGTTCACGGCCACCGGTACCACGCAGCGGACCGGCTGGTAGGAACCGCCGTTGTCCACAACCGCGGGGTTGTCCACAGGCTCGCTCGGCTGTCAGCGGCGACCTGCACCATGAATGCATGACCGAGAACGAGCAGCCCTCCGCACAAATGGCCACCGATCCAGGCAACGCCCTCTTCCGGGGACGGAGTTCCCTCCCCGCCCCCGGGCCCACGGCTGGTGCCGAGATACGAGAAGGCCGAACGGGGGTCTGAAGTCGGCGCCGGGGGGACCGGCTCCGCATACGCACGGCGACGGACCTGGGGTGGGGCGGACACGACCACGCCGTCGGCGTCCACCACCCACGGAACGCCGGACGTCCGGTATCGCGAACGCCTGCCGCGAGCCCCGGCGCCCGGCCGAGGCACCTCCGTCGGCGTCTACCGCGGGACCCGCCCCCTTCGCCCTCGCATCGCCCCGTACGCCACCGCGCCCGCGGCCAGCACACCTCCGCCCACGATCACCGAATCCGCCGGAAGGGAGAAGGCGAGCACCAGGCATCCGAGGAGGCCCAGCGCCGGCACCACCCGCGACGCCCGCGAGGTGTCGAGCGTCCAGGCCGAGGCGTTGGCCACCGCGTAGTACGCCAGCACACCGAAGGAGGAGAAGCCGATGGCACTGCGCACGTCCACCGTGGCGGCGAGGACCCCGACCACGGCTCCCACGGCCAGCTCCGCGCGGTGCGGTACCCGGGAACGCGGGTGCACCGCGGCCAGCGCTCCGGGGAGGTGCCGGTCCCGGGCCATGGCCAGCGTCGTCCGTGAGACGCCGAGGATCAGTGCCAGGAGGGAGCCCAGCGCGGCCACGGCGGCGCCCACCCGCACGACCGGAGCCAGCCCCGGCAGACCTGCCTCCCGCACGGCGTCCGCCAGCGGCGCCGTCGCCTGCCCGAGGCCGCCCGGGCCCAGCACGGAGAGCACACCCACCGCCACACAGCCGTACACGATCAGCGTGATGCCCAGGGCCAGCGGGATCGCGCGCGGGATGGTGCGTTCCGGGTCCCGGACCTCCTCGGCGAGCGTCGCGATGCGCGCGTATCCCGCGAAGGCGAAGAACAGCAGACCGGCCGCCTGGAGGATGCCGCCCGACACCCCGACGTCCAGCCGACCGGCGTCGGCCCGGCCCGACCCGAGACACACCACCACCACGGATGCGAGGACCACCAGCACCACTGCCACGATCGCCCGCGTCACACGGGCCGACTTCTGGATCCCGCCGTAGTTCACCGCGGTCAGCACCACCACGGCCGCGACCGCCACCGGGTGTGCCTGCTCCGGCCAGACGTACATGCCCACGGTGAGCGCCATGGCAGCACAGGAGGCCGTCTTGCCCACGATGAACGACCAGCCCGCGAGGTACCCCCAGAACTCCCCGAGCCGCTCACGCCCGTAGACGTAGGTGCCGCCCGAGGCCGGGTAACGAGCGGCGAGCCGTGCCGAGGAGGTGGCGTTGCAGTAGGCGACGACGGCGGCCACCGCGAGGCCGAGCAGGAGCCCCGACCCGGCCGCGCGGGCCGCGGGTGCGAGGGCCACGAAGACGCCGGCGCCGATCATCGAACCGAGTCCCACGAACACGGCGTCGCCCACGCCCAGGGTGCGCCGCAGCTCAGGGCCCGTAGGTGTCATGCGTCGCACCCTACTGACCGACGCAACCAGCAGGAGTGATCGGAACGTCCTCCTGACCAGGAAGACATGAACACCCGCGGAGACCGGCCCGCCGGACGGGACCGCGTGGGTACTGGGCGAACG
Source organism: Streptomyces sp. NPDC041968 (assembly GCF_055589025.1). Classification (NCBI taxonomy): domain Bacteria; kingdom Bacillati; phylum Actinomycetota; class Actinomycetes; order Kitasatosporales; family Streptomycetaceae; genus Streptomyces; species Streptomyces sp. NPDC041968. Next base: position 273,127 of record NZ_JBVJCB010000005.1, on the reverse strand, counting down.
GGCAGGTGCACGGCATGACGATCTTGAGCTGGATCATCCTGGGACTGCTGGCCGGGGCTGTCGCCAAGTTCCTGCTGCCGGGCCGTGATCCGGGAGGGATCGTCGGCACGACCCTCATCGGCATCGCGGGTGCGTTCATCGGCGGGTGGATATCGGCCCGTTGGCTCGACCACCCGGTCAGCAAGGACTTCTACGACGGTGCCACGTGGGCGGCGGCGATCGGCGGTTCCCTGGTGCTGCTGATCGCCTACCGGCTCCTGTTCGGCAACTCGCGCGACTGACGACGCGGTACGGCACCCGGCCGACGCGAAGGGCGGGCACCCGCGGGCGCCGGCCCTTCCCCGTCGAACGGGACCTTGCCCGTCGTCCTGCGTCGGATCAGCAGGTCACCGGTAGTTCACGAACTGCAGCGCGAAGTCGAAGTCCTGGTTCTTCAGCAGGGCGATCACGGTCTGCAGGTCGTCCCGGCTCTTGGAGGAGACCCGCAGCTCCTCACCCTGCACCTGGGCCTTCACGCCCTTGGGACCCTCGTCGCGGATGAGCTTGGCGACCTTCTTCGCGTTCTCCTGGGAAATGCCCTCCTCGATCGACGCGAAGATCTTGTAGTCCTTGCCGGAGAGCTGGGGCTCGCCCGCGTCCAGCGCCTTCAGCGAGATGCCGCGCTTGACCAGCTTGGACTGGAAGACGTCGAGGACGGCGTTCACCCGGTCCTCGGAGTTGGCCTCCATGAGGATCTTCTCCCCGGACCAGGAGATCGAGGCGCCCACACCCTTGAAGTCGTAGCGCTGCGAAAGCTCCTTGGCGGCCTGGTTGAGGGCGTTGTCGACCTCCTGCCGCTCGACCTTCGAGACGATGTCGAAACTGGAGTCGGCCATGTCCTGTGGCTCCTTGTATCTGGTGCGTGTCGGGCCGCGTATCGGGTCCGTACCGGCATACGTCGGCGACCGCCGGGCCCGCGGGGGCCCTCGGCCGCATCCGGACAAGACTAGCCACCCGCCGTCCCCCGGGTGGCGATCAATCGGGTGGCGAAGCACCCCTCCACATCGGGTATTGTTTACGTCGTTGCCACGGAGCGCCGCCGCAAGGCGGTTCGAAGGGCAGCGAACCCCGGCGGTGTGCCCGAGCGGCCAAAGGGAGCAGACTGTAAATCTGCCGGCTCAGCCTTCCCAGGTTCGAATCCTGGCGCCGCCACACGGGAACGAAAGGGCCCCGTGACCTGTCCGAACAGCAGGTCACGGGGTCCTTCGTCATGTCCGGGGCCGAAAGAGCGAGGGCGTTCCGGGCGGGACGGTCTCTCCGGGCAGACTGGTGCCATGGCCTCGTCCTCCCGTCGAAGAGTCTGCCCCGAGTGCCGCCGCGAGATCGCCGTCGTCGCGGGGCGGTACGCGCGTCACGACCCGTCCGGCGCGCGGGGGAGCGGCGAACTCGTCTCCTGCCCCGGCTCACGCCGACCGGCGCAACTCGGCGCGGTGCAACCCTCCCTGGACGGGTACGTCGTCCCCGACTTCCCTGGACAGCTGCCCCTGTTCTGACGCTCGTTACGCTCCTGCTCGCGGTCTCCGGCGTGGTCAGTTCCCGGCCACCGACTTCACCGCCACCGCCACCGGCGCCGAGCCGCCGATCAGCTCCAGGGTCAGGCCGGCCGTCGCCGGGCTGTCGACCAGCTCCGCCAGGACGGCGGCCACGTCGTCGCGTGCGACGGGCCCGCGGCCGGTGTGGGCCTCCAGGCGGACCAGGCCGGTGCCGGCGTCGTCCGTCAGCTGGCCGGGACGCAGGATCGTCCAGTCCACCCCATCCAGCGACCGGACGTACGCGTCGGCCTCTCCCTTGGCGCGCAGGTAGACGTCGAAGATCTCGTCCCCCTGGTGCCGCGGGTCGGCTCCCATGGAGGACACGACGACGAGACGCCGTACGCCGGCCCGGACCGCCCCGTCCGCGAAGAGGACGGCTGCGGACTTGTCGACCGTGTCCTTGCGGGCCGCTCCGCTCCCGGGGCCGGCGCCCGCCGCGAAGACCGCCGCGTCGGCGCCCCGCAGCCGCTCCGCGACCTCCTCGACCGAGGCCGACTCCAGGTCGAGCACGACCGGTTCGGCGCCAGCCTCGCGCAGATCGTCCGCCTGCTCGGGTTTGCGGATGATGCCCGCCACCTCGTCACCCCGCGCGGCGAGCAGCCGCTCCAGCCGCAGCGCGATCTGACCATGACCACCAGCGATGACAATGCGCATGTCTTCGACCGTACGCCCCGACGGCCGCCCGCGCCGCACGACTTCGGCCGCGTCCGACCACTCCCACCGAGCCCTCGGACGCCCACGGGCCCCGCCACGCACGCCGCCACATCTCCGGGCGCCCACGTCCCCACGCCCGCACACCGCCACAGCCTCCGGACGCCACCGGCCTCGCGGCCTCGCGGCCTAAGCCCCGCCCGTCCGCCGCCGAAGCCCACGGCCGCCCCGGCTCTCAAGCCACGCACGCCGCCAAAGCCCGCGGGCAGCACCGCGCCGGCCCCCGGTCCACCCCGTCAGGACGGTTCGCCACGCCCTCCGCGTCCCTGCCGGGGGAGGTCGAGATCCGTCGGGGACGTCGAGTCGCCGTACTCCCGTACCGCGCTCGTCCGTGCCACCACGCGCCCCCGGTGCACCACGACGCGGCTGTACGCCAGGGAGAGGGCGGCTGCCAGCCGGTCCCCGCGCACCGCGAGGAGTTCGGCGGGGAACCCCGCCTCCACCCGTACCTCGGGCAGGCCCAGCGCCGCCCGCGCCGCCGTGCTCACCGTGTCGTACGCGTCGTCGGGGCGCAGCCCCTGGCGCGAGGCCAGGAGGTACGCCGCCTCCAGGGGGTCCCCGCGCCCGACGGGGTTGGCGGCGTCCCGCAGCGCACCGCTCCCGGCGGCGATCCGCACGCCGGCCGCCCGCAGCAGCCGTACCGGAGCCGCGCCGTCGCGGGAGCCCTCGGTGCCGCAGGGGCCCTGTGGCAGGCACACCACCGTCACCCCGGCCGCCGCCAGCCCGTCCGCGGCCCGGGAGGCCACGTCGGAGGGGAGCCGGCCCAGACCGTCGCAGGGGCCGAGGGCGACTCCTGGGCGCAGTCCGCCCGCCATCGCCGCCAGCCGGGCCAGCCGTGTCGGGTCGGCGGCGTCCGTGTGCAGGTCGACCGGGCAGCCGTGCTCCGCGGCGACCTCCAGGACCGCCTCCACGTACCCCGCCGGATCGGGGTCCAGGTCCGGGCATCCACCGACGACGTCCGCGCCCATCTTGACCGCGTCCCGCAGCAGCGCCAGCCCGTCCGCCCCGGCCACCCCGGTCAGCACCCTCGGCATCGCCACCGCGGACAGCTCGGCGAGCCCTCGCAGCGAGCGCCGCGCCCGCAGCACCCCCGTCAGCGCGCCCAGCCCCGCGACGTCACCCACGCGCACGTGCGCCCGCAGGGCCGTCGCCCCGTGCCCCAGCTGGAGCAGGGCGGCTTCCGTGGCCCGCCGCTGGACGTCGTGGGGGTCGTGGGAGGCAGGGGCCGGGGCGTCGGCCGTCAGCGCCGTGTCGCCGTGGAGGTGGGGCTCGGCGGGGGCGGGGAGGAGCAGGTAGCCGGCGAGGTCCACGCGGCTTCCGGGACCCGGTGTGCGGGCCACCAGACTGCCGGCCGTGCCGACCGCCTCGATGCGTCCGCCGTACAGGCGCACGTCCACGGTCCGGCCGTCGGTGAGCCGTGCTCCGGACAGCAGGAGCGAGCTGGGGCGGGCGGGGCCCGAAGGGGAGGGCGAGTGGGGCGGCTGCGGCTGGCTGTCGGGCATCGCACTCCTCTGGGCTCGGGGCTGCGCAGTGGGGGACGCAAGATCACGCAGAGTGGGACGAGCCTAGGACGGTGATCAGCCCCTGGCGCGGAGGAGGGCAATAGTCGTACCGGCCGCGGTCCGCCCCGCCCGCCACCGGTCAGCCGTCGGCCCAGCGTGCGGGGCGGTCGTGCCGGGCGGTCGTGCCGGGCGGCCGCGCGGGGCGGACCGCGGGCGGCCGTGGGGGCCGGTTCCCGTCGCCTGCACACCGATGGGGGCGGGCCGGGGCACGGGCGGCGAAACGGATTTGGGCGAACGGCGGGCAACCGTGTAATGTCTTCATCGCTCGCCCCAATAGCTCAGTCGGTAGAGCGTCTCCATGGTAAGGAGAAGGTCTACGGTTCGATTCCGTATTGGGGCTCTGGTGTGAGAGGTTCCCGCCGCGAGGCGGGGCCCGATCACATCACAGCGGTGTAGCTCAGTCGGTAGAGCAAGCGGCTCATAATCGCTGTGTCACCGGTTCAAGTCCGGTCACCGCTACTCTCAGTAGCCGATTGCGGGGTCGGTCCTTCAATCGGCTACTCTTTCCTGCGTTAATACCATCAATCCGTTCGTCAAGGAGTGCACTCACGTGGCTGCCACCGACGTCCGCCCGAAGATCACGCTGGCCTGCGTGGAGTGCAAGGAGCGGAACTACATCACCAAGAAGAACCGGCGTAACAACCCGGACCGACTGGAGATGAAGAAGCACTGCCCGCGTTGCAACGCGCACACCGCGCACCGCGAAACGCGATAATCAAGGCTCGTACTCGAGGCCGTCCCCGAAGCTTGGGGGCGGCCTCGAGTCGTTCCTGGTCAAGAAGAGACTGGCCAAGAGAAGAGCAGCAGGAGGTTGCCACCCGTGGCGCTCGACCAGACGTTCGTGGGGCGGACGTATCCGCCGACCGCGCCCTATGAAGTGGGCCGGGAGAAGATCCGCGAGTTCGCGGAAGCGGTGGGGGAGACGAACCCGGCGTACACGGACACGGAGGCCGCGAAGGCCCTCGGTCACCCGGACGTGATCGCTCCGCCGACGTTCGTGTTCTCGATCACGTTCAAGGCGGCGGGGCAGGTCGTCGAGGACCCGCAGTTGGGCCTGGACTACAGCCGGGTGGTGCACGGCGACCAGAAGTTCGCCTACGTCCGTCCGGTGCGGGCCGGTGACCGGCTGACGGTCACCTCGACCATCGAGGCGGTCAAGTCGATGGCGGGCAACGACATCCTGGACATCCGTGGTGAGGTGCACGACGAGGCCGGCGAGCACGTCGTGACCGCCTGGACCAAGCTCGTGGCCCGCGCGGCCGAGGAGGCGTGAGCATCCCATGACGGCGAAGGTCGCCTACAGCGACGTCGAGGTCGGCACCGAACTGCCCCCGCGGAGCTTCCCCGTGGACCGCGCCACGCTGGTGCGGTACGCGGGTGCCTCGGGCGACTTCAACCCGATCCACTGGAACGAGCGGTTCGCCAGGGAGGTCGGTCTGCCGGACGTCATCGCGCACGGCATGTTCACGATGGCCCAGGCGATCCGCGTGGTCACCGACTGGACCGGTGATCCGGGGGCGGTCGTCGAGTACGGCGTCCGCTTCACCCGGCCCGTCGTCGTCCCCGACGACGGCCAGGGCGCCGTGATCGAGGTCAGCGGCAAGGTCGCGGCCAAGCTCGACGACCACACCGTCCGCGTCGACCTCACCGCCACCAGCGGCGGCCAGAAGGTCCTCGGCATGTCCCGAGCCGTCGTACGCCTGGGCTGAGGCGCTCCGGTCCGGTGTGACCTGACCGCCGTCCCGCCTGACCGCCGTCCCGCCGGACCGCCAAGGTAAGGGGCGTTCTCCGTAGAGATCGCCCCTTACTGAGAGCGCCTCTTACGGAGAGCGCCCCCTACTGACGCGGAGAGCACCCTCCGCCGACGGCGCCTTGACGAAGTTAGTGATTGAGTACTAACTTCGTTCCCATGGTCAGGATGAGTGCGGAGGAGCGGCGCGAGAGCGTCATCCGGGCGGCGACGACCGAGTTCGCCCAGGGCGGCTTCTACGGCACCTCCACGGAGGTCATCGCCAAGCGGGTGGGGGTGTCCCAGCCGTACCTCTTCCGGCTCTTCCCGGGGAAGAAGGCGATCTTCCTGGCGGTGGCGGAGCGCTGCCTGGAGGACACGCGCAAGGTCTTCGTGGAGGCCTCCGACGGCCTGCACGGCGAAGAGGCCCTGCACGCCATGGCCGAGGCCTACATGCAGCTGATCGCCGATCACCCCGAGAAGCTCCAGATGCAGTTGCAGGTGTACGTCGCGGTCGCCGCCGCCGAGGCGGCCGGTGACCACGAGTTCGGCAAGATGGTGCGCAAGGGCTGGCTCGAACTCTGGGACGCCGTGCACCTGCCTCTGGGCGGGGACGTCTCCGAGACGACGACCTTCATGGCGTACGGCATGCTCATCAACGCGCTGGCCGGGATGGGCTTCCCGCCGGGGCACCGGATCTGGGACGGCTTCTACCTCTCGGCGCGCCTCAAAGAGGGCCGGGAAGACACGTAGGAGCGGTCGAAGGCGTGCGGGAGCGCGCTCTCGTGCGGCAGCGAAAGTTAGTCATCGATTACTAACCAAACGGCAAGCAAGCAGTGCACACCCTCTGGGGGAGAGATGTCACAGCACGGCACGCAACGCGGCTCACGCGGCGGGGGAGCGGTCTGGGCCCTCGTCATCACCAGCATCGCCGGTTTCATGGCGGCCCTGGACAACCTCGTCGTCACCACCGCCCTGCCCTCCATCCGTGAGGACCTGGGCGGGGCGATGCACGACCTCGAATGGACCGTCAGCGCCTATACGCTCACCTTCGCCGTCCTCCTGATGTTCGGCGCGGCCCTCGGTGACCGCTTCGGCCGCCGCCGCCTCTTCGTCGTCGGACTCACCGTCTTCACCGGCGCCTCCGCCGCCGCGGCCATGGCGCCCGGCCTCGACTCCCTGATCGCCGCCCGCGCGGTCCAGGGCGTCGGCGCGGCGATCATGATGCCGCTGACGCTGACCCTGCTCACGGCCGCCGTGCCCGCCGAGCGGCGCGGGATGGCGTACGGCATCTGGGGGGCGGTCAACGGGTTGGCCGTGGCCTCCGGTCCCCTGGTCGGCGGCAGCCTCACCGAGTACGTCTCCTGGCAGTGGATCTTCTGGCTGAACGTGCCGCTGGGCCTCGCGCTGCTGCCGCTCGCCCGCCTCCGCCTCAACGAGTCGTACGGGAACGGCGCACCGCTCGACCTCCCCGGCACCCTGCTCGCCAGCGGCGGACTCTTCGGCATCGTCTACGGCCTGGTCCGTGGGCCCGTCGACGGCTGGACCGGCCCGGTGGTGCTGACGGCGCTGTTCGCCGGGGCCGCGCTGCTCGTCGGGTTCGTCCACCACGGGATCCGCGCCCGGAACCCCATGCTCCCGATGCGCCTCTTCCGCTCCCGCGCCTTCTCCGGCATCAACGCGGCGAGCCTGCTCATGTTCCTCGGGATGTTCGGCTCGATCTTCCTGCTCAGTCAGTACATGCAGAACGTGCTCGGCTACTCGCCGACCGAGGCGGGCCTGCGCATGCTGCCCTGGACCGGCATGCCGATGCTGGTCGCGCCGATCGCCGGCATCCTCTCGGACCGCGTCGGAGGGCGCCCGGTCGTCGCCGCCGGGCTCTTCTTCCAGGCGGCCGGCCTCGGCCACCTCGCCTACGTGGTCACCACCGACGCCTCCTACGGCAGCCAGTTGCCCGGCCTCATCATGAGCGGCATCGGCATGGCCCTGTACTTCGCCCCCGCCTCCGCGCTCGTGATGTCCAGTGTCACCGCGAAGGAACAGGGCATCGCCTCCGGCGCCAACAACGCCCTGCGCGAGGTGGGCGGAGCGCTCGGCATCGCGGTCATGGCATCGATCTTCTCGGCCCAGGGCGGCTACGAGACCCCGCAGGCCTTCGTCGACGGACTGCGGCCCGCGGTCGCGGCGGGCGCAGGGATCGTGGCCCTGGGAGGCGTCGCGGCCCTGTTCGTCCCGGGGCGCCGCCGCGGTGGTGACCCGGGCACGGCCGAGGTGGGGACGGGGCCCGTACCCGCGGCTGAGTCGGCGCTGGCCGGCACCGGACACACGGCGTCCCGCTGACGTCCACGAGCGACGGAACCGAAAGGAGCCGACATGCCCACCCTTCCCTGGACCACGCCCCACCGGCCGCCGCGGGCCACCGAGGTCCACGTCTTCGCCTCCCGTTTCGAGACCCGCACCCTCTGGGGGGCGCTGAAGTTCCTGGCGGCCACGCCGCGCGTGTGGCGCCAGGTCAGAAGCGCGCCCGGAGCGTACGGGGCCTCCCTGAAGGCGGAGCCCTTCCGGCGGACCTTCTGGACCCTGTCCGCCTGGGAGTCGCCCGAGGCGCTCAAGGCCTTCGCCCGCTCGGGCACCCACGCGCCGACCGCCCGAGGCCTGTCCGCACAGATGCGGGACGCCGAGTTCGCCACCTGGTCCGCGTCCAGCGACGACCTGCCGGTGAGCTGGGAGGAGGTCCGACGGCGCCTGACATGAGCACCCAGGACGAGAGAGGGGACGCCCCGGCCGACCGGCCGGGGCGTTTCCCGCTGCCCGGGGCTGTCGGTGCCGTCTCGTAGTCTTGAGCGCGTGCAGGAACTCCATGACGCCCCCCTCGCCCCGCTGACCACCTTCCGGCTGGGAGGACCGGCGACCCGGCTGGTCACCGCTACCACCGACGCCGAGGTGATCGCCGCCGTCCGCGAGGCCGACGACAACGGCACGCCGCTGCTGCTCATCGGCGGCGGCTCCAACCTGGTCATCGGCGACAAGGGCTTCGACGGCACCGCCCTGCACCTCGCCACCCGCGGCCTCACCCTCGACGGGACGACGCTGGAGCTGGCGGCCGGCGAGATCTGGACCGACGCCGTCGCCCGCACCGTCGAGGCCGGACTCGCGGGCGTGGAGTGCCTGGCCGGCATCCCCGGCTCGGCCGGCGCCACCCCCATCCAGAACGTCGGGGCGTACGGCCAGGAGGTCTCCTCCACGATCACCGAGGTCACCGCGTACGACCGCCGCTCCCGCCGGACGGTCACCCTCACCAACGCCGACTGCGCCTTCTCCTACCGGCACAGCCGCTTCAAGGCCGAGCCCGAGCGGTATGTCGTCCTGCGCGTCCGCTTCGCCCTGGAGGACGCCGACGGTCTCTCCGCGCCCCTGCGCTACGCGGAGACGGCCCGCGCCCTGGGCGTCGAGCCCGGTGACCGGGTGCCGCTGGCCACCGCGCGCGAGACCGTGCTGAAGCTGCGCGCGGGCAAGGGCATGGTCCTGGACCCGGAGGACCACGACACCTGGTCGGCGGGGTCGTTCTTCACCAACCCGATCCTCACGGACGAGGAGTTCGTGGCCTTCCGCGCGCGCGTGGACGAGCGCCTCGGCGACGGCGTCGAGCCGCCCGCCTTCCCCGCGGGCGAGGGCCGCATCAAGACGTCCGCCGCCTGGCTGATCGACAAGGCCGGCTTCACCAAGGGGTACGGCAGCGGACCCGCCCGCATCTCCACCAAGCACACCCTCGCCCTCACCAACCGGGGCGAGGCGACCACGGAGGATCTGCTCGCCCTGGCCCGCGAGGTCGTCGCCGGCGTCCGCGAGGCCTTCGGGATCACGCTGGTCAACGAACCGGTGACGGTCGGCGTCAGCCTCTAGCCGAAGCCGAAGCCGAAGCCGAAGCCGAAGCCGGGCGTCAGTAGGAGATCCCCACGCCCTGCCGTACCGTCCCCGGGTCGCCGGTCATCGCGAGCATCGCGTGGGCCACCTCGGCACGCCCGAGGAAGCGCCCCTTGGCCGGGAAACCGCCGACCACCGTCCGGTACCGGCCGGTCAGCGGCCTGTCCTGCAGCCGGGGCGGCCGGACCACCGTCCAGTCCGTGTCACTGCGCGCCAGGTCGTCCTCCATGACGCGCAGGTCGGCGTAGACGTCCTTGAAGACCGTGGAGATCACGCCCCGCACCCCTCGGTCCAGCAGCCCCTCGTCCGCAGCCCGGGGGCCCACCGGCATGGCACTGACCACCAGCACCCTGCGCACGTCCTCCGCCTCCATCGCGCCGACCACCGTGCGGGTCAGCCGCGCCACCACACCGGCATCGGCACGGCGACGGGGGCCCAGCGCGGACAGCACGGCGTCCCGCCCGGCCACGGCAGTCCGCACCGAAGCGAGGTCGTCCAGATCGGCGCGGACCACCTCCAGACGCTCGCCGCTCCCGGGCAGCCGCGCGGGGTCGCGCACGACGGCCGTGACGTGGTGCCCGGCGTCGAGGGCCTGCCGGACGACCTCCCGGCCGGTGCCTCCGGTGGCACCGAAGACGGTGAGCTTCATGGCGTACTCCATTCCGCGCGGCGGCGTCCGGGGCAGGGGGCGCCGGCCGATGAGCGCTGACCCATCGGCGCACCACCTCCCACGTTTCAAGGCCCATTCAAGGGAGTGGGCACTCACCCGCCGGTCGAGTCCGCCTCGAGCGCGGCACCGTCCGCCGGGCCACAGCCCCTCGTCAGTGCCGGCCCCGGGACGTCGGCGCGACGCCATCGACGGCCAGCCAGTCGTCGATCCCCGACAGCAGCTTTCGCCGCACGTCCTCCGGCGCGGCCGATCCCCGCACCGACTGCCGGGCGAGCTCCGCCAGCTCCGCGTCCGTGAAACCGTGGTGCTCGCGGGCGATCTCGTACTGGGCGGCCAGCCGCGCCCCGAACAGCAGCGGGTCGTCCGCGCCCAGCGCCATCGGCACCCCCGCCGCGAACAGCGTGCGCAGCGGCACGTCCTCCGGCTTCTCGTACACGCCGAGCGCGACGTTCGACGCCGGACACACCTCGCACGTCACCTGCCGGTCCGCCAGCCGCTTCAGCAGCCGCGGATCCTCCGCCGCCCGCACCCCGTGCCCGATCCGGTCGGCCTCCAGGTCGTCCAGGCAGTCCCGCACGGACGCCGGACCGGTCAGCTCGCCGCCGTGCGGAGCCGACAGCAGCCCGCCCTCCCGGGCGATCGCGAACGCCCGGTCGAAGTCCCGGGCCATGCCCCGCCGCTCGTCGTTGGAGAGCCCGAAACCGACGACCCCCCGGTCCCCGTACCGCACCGCCAGCCGGGCCAGGGTCCGCGCGTCCAGCGGATGCTTCATCCGGTTCGCGGCGACCAGCACCCGCATGCCGATCCCGGTGTCCCGCACGGCCGTCTCCACCGCGTCCAGGATGATCTCCAGCGCCGGGATCAGCCCGCCCAGCCGCGGCGCGTACGACGTCGGGTCCACCTGGATCTCCAGCCACCCCGACCCGTCCCGCAGGTCCTCCTCCGCGGCCTCCCGCACCAGTCGCTGGATGTCCTCCGGCTCCTGCAGACACGACCGCGCCGCGTCGTACAGCCGCTGGAAGCGGAACCAGCCCCGCTCGTCCGTCGCCCGCAGTTTCGGCGACTCCCCGCGGCCCAGCGACTCGGTCAGCGTCTCGGGCAGACGCACGCCGTGCTTGTCGGCCAGTTCCAGCAGGGTCGCGGGCCGCATCGACCCGGTGAAGTGCAGGTGGAGATGGGCCTTCGGCAGTTCAGAGACATCACGTACACGCTCCATTCCGTGATCCTGCCGCACGACACGCCCGACCCGACAGCACTTTCCCCGTACGTGGTCTTGCTCGCACAAACAAACAGGGCACCCCGTGATGCCACGGGGTGCCCTGCGGGAAGCGGGGGAGGTCAGTCCCTGGCCTCCGCCAGCAGCTTCTGGATCCGGCTCACGCCCTCGACGAGGTCCTCGTCACCGAGCGCGTACGAGAGCCGCAGGTACCCGGGCGTGCCGAAGGCCTCGCCCGGCACCACCGCGACCTCGGCCTCCTCCAGGATCAGCGCGGCCAGCTCGACGGAGTCCTGCGGACGCTTGCCGCGGATCTCCTTGCCGAGGAGCGCCTTCACCGACGGGTAGGCGTAGAACGCGCCCTTCGGCTCCGGGCACAGCACGCCGTCGATGTCGTTGAGCATCCGCACGATGGTCTGGCGGCGCCGGTCGAAGGCCTCCCGCATCTTCGCCACCGCGTCCAGGTCACCGGAGACCGCGGCCAGCGCCGCAGCCTGGGCCACGTTGGACACGTTGGACGTGGCGTGCGACTGGAGGTTCGTCGCGGCCTTGACGACGTCCTTCGGGCCGATGACCCACCCGACCCGCCAGCCGGTCATCGCGTACGTCTTCGCGACGCCGTTGACCACGATGCACTTGTCGCGCAGCTCGGGCAGCAGGGCCGGCAGGGAGACGGAGAAGGCGTCGCCGTACACGAGGTGCTCGTAGATCTCGTCCGTCAGCACCCACAGGCCGTGCTCGACGGCCCACTGGCCGATGGCTGCGGTCTCGGCCTCGGAGTACACCGAGCCCGTCGGGTTCGACGGGGACACGAAGAGGACCACCTTCGTCTTCTCCGTGCGCGCCGCCTCCAGCTGCTCCACGCTCACCCGGTAACCGGTGGTCTCGTCGGCGACGACCTCGACGGGCACACCGCCGGCCAGCCGGATCGACTCCGGGTACGTGGTCCAGTACGGCGCCGGGACGATGACCTCGTCGCCCGGGTCGAGGATCGCGGCGAACGCCTCGTAGATGGCCTGCTTTCCGCCGTTGGTGACGAGGATCTGCGAGGGGTCGACCTCGTAGCCGGAGTCGCGCAGCGTCTTCGCGGCGATCGCGGCCTTCAGCTCGGGCAGACCGCCGGCCGGCGTGTAGCGGTGGAACTTCGGGTTCTTGCAGGCCTCGATCGCGGCCTCGACGATGTAGTCCGGCGTCGGGAAGTCGGGTTCGCCTGCGCCGAAGCCGATCACCGGACGCCCGGCGGCCTTGAGGGCCTTGGCCTTGGCGTCCACGGCGAGGGTGGCGGACTCGGAGATCGAGCCGACTCGGGCGGAGACCCGGCGCTCGGTGGGTGGGGTTGCAGCGCTCATGGCCCCATCGTTCCAGACCGGAAACCTCCCCGGCACAGGGGTTTCACGGACTGAACAGGACCGGGTCCCGCCCTGAACATCAGTCCGGGCGTGCTTTCTGTTCGACGCCCGGCCCGTGAACACGTACACTCTCACCTCGTTGGCCTTCACCGGCCCGCAGTCACTCGGTGCACACCAAGCATCCGGGCGAATGCGGTACGTTGGGGGGCACACAAAGGGTCGTAGCTCAATTGGTAGAGCACTGGTCTCCAAAACCAGCGGTTGGGGGTTCAAGTCCCTCCGGCCCTGCTACACACACCTTCGCCAGGATGTGTGCGCATGTACGTACAGCAATGCACCGCCGTGCGGCTCAGACCGGGCGCGGCACGGCCACGACCCGGAATCAGGTGAGGACGAGTGACGGACGCCGTGGGCTCCATCGACATGCCTGATGCCCAGGACGAGGCGCCGGACAAGAAGTCCCGCAAGGGCGGCAAGCGTGCCAAGAAGGGCCCCCTGAAGCGCCTCGCCCTCTTCTACCGCCAGATCGTCGCAGAGCTCCGCAAGGTCGTCTGGCCGACTCGCAACCAGCTGACGACGTACACCACCGTGGTGATCATCTTCGTGGTCATCATGATCGGCCTGGTGACTCTGATTGACTATGGCTTCTCTCACGCCGCCAAGTACGTCTTCGGCTGAGTCGAGAGCGAAGGGCGCCGAGGTACCCGGCGCCCCTTTCGCGTGTTCCACCCCTATGTATCCAGGAAGAAGCAGCCACAGTGTCTGACCCGAACGTGAACGACGCCATCGAGCCGGTCGAGTCCGTCGAGGACGAGCTCGGCACCGTCGAGGGCGCCGACAACGAGGACACCGAGGTCTCCGCCGAGACCGAGGCTGCCGACGACGCCGTCGTCGCGGACGAGACCGACGAGGACGTCGCGGACGAGACCGCCGAGGACGAGGCCGCGGAGGACGAGACCGCCGAGCCGGCGGACGAGGCCGCGGAGCCCGAGCCCGAGCTCGACCCGATCGAGGCGCTCCGCCAGGAGCTGCGCGTCCTCCCCGGCGAGTGGTACGTCATCCACACCTACGCCGGTTACGAGAACCGCGTGAAGACCAACCTCGAGCAGCGCGCCGTCTCGCTGAACGTCGAGGACTACATCTTCCAGGCCGAGGTGCCGCAGGAAGAGGTCGTCCAGATCAAGAACGGCGACCGCAAGACGATCCGCCAGAACAAGCTGCCGGGTTACGTCCTGGTCCGCATGGACCTGACCAACGAGTCCTGGGGTGTCGTCCGCAACACCCCCGGCGTCACCGGCTTCGTCGGCAACGCCTACGACCCGTACCCGCTGACGCTGGACGAGATCGTCAAGATGCTCGCCCCCGAGGCCGAGGAGAAGGCCGCCCGCGAGGCCGCCGAGGCCGAGGGCAAGCCCGCTCCGCAGCGCAAGGTCGAGGTCCAGGTCCTGGACTTCGAGGTGGGCGACTCGGTCACCGTCACCGACGGCCCGTTCGCGACGCTGCAGGCCACGATCAACGAGATCAACGCCGACTCGAAGAAGGTCAAGGGCCTCGTCGAGATCTTCGGCCGCGAGACCCCGGTCGAGCTGAGCTTCGACCAGATCCAGAAGAACTAGCACCGCACACCGGTCGTTCTCTGGTCGCAACTGCTTCCGAGCCGGTCAGGCGGGCGTTCGCGCCCTGCCTGACCTGCTCGGTTTTTGGCCGCGCATCTATACCCGTTATCGTTGTGCGGTATGCCTGTGTCCGGGTCGCCCCCGGATGCCGGCAGGACCCGAATCGAAAGGACCCGGAGAGCTATGCCTCCCAAGAAGAAGAAGGTCACGGGGCTCATCAAGCTCCAGATCCAGGCCGGTGCCGCGAACCCGGCCCCGCCGGTCGGCCCCGCGCTGGGTCAGCACGGCGTCAACATCATGGAGTTCTGCAAGGCCTACAACGCCGCGACCGAGTCGCAGCGTGGCTGGGTCATCCCGGTGGAGATCACGGTCTACGAGGACCGCTCCTTCACCTTCATCACGAAGACCCCGCCGGCCGCGAAGATGATCCTCAAGGCCGCGGGCGTGGAGAAGGGCTCCGGCGAGCCGCACAAGACCAAGGTCGCGAAGATCACCCGCGAGCAGGTCCGTGAGATCGCCACCACGAAGATGCCCGACCTCAACGCCAACGACCTGGACCAGGCGGAGAAGATCATCGCCGGTACCGCGCGCTCCATGGGCGTCACGGTCGAGGGCTGACCTCCACCCCCGTAAACCAGCAGTAGTAGTGGCAGGGCCTGCTCGGCCCGGACCACGACTCCTCAGTAGCCAACAGGAGCAGTAGTGAGCAAGCGCAGCAAGTCTCTCCGCGCTGCGGACGAGAAGATCGACCGGGACAAGCTCTACGCCCCGCTCGAGGCCGTCCGTCTCGCCAAGGAGACCTCCACGACCAAGTTCGACAGCACCGTCGAGGTCGCCTTCCGCCTGGGTGTCGACCCGCGCAAGGCCGACCAGATGGTCCGTGGCACCGTGAACCTCCCGCACGGCACCGGTAAGACCGCCCGGGTCCTGGTCTTCGCGACCGGTGACCGTGCCGAGGCCGCGCGTGCCGCGGGCGCCGACATCGTCGGCGCCGACGAACTGATCGACGAGGTGTCGAAGGGCCGTCTGGACTTCGACGCCGTCGTCGCCACCCCGGACCTCATGGGCAAGGTCGGCCGCCTCGGCCGCGTCCTCGGCCCGCGTGGTCTGATGCCGAACCCGAAGACCGGCACCGTGACCCCGGACGTGGCCAAGGCCGTGACCGAGATCAAGGGCGGCAAGATCGAGTTCCGCGTCGACAAGCACTCGAACCTGCACTTCATCATCGGCAAGACGTCGTTCGACGACACCAAGCTGGTGGAGAACTACGGCGCGGCGCTGGAGGAAGTCCTCCGTCTGAAGCCGTCCGCCGCCAAGGGCCGGTACATCCGGAAGGCCGCCATCAGCACCACGATGGGCCCCGGCATCCCGCTGGACTCCAACCGCACCCGCAACCTCCTCGTCGAGGAGGACCCGGCGGCGGTCTGAGCCGACGGCTCACCCCCCAAGGGTTCACGGGCCCCGCACCTTCCGAGGTGCGGGGCCCGTTCCGCTTTTCCGGTACGGACACCGGCCCGCTGGGCTAGCGTGCGGGCAGCGAACTCGCATACGGCGCACAGGGGTGGGGCGGATGACGCGCACGACGGCACGCCGTACGGTCCTCCGGGTCGCGGTGGCGACCGTGTTGGTCTCCGTCACCGCCTGCACCTCCGCCGCCGGGTCCGCGCCCTCCACCGACGCCGCCCGCGCCACCGACCCGACGACCCGGCCCCTGCGCGCCGTGGAGCGGGCCACCGGACGGGCCGGCTCGGCCAGGGTCGAGTCCACGACCGTCATCGGCGGGGAACTGTCCCTGAAGGCCGCCGGCACCCTCGGCTGGCGCGACGGCCTCACCGGCACCCTGACGATCACGTACACGGGCGGCACGACCGCCGAGACGATGCGCCGGCTCGGCACCACCGCGCTGGAGGCCCGCTACCTGCCCGACGCGTACTACGCCAGGCTCGGCGACCGGTTCGCCGACCGGGTGGGCGGCCGGCACTGGATCAAGTACGCCTACGCGGATCTGGACGCCCTCGGTGGAGACGCGGGCGGCGGCTTCGCGGACCAGCTGCGCGAGACCACCCCGCACCTGGCGGTGCAGGCCCTGCTGGCGGCCGAGGACGTGCGCGAGGTCGGTGCGGAGACGACCCGCGGCCGGCACACCACGCACTGGACCGGCACGGTCGGCGGCGCCACCGCCCGCACCGTCGACATCTGGGTGGACGACCGGGACCTGCTGGTCAAGAAGGTCGAGCGGGGCCGGACGGAAACCGGGAAGCTGACCCAGACCGCGTACTACAGCGACTACGGCACAGGCGCCGTCCCGAAGCGCCCGCCGGCCGCGGACACGGCGGACTTCAGGGAACTGCTGAAGACGCGGGGCGACGGCTCCTGACCGGACGCCGGCCGCCGTACTCCCGCGGAACCGCCCCCGCATAAATCACAAGATCGTTCGAACCATCTCCGATACGCTCGCGTCCTTGCTGTGAAGAAGCAGTGCGCAGTCCGTGTGCCCTGCGAAGCGTGTTTCCGTGGGGGGAACTCATGAAGACGTCCGTACGCGTGCCCGTGGGCGCCGGTCTGACCGCTCTGCTGCTCGCCGCCGGCGCGGTGGGCTGTTCCGACGGGGGCGAGGAGTCCCCGAAGATGACGCCGGCCGCGGCCGTCGCCAAGGCGGCGAAGAACACGGAGGAGATCAAGTCCCTCCGCTACCGCATGACCGGGCGGGCTCCCGAGGAGGGCCGGGTCGAGGCCGAGGCCCAGATGCAGCTGGAGCCCACGCTCGCGATGAGCATGAAGATGACGGCGCTCGACCAGGGCGCTGACGCCAAGGCGGAGATCCGGCTCGTCGACAAGGCCATGTACATCGGCGGCGGCGCCGAGGCCGCCAAGGAGATGGACGGCAAGAGCTGGATGAAGTTCGACCTGGCCGCGCTCGGCGCCGACAAGGAGCTGAACCAGCTGGGCGGCGCCTCCCAGGCCGACAAGAACCCGGCGACCGAGTCCACCTTCCTCACCGGCGCCGACGACGTGGAGAAGGTCGGCACCGAGACCGTCGACGGCGTGGAGACCACCCACTACAAGGGCACGCTCAATCTCGCCGACCTGGAGAAGTCCCTCGAGGGCGAGGACAAGGAGACCCGCGACAAGCGCCGCAAGAGCGTCGAGCAGTACGAGCAGATGGGCGTCGACAAGCTCACGATGGACGTGTGGATCGACGGCGACGACCACACCAAGCAGTTCCGCATGCGCGGCAAGGCCGACAAGGGTCCGCTGGACATGACGATCACCTTCCTCGGCTTCAACGAGCCCGTGAAGGTCTCCGCTCCGCCCGCCAAGGACACCGTCGACCTGGCCGAGATGATGAAGGAGTCCCAGACGGGCTGAGCGCCCCCGGGTCGCCGTAAGGGCGGATTTGCTTGACACTGCCCCGTTCCCGTACGCTTCACCAGAAGCCAAAGACCGCTGGTCGTTGCCGTGTGCTCCTCGGAGGGCACGGTGGCCGAAGGATCCGCTGAACTGCGGACGACCCGCGCAGGTGACTGTGGATGAGCTCCCGGACCTCACGCCCCATGGGTGTGCCGACGGTCGAGCCACGCCCCGTGCGCCTGCGCCGGGGCGTTTCGTTTTCTCCAGTCCTCCTTCGGGTCCGCGCGGTCCGAATCACCCGGAAGGAGGCCGAGGCTCTATGGCGACGCCCGACAAGGCTGCCGCGGTTGCCGAGCTGACGGACAAGTTCCGCAGCTCCAACGCCGCCGTGCTGACCGAGTACCGCGGTCTCACCGTGGCGCAGCTCAAGACGCTGCGCCGGTCGCTCGGTGAGAACGCCCAGTACGCCGTGGTGAAGAACACGCTGACCAAGATTGCGGCCAATGAGGCCGGGATCACGACGCTGGACGACCAGTTCAATGGTCCGACGGCTGTCGCCTTCATCACCGGTGACCCGGTGGTGTCGGCGAAGGGTCTGCGCGACTTCGCCAAGGACAACCCCAACCTCGTCATCAAGGGCGGTGTCCTTGACGGCAAGGCGCTGTCCGCCGACGAGATCAAGAAGCTTGCGGACCTCGAGTCCCGCGAGGTTCTGCTCTCCAAGCTGGCCGGTGCCATGAAGGGCAAGCAGTCGCAGGCTGCCTCTGTCTTCCAGGCGCTGCCGTCGAAGCTCGTCCGCACCGTGGACGCGCTCCGTGCCAAGCAGGACGAGCAGGGCGGTGCCGAGTAATTCGGCTCGCTTTCTGATCCGGGCCGCCTGAGCGCGGCGCGGATCGCAGCGGGCCCGACGTACGCCCGCCTCACCCCGTACATCCGGCACCTGCCGAATTAGTGGAAGGACCGCCATCATGGCGAAGCTCAGCCAGGACGACCTGCTCGCCCAGTTCGAGGAGATGACCCTCATCGAGCTCTCCGAGTTCGTGAAGGCCTTCGAGGAGAAGTTCGACGTCACCGCCGCCGCCGCCGCGCCGGTCGTCGTCGCCGGTGGTGCCGCTGGTGGCGCCGCCCCCGCCGAGGAGGAGAAGGACGAGTTCGACGTCATCCTCACCGGTGCCGGCGACAAGAAGATCCAGGTCATCAAGGTCGTGCGTGAGCTGACCTCCCTGGGTCTGAAGGAGGCCAAGGACCTCGTGGACGGCGCCCCGAAGCCCGTCCTCGAGAAGGTCGCCAAGGACGCCGCCGAGAAGGCCGCCGAGTCCCTCAAGGGCGCCGGCGCCTCCGTCGAGGTCAAGTAAGACCGCACCGGCACCACGGATCCGGCAGGGTCTGTAACGCCGTAGCACCGAAGAGCGATCATCCATCCGGGTGGTCGCTCTTCGGCGTATCCGAGGGTGCGGCGGCGGCTGCCTTGCACGCGTGACGACGGAGAGTAGGGTGATCTTCGTCGTGCCGTCTCCGGGGCCCTGAGAGCCGCTGGAGGCGACCGGTTCGGGCCTAGGGGGGCCTTGACGAACAGCACGCAGCGCGCAATTCTCAGGGCGTCGTCAAAGGATCCGAATCCGAGGCATGGATCGACGGCGAAGAGGGCAGTATCAACGTGCGTTGAGGGCGAGGCCTTGCCGCAGGTGGTGAGAACAACGAGGAGCGAACACGGTCCCCGAGAACCGCACTGGACATCAGTGAGCCAAGTGGCTACACTGTCCCTTTGCGCTGCCTGTTAGCTGCCCCCTGCCCGTCACCAGGGGTCTACCCTCGCCCGAGCACTGACGACCAGAGCATGTCCGACCTGGCTTTTCGCCACGTCAGGCACCCCCTGTCTTCGTGCACGGAAGAGGGGCCGGTACGCGCGTAGTGAGTCCGAGCCCTCGGAAGGACCCCCTCTTGGCCGCCTCGCGCAATGCCTCGACCGCGAATACGAACAACGCTGCCAGCACCGCCCCGCTGCGCATCTCCTTTGCAAAGATCAAGGAGCCCCTCGAGGTTCCGAACCTTCTCGCGCTGCAAACCGAGAGCTTCGACTGGCTGCTCGGCAACGACGCGTGGAAGGCTCGCGTCGAGTCGGCTCTGGAGTCCGGTCAGGACGTCCCCACCAAGTCCGGTCTGGAAGAGATCTTCGAGGAGATCTCGCCGATCGAGGACTTCTCCGGGTCGATGTCGCTGACGTTCCGCGACCACCGTTTCGAGCCCCCCAAGAACAGCATCGACGAGTGCAAGGACCGCGACTTCACGTACGCGGCCCCGCTCTTCGTCACCGCCGAGTTCACCAACAACGAGACCGGCGAGATCAAGTCCCAGACGGTCTTCATGGGCGACTTCCCGCTCATGACCAACAAGGGCACCTTCGTCATCAACGGCACCGAGCGTGTCGTGGTGTCGCAGCTGGTCCGTTCGCCGGGTGTCTACTTCGACTCCTCCATCGACAAGACGTCCGACAAGGACATCTTCTCCGCCAAGATCATCCCGTCCCGGGGTGCCTGGCTGGAGATGGAGATCGACAAGCGCGACATGGTCGGTGTGCGCATCGACCGCAAGCGCAAGCAGTCCGTGACCGTCCTGCTCAAGGCTCTCGGTTGGACGACCGAGCAGATCCTGGAGGAGTTCGGCGAGTACGAGTCCATGCGCGCCACCCTGGAGAAGGACCACACCCAGGGCCAGGACGACGCGCTGCTCGACATCTACCGCAAGCTGCGTCCGGGCGAGCCCCCCACGCGTGAGGCCGCGCAGACGCTGCTCGAGAACCTCTACTTCAACCCGAAGCGCTACGACCTCGCCAAGGTCGGCCGCTACAAGGTGAACAAGAAGCTCGGCGCCGACGAGCCCCTGGACGCCGGCGTCCTCACCACCGACGACGTCATCGCCACCATCAAGTACCTGGTGAAGCTGCACGCCGGTGAGACCGAGACGGTCGGCGAGTCGGGCCGGGAGATCGTCGTCGAGACCGACGACATCGACCACTTCGGCAACCGCCGCATCCGCAACGTCGGCGAGCTGATCCAGAACCAGGTCCGTACGGGTCTCGCCCGTATGGAGCGCGTCGTGCGCGAGCGCATGACCACCCAGGACGTCGAGGCGATCACGCCGCAGACCCTGATCAACATCCGGCCGGTCGTCGCCTCCATCAAGGAGTTCTTCGGCACCAGCCAGCTGTCCCAGTTCATGGACCAGAACAACCCGCTGTCGGGGCTGACGCACAAGCGTCGTCTGAACGCCCTCGGCCCGGGTGGTCTCTCCCGTGAGCGGGCCGGCTTCGAGGTCCGCGACGTGCACCCGTCGCACTACGGCCGCATGTGCCCGATCGAGACGCCCGAAGGCCCGAACATCGGTCTGATCGGCTCGCTCGCCTCGTACGGCCGGATCAACCCCTTCGGTTTCATCGAGACGCCGTACCGCAAGGTCGTCGACGGCCAGGTCACGGACGACGTGGACTACCTGACCGCCGACGAGGAGGACCGCTTCGTCATCGCGCAGGCCAACGCCACGCTCAACGACGACATGCGTTTCTCCGAGGCCCGCGTCCTGGTCCGCCGCCGTGGCGGAGAGGTCGACTACGTCCCCGGTGACGACGTCGACTACATGGACGTCTCGCCGCGCCAGATGGTGTCGGTCGCGACCGCCATGATCCCGTTCCTCGAGCACGACGACGCCAACCGTGCCCTGATGGGCGCGAACATGATGCGTCAGGCGGTGCCGCTCATCAAGAGCGAGTCCCCGCTGGTCGGCACCGGCATGGAGTACCGCTCCGCCGCCGACGCCGGCGACGTGGTCAAGGCCGAGAAGGCGGGTGTGGTCCAGGAGGTCTCCGCGGACTACATCACCACGACCAACGACGACGGCACGTACATCACGTACCGCCTGGCCAAGTTCTCCCGGTCCAACCAGGGAACCTCGGTCAACCAGAAGGTCATCGTCGCCGAGGGCGACCGGGTCATCGAGGGCCAGGTCCTGGCCGACGGTCCGGCCACCGAGAACGGCGAGATGGCGCTCGGCAAGAACCTGCTGGTCGCGTTCATGCCGTGGGAGGGTCACAACTACGAGGACGCGATCATCCTGTCGCAGCGCCTCGTGCAGGACGACGTCCTCTCCTCGATCCACATCGAGGAGCACGAGGTCGACGCCCGTGACACCAAGCTCGGCCCCGAGGAGATCACCCGGGACATCCCGAACGTCTCCGAGGAGGTCCTCGCCGACCTCGACGAGCGCGGCATCATCCGCATCGGTGCCGAGGTCGTCGCCGGCGACATCCTCGTCGGCAAGGTCACGCCCAAGGGTGAGACCGAGCTGACCCCGGAGGAGCGCCTGCTCCGCGCGATCTTCGGTGAGAAGGCGCGCGAGGTGCGCGACACCTCCCTGAAGGTGCCGCACGGTGAGATCGGCAAGGTCATCGGCGTCCGCGTCTTCGACCGCGAGGAGGGCGACGAGCTTCCCCCCGGTGTGAACCAGCTGGTGCGCGTGTACGTGGCGCAGAAGCGCAAGATCACCGACGGTGACAAGCTCGCCGGCCGCCACGGCAACAAGGGCGTCATCTCCAAGATCAACCCGATCGAGGACATGCCGTTCCTGGAGGACGGCACGCCCGTCGACATCATCCTGAACCCGCTGGGTGTCCCGTCCCGAATGAACCCGGGACAGGTCCTGGAGATCCACCTCGGCTGGCTCGCCAGCCGCGGCTGGGACGTCTCCGGCCTCGCGGAGGAGTGGGCCCAGCGTCTGCAGGCCATCGGCGCCGACAAGGTCGAGCCCGGCACCAACGTCGCCACCCCGGTCTTCGACGGTGCGCGTGAGGACGAGCTGGCCGGTCTGCTCCAGCACACCATCCCGAACCGCGACGGCGAGCGCATGGTGCTCCCGTCCGGCAAGGCGCGGCTGTTCGACGGCCGCTCCGGTGAGCCGTTCCCGGAGCCGATCTCGGTCGGCTACATGTACATCCTCAAGCTCCACCACCTGGTCGACGACAAGCTGCACGCCCGGTCGACCGGTCCGTACTCGATGATCACCCAGCAGCCGCTGGGTGGTAAGGCCCAGTTCGGTGGCCAGCGCTTCGGTGAGATGGAGGTGTGGGCGCTGGAGGCGTACGGCGCCGCGTACGCCCTCCAGGAGCTGCTGACCATCAAGTCCGACGACGTGACCGGCCGCGTGAAGGTCTACGAGGCCATCGTCAAGGGCGAGAACATCCCTGAGCCCGGCATCCCCGAGTCCTTCAAGGTGCTCATCAAGGAGATGCAGTCCCTGTGCCTCAACGTGGAGGTGCTGTCCTCGGACGGCATGTCCATCGAGATGCGTGACACCGACGAGGACGTCTTCCGCGCTGCGGAGGAGCTCGGCATCGACCTGTCGCGGCGCGAGCCGAGCAGCGTCGAAGAGGTCTGACGGGAGTCAGGCGGGGCCTCTCACGCAGAGGCCCCGCCGATCCCGCGACCCCCGTTTCAGACCACAGACTTACAACCCTGAGAGGGATTGACGCATAGTGCTCGACGTCAACTTCTTCGACGAGCTCCGGATCGGCCTGGCCACCGCTGACGACATCCGTCAGTGGAGCCACGGCGAGGTCAAGAAGCCCGAGACGATCAACTACCGCACGCTCAAGCCCGAGAAGGACGGACTCTTCTGCGAGAAGATCTTCGGTCCGACCCGGGACTGGGAGTGCTACTGCGGCAAGTACAAGCGCGTCCGCTTCAAGGGCATCATCTGTGAGCGCTGTGGCGTCGAGGTCACGCGCGCCAAGGTGCGCCGCGAGCGGATGGGCCACATCGAACTGGCCGCACCCGTCACCCACATCTGGTACTTCAAGGGCGTCCCGTCGCGCCTGGGCTACCTGCTCGACCTCGCCCCGAAGGACCTCGAGAAGGTCATCTACTTCGCGGCGTACATGATCACGTTCGTGGACGAGGAGCGTCGTACCCGCGACCTGCCGTCCCTGGAGGCGCACGTCTCCGTCGAGCGTCAGCAGATCGAGAACCGTCGCGACTCCGACCTGGAGGCCCGCGCCAAGAAGCTCGAGACGGACCTCGCCGAGCTGGAGGCCGAGGGCGCCAAGGCCGACGTGCGCCGCAAGGTGCGCGAGGGTGCCGAGCGTGAGATGAAGCAGCTGCGCGACCGTGCGCAGCGCGAGATCGACCGCCTCGACGAGGTGTGGAACCGGTTCAAGAACCTCAAGGTCCAGGACCTCGAGGGCGACGAGCTGCTCTACCGCGAGCTGCGTGACCGCTTCGGCACGTACTTCGACGGCTCCATGGGCGCCGCCGCGCTGCAGAAGCGCCTGGAGTCCTTCGACCTCGACGAGGAGGCCGAGCGCCTCCGCGAGATCATCCGCACCGGCAAGGGCCAGAAGAAGACCCGTGCGCTCAAGCGCCTCAAGGTCGTCTCCGCGTTCCTGCAGACCAGCAACAGCCCCAAGGGCATGGTGCTGGACTGCGTGCCGGTCATCCCGCCGGACCTGCGTCCGATGGTGCAGCTGGACGGTGGCCGCTTCGCGACCTCCGACCTGAACGACCTGTACCGCCGCGTGATCAACCGCAACAACCGCCTGAAGCGGCTTCTCGACCTCGGCGCGCCCGAGATCATCGTGAACAACGAGAAGCGCATGCTCCAGGAGGCCGTGGACGCCCTCTTCGACAACGGTCGTCGTGGTCGCCCGGTGACCGGTCCCGGCAACCGCCCGCTGAAGTCTCTGAGCGACATGCTCAAGGGCAAGCAGGGTCGTTTCCGTCAGAACCTGCTCGGTAAGCGAGTCGACTACTCGGCGCGTTCCGTCATCGTCGTCGGCCCGCAGCTGAAGCTGCACCAGTGCGGTCTGCCCAAGGCCATGGCGCTGGAGCTCTTCAAGCCGTTCGTGATGAAGCGCCTGGTCGACCTGAACCACGCGCAGAACATCAAGAGCGCCAAGCGCATGGTCGAGCGCGGCCGCACGGTCGTGTACGACGTGCTGGAAGAGGTCATCGCGGAGCACCCGGTTCTGCTGAACCGTGCGCCCACGCTGCACCGCCTCGGCATCCAGGCCTTCGAGCCGCAGCTGGTCGAGGGCAAGGCCATCCAGATCCACCCGCTCGTCTGCACCGCGTTCAACGCGGACTTCGACGGTGACCAGATGGCCGTCCACCTGCCGCTCTCCGCGGAGGCGCAGGCCGAGGCCCGCATCCTGATGCTGTCCTCGAACAACATCCTCAAGCCGGCCGACGGCCGTCCGGTGACGATGCCGACCCAGGACATGGTCCTCGGTCTGTTCTTCCTCACCACCGACGGCGAGGGCCGGGACCTCAAGGGCGAGGGCCGCGCGTTCGGTTCCGCCGCCGAGGCGATCATGGCGTTCGACGCGGGCGACCTGTCGCTCCAGTCGAAGGTCGACATCCGCTTCCCGGTGGGCACCATCCCGCCCCGCGGCTGGGAGCCCCCGGCCCGCGAGGAGGGTGAGCCGGAGTGGCAGCAGGGTGACACCTTCACCCTGAAGACCACGCTGGGCCGCGCGCTCTTCAACGAGCTGCTGCCCGAGGACTACCCCTTCGTCGACTACGAGGTCGGCAAGAAGCAGCTCTCCGAGATCGTCAACGACCTCGCCGAGCGGTACCCGAAGGTCATCGTGGCGGCGACGCTCGACAACCTGAAGGCCTCCGGCTTCTTCTGGGCGACCCGTTCCGGCGTCACCGTGGCCATCTCCGACGTCGTCGTTCCCGAGGCGAAGAAGGAGATCGTCAAGGGCTACGAGGCTCAGGACGAGAAGGTCCAGAAGCAGTACGAGCGCGGTCTGATCACCAAGGACGAGCGCACGCAGGAGCTCATCGCGATCTGGACCAAGGCGACCAACGAGGTCGCCGAGGCGATGAACGAGAACTTCCCGAAGACCAACCCGATCTTCATGATGGTGAACTCGGGCGCACGAGGCAACATGATGCAGATGCGTCAGATCGCCGGTATGCGTGGTCTCGTGTCGAACGCCAAGAACGAGACGATCCCGCGTCCGATCAAGGCCTCGTTCCGTGAGGGCCTGTCCGTGCTGGAGTACTTCATCTCCACGCACGGTGCCCGTAAGGGTCTGGCGGACACCGCTCTGCGTACCGCCGACTCGGGTTACCTCACCCGTCGTCTGGTCGACGTCTCCCAGGACGTCATCATTCGCGAGGAGGACTGCGGCACCGAGCGCGGCCTCAAGCTGCCGATCGCCACGCGCGACGCGGACGGCACGCTGCGCAAGGCCGAGGACGTCGAGACCAGCGTGTACGCCCGCATGCTCGCCGAGGACGTCGTCATCGACGGCAAGGTGATCGCGCCGGCCAACGTCGACCTCGGTGACGTCCTGATCGACGCCCTGGTCGCCAACGGTGTCGAGGAGGTCAAGACCCGTTCGATCCTGACCTGCGAGTCCCAGGTCGGCACCTGCGCCATGTGCTACGGCCGCTCCCTGGCCACCGGCAAGCTGGTCGACATCGGTGAGGCGGTCGGCATCATCGCCGCCCAGTCCATCGGTGAGCCCGGCACCCAGCTGACGATGCGTACCTTCCACACCGGTGGTGTGGCAGGTGACGACATCACGCAGGGTCTGCCGCGTGTCGTCGAGCTCTTCGAGGCCCGTACCCCGAAGGGTGTCGCCCCGATCTCCGAGGCCTCCGGCCGCGTCCGGATCGAGGAGACCGAGAAGACCAAGAAGCTCGTCGTCACCCCCGACGACGGCAGCGACGAGACGGCGTTCCCGATCTCGAAGCGTGCCCGTCTGCTGGTGGGCGAGGGCGACCACGTCGAGGTGGGCCAGAAGCTCACCGTGGGTGCCACCAACCCGCACGACGTGCTGCGCATCCTGGGTCAGCGTGCCGTCCAGGTCCACCTGGTCGGCGAGGTCCAGAAGGTCTACAACTCGCAGGGTGTGTCGATCCACGACAAGCACATCGAGATCATCATCCGGCAGATGCTGCGCCGCGTGACGATCATCGAGTCGGGCGACGCGGAACTGCTGCCCGGCGAGCTGGTCGAGCGCTCGAAGTTCGAGACCGAGAACCGTCGTGTGGTCCAGGAGGGCGGTCACCCGGCCTCCGGTCGTCCGCAGCTGATGGGTATCACCAAGGCCTCGCTGGCGACGGAATCCTGGCTGTCGGCCGCCTCCTTCCAGGAGACGACCCGAGTCCTGACGGACGCGGCGATCAACGCCAAGTCCGACAGCCTCATCGGCCTCAAGGAGAACGTCATCATCGGTAAGCTCATCCCGGCCGGTACGGGCCTGTCCCGCTACCGCAACATCCGGGTGGAGCCGACCGAGGAGGCCAAGGCCGCGATGTACTCGGCCGTCGGCTACGACGACATCGACTACTCGCCGTTCGGCACCGGCTCCGGCCAGGCCGTCCCGCTGGAGGACTACGACTACGGTCCGTACAACCAGTGAGCGGGTAACGCTTGAACGCCGAAGGGCGGTCACCCCGGGAGGGGTGGCCGCCCTTCGGCGTGTGCGGACGCGGTGGCTACGGCACGCCCAGCTCGAAGATGACGTAGTGCGCGTACCAGCCGGAGGCGAGCGCGGCCGTGGTGAAGAAGACCGCGAGGCTCGGGAGCCTCAGGCGGGCGAGGGCCGCGGCCGGCGCGAGGAGCAGGGGGAAGGCCGGCAGCAGGTAGCGCATGGTGTTGCCGAACATCTGCTGGGTGCCGAGGACCGTGATGATCGTGGCCAGCGTGTAGGCGACCAGGACCAGCGGGGGCTTCTTGCGCAGCATCAGGGCGATCAGGAAGGGCAGCGCCAGGACCAGCTGGAGGGAGAGCAGGTCCGGGGTGGAGAAGGCGAAGACGTAGTCGCCCTTGCCGACGGCGAGGTTGCGCAGCACGTCCAGGGTGTAGGCGCCGTAGTCGAAGAAGTGCGCCCAGCCCTCGCGCTGGAGCGTGAAGTACGCGGTGGCCTCGCCGGTGCGGTAGCCGACCCAGGCGATGTAGCCGAGCAGGCCGAGCGGGGCCACGACCATGGCGTACACCGGGCCCCGTACGCCGTGCTCGCGCCGGGAGGCCGGCCGGGCCAGGGTCACCAGGGCGGCCAGGCCCACGGCGCCTATGAGGACGGCGGACGTGGGCCGGTTCAGGCCCGCGGTGAAGGCCAGCAGCCCGGCCGTCACCCAGCGCCCGGTCATCACCGCGTAGCAGGCCCAGGCGGCGATGGCGACGAACAGGGACTCGGAGTACACGGCCCACTCGACGCCCGCGCCGGGCGCGACGGCCCACAGCCCGGCGGCGATCGTGCCCGCGCGGGCCCCGGCCACGAGGCGGACCACGGCGAAGATGCCCGCGGCCGCGACGAACGAGCAGACGACGGAGACGAGGATGCCGGCGCCGTACAGCCCGAGGCCGGTGACCTCCGAGACCATGCGGATCAGCGCCGGGTAGAGCGGGAAGAAGGCGACCGAGTTCTGCTGGACGGTGAACAGGCCGTCGCCGCCGAGCCGTACCAGGGAGGGGCTGTAGCCGTGCTCGGCGACCTGGAGGTACCACCAGCCGTCCCAGGTGGCCAGCACGTCCCACCAGTGGGCGCCCCCGCCGAAGCGCGGGTTCTTGCCCTCGTAGTCACCGGCGTACTCCAGCAGCGACGCGAAGACCGCGAGGCCGACGAGCTTGGTGACGCCGTACAGGGCCAGTGCGGGCAGGTAGGGGCGGGCGCGGTCGGGGAGGACGGGACGCCAGGTCCGCCAGGAGCGCTCCGGACGGTCCTCGGGCTGCCCGTCCGGTGCGCCGGCGGGCCTGTCGGTCACCGTGTCGTCGGCAGCCGTGTCCATGGCTGTCATCCCCCTCGGTCCGTGCTCAAGCGTCAATTGCTGCCATAAGATCGCACAAGAGTCGCACATCTGTGCTCAGGATCAGGGTGAGGGGAGGCGCGGTGCCCGAGGAACGGGACGCGGAGCAGCACGGACCGGTCGTGCTGTCGGTCGTCATACCGATGTACAACGAAGAAGAAGTCCTCCCCGCGCTGGTCAGCCGACTGCGCCCGGTCCTGACGGAGCTGGGCGTCGCCCACGAGGTCGTGGCGGTCGACGACGGCAGCGGGGACCGTACGGCGGAGCTGCTCGCCGCCTTCCGGCTGGGCTGGCCGGAGCTGCGTGTGGTCGCGCTGCGGCGCAACTCCGGGCACCAGGCGGCCCTCACGGCCGGCCTGGACCGGGCCGTGGGCACCTACGTGGTCAGCCTCGACGCCGATCTCCAGGACCCGCCGGAGAAGATCCCCGACATGCTGGCGCTGGCCCGTGCCGAGGGCCTCGACATCGTCTACGGCGTCCGCGACGACCGCAGCAGCGACTCCGGGTTCAAGCGGTGGACGGCGGGCTGCTACTACCGGCTGATGCGGCGCCTCGCGGGTCCCTCGGTCCCGGCCCAGGCGGGGGACTTCCGGCTGCTCAGCCGGGCCGCCGTCGACGCCCTGAAGGCCCTGCCGGACCAGCAGCGGGTCTACCGGCTCCTGGTGCCCTGGCTGGGCTTCCCGAGCGGGCAGGTGACGTACGAGCGCGCTCCGCGTACGGCGGGGCGCACCAAGTACCCGCTGGGGAGGATGATCCGGCTCGGGGTCGACAGCGTCACCGGCTTCTCCGCCGCCCCGCTGCGCATCGCCACCTGGCTGGGCGCCGGCGCGTTCGTCGTCTGCCTGGGGCTGCTGGTCTACACCCTCACCGCCTTCGCGCTGGGCCGGACGGTGCCGGGCTGGACCTCCCTGTTCACCGGCATCGTGTTCATCGGCGGGGTGCAGCTGGTCTGCGTCGGTCTGCTGGGCGAGTACGTGGGGCGCATCTACACGGCCGTGCAGAACCGGCCGACGTACTTCGTCCGGCACGACACGGCGGCGCCGACCGCGCCCTCGGCGGCGCCGGCGCCCTCGGTACCGGGGCAGGGCGCGGCCGGGGAGAACGGGGTGCGGGTGCCCGCCCCCAGGGCCTGAGGCGCCCGGCACCGAACGGTGCGAAACGGGACGGAAAGGGCGGCGCTGTCGGTCCAGCGCATTTGTTTTGACCGCAGCGAATGCGATAGGTACGCTCAGACCTTGTGCCTGGGGTGTGCCCTGGCCCCCGTGCGTGCCTTCCCACCGCGATGGGGGTCTTCACCGGCCACCGTGATCCGCGCTCCTTCCGCTTTGGCGGCAAGAGTCCGCGGCTCCGACACACCCGACCGCGTGGGTCGGAAAAGTTCCAGGTTAGCTTCACCATTCGGCACACAGAAACCGGAGAAGTAGTGCCTACGATCCAGCAGCTGGTCCGGAAGGGCCGGCAGGACAAGGTCGAGAAGAACAAGACGCCCGCACTCGAGGGTTCGCCCCAGCGTCGCGGCGTCTGCACGCGTGTGTTCACGACCACCCCGAAGAAGCCGAACTCGGCCCTGCGTAAGGTCGCGCGTGTGCGTCTGACCAGCGGGATCGAGGTCACCGCTTACATTCCGGGTGAGGGGCACAACCTGCAGGAGCACTCCATCGTGCTCGTGCGCGGCGGCCGTGTGAAGGACCTGCCGGGTGTTCGCTACAAGATCATCCGCGGTTCGCTTGACACCCAGGGTGTGAAGAACCGCAAGCAGGCCCGCAGCCGCTACGGCGCCAAGAAGGAGAAGTAAGAATGCCTCGTAAGGGCCCCGCCCCGAAGCGCCCGGTCATCATCGACCCGGTCTACGGTTCTCCTCTGGTGACCTCCCTGATCAACAAGGTGCTGCTGAACGGCAAGCGCTCCACCGCCGAGCGCATCGTCTACGGCGCCATGGAGGGCCTGCGCGAGAAGACCGGCAACGACCCGGTCATCACGCTGAAGCGCGCTCTCGAGAACATCAAGCCGACCCTCGAGGTCAAGTCCCGCCGTGTCGGTGGTGCGACCTACCAGGTCCCGATCGAGGTCAAGCCGGGCCGTGCGAACACGCTCGCCCTGCGCTGGCTGGTCGGTTACTCCCGCGCCCGTCGCGAGAAGACCATGACCGAGCGTCTGCTGAACGAGCTCCTCGACGCCTCCAACGGCCTGGGTGCCGCTGTGAAGAAGCGCGAGGACACGCACAAGATGGCCGAGTCCAACAAGGCCTTCGCGCACTACCGCTGGTAGTCGCTACCCACATCGAGACCGAGAGAAGACTGAAGCCTTATGGCTACCACTTCACTTGACCTGGCCAAGGTCCGCAACATCGGGATCATGGCCCACATCGACGCGGGCAAGACGACCACCACCGAGCGGATCCTGTTCTACACCGGTGTGTCGTACAAGATCGGTGAGGTCCACGACGGCGCCGCCACGATGGACTGGATGGAGCAGGAGCAGGAGCGTGGCATCACGATCACGTCTGCTGCGACCACCTGTCACTGGCCGCTCGAGGACAACGACTACACGATCAACATCATCGACACCCCGGGGCACGTCGACTTCACCGTCGAGGTGGAGCGTTCCCTGCGTGTGCTCGACGGTGCCGTGACCGTGTTCGACGGTGTCGCCGGTGTCGAGCCGCAGTCCGAGACGGTGTGGCGTCAGGCCGACCGCTACGGCGTGCCGCGCATCTGCTTCGTGAACAAGCTGGACCGCACCGGCGCCGAGTTCCACCGCTGCGTGGAGATGATCTCGGACCGCCTGGGCGCCCAGCCGCTCGTCATGCAGCTCCCGATCGGTGCCGAGGCCGACTTCAAGGGCGTCGTGGACCTGGTCCGCATGAAGGCGCTCGTGTGGTCCGCCGAGGCGGCCAAGGGCGAGATGTACGACACCGTCGACATCCCGGCCACGCACACCGAGGCCGCCGAGGAGTGGCGCGGCAAGCTGGTCGAGGCCGTCGCGGAGAACGACGAAGAGATCATGGAGATGTTCCTCGAGGGCCAGGAGCCCACCGAGGAGCAGCTGTACGCCGCGATCCGTCGTGTCACCATCGCGTCCGGCAAGTCCAGCGACACCACGGTCACCCCGGTGTTCTGCGGCACCGCGTTCAAGAACAAGGGCGTGCAGCCCCTGCTCGACGCGGTCGTGCGCTACCTGCCGACCCCGCTCGACGTCGAGGCCATCGAGGGCCACGACGTCAAGGACCCCGAGGTCGTCGTCAAGCGCAAGCCGTCCGAGGACGAGCCGCTGGCCGCGCTCGCGTTCAAGATCATGAGCGACCCGCACCTCGGCAAGCTCACCTTCGTCCGGGTCTACTCGGGCCGCCTGGAGTCCGGCACCGCGGTGCTGAACTCCGTCAAGGGCAAGAAGGAGCGCATCGGCAAGATCTACCGCATGCACGCCAACAAGCGTGAGGAGATCGAGTCGGTGGGCGCCGGCGACATCGTCGCCGTCATGGGCCTGAAGCAGACCACCACCGGTGAGACGCTGTCCGACGACAAGAACCCGGTGATCCTGGAGTCCATGGACTTCCCGGCGCCGGTCATCCAGGTCGCCATCGAGCCCAAGTCGAAGGGCGACCAGGAGAAGCTGGGCGTCGCGATCCAGCGCCTCGCCGAGGAGGACCCGTCGTTCCAGGTCCACTCGGACGAGGAGACGGGCCAGACCATCATCGGTGGTATGGGCGAGCTGCACCTCGAGGTGCTGGTCGACCGCATGCGCCGTGAGTTCAAGGTCGAGGCCAACGTCGGCAAGCCGCAGGTCGCGTACCGTGAGACGATCCGCAAGACCGTCGAGCGCGTGGACTACACCCACAAGAAGCAGACCGGTGGTACCGGTCAGTTCGCCAAGGTGCAGATCGCGATCGAGCCGATCGAGGGCGGCGACGCCTCGTACGAGTTCGTGAACAAGGTGACCGGTGGCCGCATCCCGAAGGAGTACATCCCTTCGGTGGACGCGGGTGCTCAGGAGGCCATGCAGTTCGGCATCCTGGCCGGCTACGAGATGACGGGCGTCCGCGTCACGCTCATCGACGGTGGCTACCACGAGGTCGACTCCTCCGAGCTCGCCTTCAAGATCGCCGGTTCGCAGGCCTTCAAGGAGGCCGCGCGCAAGGCTTCGCCCGTGCTCCTGGAGCCGATGATGGCCGTCGAGGTCACCACGCCCGAGGACTACATGGGTGAGGTCATCGGCGACATCAACTCCCGCCGTGGCCAGATCCAGGCCATGGAGGAGCGGATGGGTGCCCGCGTCGTGAAGGGCCTTGTACCGCTGTCGGAGATGTTCGGCTACGTCGGAGACCTCCGCAGCAAGACGTCGGGTCGCGCAAGCTACTCGATGCAGTTCGACTCCTACGCCGAGGTTCCCCGGAACGTCGCCGAGGAGATCATCGCGAAGGCCAAGGGCGAGTAACGGGCTACTCCGTTCAACGGACCCCGTTCACACGCTTTAGGCTTGACCCCGGAGCCTGCAAGGGTCATTCCGTCGCCAACCCGACGGAATGACCCGGGTCCGGGTTTCCCAGCAAAGATCACCTGGCGCCGATGAGTAAGGCGTACCAGAACCACTCTCAGGAGGACCCCCGTGGCGAAGGCGAAGTTCGAGCGGACTAAGCCGCACGTCAACATCGGCACCATCGGTCACATCGACCACGGTAAGACGACCCTCACGGCCGCCATTACCAAGGTGCTGCACGACGCGTACCCGGACCTGAACGAGGCCTCGGCCTTCGACCAGATCGACAAGGCTCCCGAGGAGCGCCAGCGCGGTATCACCATCTCCATCGCGCACGTCGAGTACCAGACGGAGACCCGTCACTACGCCCACGTCGACTGCCCCGGTCACGCGGACTACATCAAGAACATGATCACGGGTGCGGCGCAGATGGACGGCGCCATCCTCGTGGTCGCCGCCACCGACGGCCCGATGCCGCAGACCAAGGAGCACGTGCTCCTGGCCCGCCAGGTCGGCGTTCCGTACATCGTCGTCGCCCTGAACAAGGCCGACATGGTGGACGACGAGGAGATCCTGGAGCTCGTCGAGCTCGAGGTGCGCGAGCTCCTCTCCGAGTACGAGTTCCCGGGCGACGAGCTTCCGGTCGTCAAGGTCTCCGCTCTGAAGGCCCTCGAGGGCGACAAGGAGTGGGGCAACTCGGTCCTCGAGCTCATGAAGGCCGTGGACGAGTCCATCCCGGAGCCCGAGCGCGACGTCGACAAGCCGTTCCTGATGCCGATCGAGGACGTCTTCACCATCACCGGTCGCGGTACGGTCGTCACCGGCCGCATCGAGCGTGGTGTCCTCAAGGTCAACGAGACCGTCGACATCATCGGCATCAAGACCGAGAAGACCACCACCACGGTCACCGGCATCGAGATGTTCCGCAAGCTGCTCGACGAGGGCCAGGCCGGTGAGAACGTCGGTCTGCTCCTCCGTGGCATCAAGCGCGAGGACGTCGAGCGCGGCCAGGTCATCATCAAGCCGGGCTCGGTCACCCCGCACACCGAGTTCGAGGCCCAGGCCTACATCCTGTCGAAGGACGAGGGTGGCCGTCACACCCCCTTCTTCAACAACTACCGTCCGCAGTTCTACTTCCGTACGACGGACGTGACCGGCGTCGTGACCCTCCCCGAGGGCACCGAGATGGTCATGCCGGGTGACAACACCGAGATGAAGGTGGAGCTCATCCAGCCCGTCGCCATGGAAGAGGGCCTGAAGTTCGCCATCCGCGAGGGTGGCCGGACCGTGGGCGCCGGCCAGGTCACCAAGATCAACAAGTAAGCTCCGCTTGCTTGTCGGTCTCTGACCTGACATGGGCTGATGCCTGAGAGAGGGCCCGCACGACTTCGGTCGTGCGGGCCCTCTCGCATGGGCGGTGGGGGCTCGGGGTGGCGGGGGCTGGGGGCGGTGCGCGGGGCGTGAACGTCAACCCGGCACCCGGTCCGTCACCGGATCGGCTGCATTGCTGGCATATGTGCCTGGCAAGGTCCGTCCTTCTTCTACGTTCGGTGCATGGTCAGTTCATCTCATGAGGCGCTGCACCGGATCTTCCAGGAGGATCCGGCGCTCTTCGCCCGGGCCGTCCGGGCAGCTGGGCCTACTATCTGGCGCACCTCTACGCCAAGTACGGGTTGCCGCCGGTCCTGCTGGTCGTCTGCGCCGATCGGCGCACCGCCTCCTGGGCCGCCCGGCAGGTGGACCTCGGGCCTCCGCAGTGGCCTTCGCTCACCGTGCGCCCGTTGGTCCTAGGGCCCGACCACGTGCCGGTGATCGACAGCCCCGACGAAGCGGCGCGGGACATCCCGCTGACCGTGCTCTCCGCGGCGCTGCACCGTCGGGATCCGGGCGCCGATGCGATACTGAAGGCGCTGGCCTCGGCGTTGAAAGGCCTGTCGGCCGAGGACGAGAGCACGGCAAGCATCTACATCGAACTCACGGAACAAGGACTCGGCAAGACGCCGGCCGCAGACTTCTGGAGGCAGATCATGGCCGCCGACCTTTCGTTCTTCCAGTCGGAGACCGCGCAGAGCCTGCGTGCCGAGGGGCGCGCCGAGGGGCGTGCCGAGGGGCGTGCCGAGGACATTCTGCTTCTGTTGGAGCGGCGGGGTGTGGCGGTGTCGGGTGGTGATCGGGAGCGCATCGTGGGGTGTGCGGATCTTGATGTGCTGGGGGTCTGGTTCTCGCGGGCGATCACGGCTGGGTCGGTGGCGGAGGTGTTCGGGCCCGCGGAGGGGTGAGGGAGGGCGCCGTGGTGGTCACGGGCGGGTGCCCGCGAGGTGGACCGCGGCGCGTCGCAGGGCCAGGGCCGAGGGGATGACCGAGGCGAGCACCGCGAGCACCGCGCAGGCGGCGACAGCCGCGCCGAGGGCCGTCCACGGGACCGCCGGCGTGGGACGTACCGCCAGCAGGCCCAGCGCCGCCCACATCCCGGCCAGGTTGAGCCCGGCGACGACCAGCCCGAGGACCGCGCCGACCGCGACGACCACCAGCGACTCGGCCCCCACCAGGCGCAGTACCTGTCCCCGCGTGGCCCCGGTCAGCCGCAGCGCCGCCAGATCGCGGACCCGGTGGGAGGTGGCCATCACCATCGTGTTGACCAGCGAGATGCCGGTGTAGAGCAGGGCGATGCCGAGGACCAGCAGCAGGCCGAGCCGGGTCGGGCGGTTGGTCTCCGGGTAGGTGGCCGCGACCCACTCGTCCGTGTCGTACACCTGCCCGCCGGCCGAGCGCACCGCCTCGCGCAGCCCGGCGGCCACCGCCCCGGTGTCGGCGCCGTCGGCCAGGGCCACGTCCACCCGGTCGACGAGGGCGCCGGGGGCGTTGGCGGGCGTGACCCAGACGCCGTTGCCGCCGGTGCCGGTGTGCATCACGGCGGCGATGCGCAGGGTCTTCTCGGTGCCGTTCCCCAGCCACACCCGCACGCTTTCGCCCACGGAGTGCCGTTCCCACTCCTCGTTGACGATGAGGGAGCCGTCGTCGAGGTCGGCCGGGTTCCCCGCGGCGAGCGGCAGCCGGGTGGTCGCGGCGAGGGCCGCGGGCCCCACGACGGCGCGCGCCTCGGACCGGACGAGCGCGACGCCCTCCTCCAGGACGTAGACCGCCCCCGACGAGGTCGGCGAGACGGTGGCCCCGGGCACGGCGCGCAGCCGCCGCACGGTCCGTTCGTCGAAGCCCGTGCCGGCCGGCGCGGTGACCACGAAGGCGGCGGCGGTCCGCTCGCGCGTCTCGGTGGCCCGCGCCTCGTTCAGCGTCGCGGTGGCGCCGAGCAGGGAACCCGCGAGAGCGACCGTCACCAGCACGGGTGCCGCCACGGCCGCGGTACGGCGCACACCGGCGGCCGCGTTCTCGCGGACCAGCATGCCCGTGGCGCCCGGCAGGCGGGCGGGCAGCCACGCCAGGAGCCGGGCCAGCGGACGCACCACGACCGGCGCGAGCAGCGCCGCCGCGGTGATCAGCAGCATCGGGCGGAGGATGTACGTCTTGCGGTGCAGCAGGTCGCCGGGGTCGCCCGCGAGGGCGATGCCGAGCGTCACCAGGGCCGTCAGCAGCAGCGCGAGGCCGCACAGCCACCGGCCCCGGGTCATCGCCCCGGCGTCCACGGCGGCCTCGCGCAGCGCCTCGGTGGGGCCGGTCCGGCCCGCCCGCCAGGACGCCGCGACCACTCCGCACAGGGCGACGAGGAGTCCGGTCCAGAAGGCCATGTGGAACGGCCAGGTGTGGTCGCCGAGGGTGAACCAGGCCGGTGCCAGGTCGGCGTCGACCACCCACCCGGCGAGCAGCGGCGCGCCGTACCCGCCGAGTGCGCACCCCGCGGCCGAGGCCGGTACGCCGACCAGCAGGGCCTCGGCGAACACCGTCCGCCGGATCTGGCCCGGCGTCGCGCCCGCCGTGCGCAGCAGCCCGAACTCGCGTCGCCGCTGGGCGACCGTGAAGGCGAACGTGGACGCCACGACGAACACCGAGACGAACGCGGTGACGCCGCCGGCCGTGCCGAACAGGGCGTTCATCGCGGTCAGTGCCTCGCCGTCCCGGCCGGGGTCGGCATCGGCGTACCGGCGGTCGTCCCCGGTGAGCACCTGGACACCGGCGCTGCCCCGCACCGCGTCCCGTACGGCGGACGGGTCCGCGTCCACCACGAGCTGGAGGCTGACGGGGGACAGCCGGGCGGCACGCGGGTCGGTGAAGAAGACGGCGTCCTCGAACCCGAGGTCGGGGACGGTGCCCACGACCCGCACGGTGCCGCGGTCGGTCCTGACGCGGTCGCCCGGCGCCGCCCAGCCGCCGGTGACGACGACCTCGTCGGCCGTCCGGGGCGCGCGGCCCGCGTCGATCGCGTACGGAGCGAACGGGGCCGTGGACCACGGGTGGCCCACCAGGGAGCGGGGCCCGCCGTCGGCCCGTACCGGGAAGGAGCGGTCCTCGACGACGGTGCCGAGCCGCTCCAGCCGGGCCACGGCCGAAACCGGCACGGAACGGGGCTGCGTGAGCGCCGCCGTACGGTCGCCGATCGGCGTGGACACCGTCAGGGTGTCCTGGCCCCGGACCACGACCGGCGCGGCGGCGAACCGTTCCGGGGCGCGGTCGGGGGCGTCCGACGAGGAGGCCAGGACCAGCCCCATGACGGTGAGCAGGGCGACGCCCAGCGACAGCGCGACGAAGCTGCCGGTGAAGGCGGCCCAGCGGAAGCGCAGGGTGCGCAGGGCGACGGTCAGCACGGGGTGGCCTCCAGGCGGGTCATGCGGGTGGCGATGGCGTCGGCGCCCGCCGCGGTCAGCTCGCCGTGGACCCGGCCGTCGACCAGGAAGACCACGCGGTCGGCGTACGAGGCCGCGACCGGGTCGTGGGTGACCATGACGACCGTCCGGCCCGCGTCGTCGACCATGCCGCGCAGCAGCGCCAGCACCTCACGTCCGGTCCGTGTGTCCAGGGCTCCGGTCGGCTCGTCGCCGAAGAGGATCTCGGGGCGGGTGATCAGCGCGCGGGCCAGCGCGACGCGCTGCTGCTGGCCGCCGGACAGCTCCGCGGGCCGGTGCCGGGCCCGGTCGGCGAGCCCGACCTGGGCGAGGACCTCGCGCACCCGGGCCCGGGAGGGGCGGCGGCCGGCCAGGCGCAGCGGGAGCGCGACGTTCTGCGCGGCGGTCAGCGACGGCAGCAGGTTGAACGCCTGGAACACGAACCCGATGCGCTCACGGCGCAGCAGCGTCAGCCGCCGCTCGCTCAGCCCGGTCAGGTCGGTGCCGCCGACGACCACCGCACCCGACGTGGGCCGGTCCAGACCGGCGGCGCACTGGAGGAGGGACGACTTGCCCGAGCCCGAGGGGCCCATGACCGCGGTGAACGTGCCCCGGGGGAAGGCGAGGGAGACCTCGTCGAGGGCCGTGACGACGCTGTCGCCCGACCCGTACCGTCTGCTCACGGAGCACAACCGGACCGCGTCCACCGCGCCGACCGCACGGTCATGGTCCGCGTCGACCCCACGGTTCGCGCCGACCGCACGGTCATGGCCCGCGTCGACCGCCTGGGCCGTGTTCCTGTTCATCTGTCCCCACTCGTCGGCTCTCGGCTGGTGACTCCACGAAACCGTCCGCGAGCACCCCGGCGCAGTGCGGCAGGGGCGAGAAACGGGGTAGGGCAGGCCATACCCCCGGGACGCCCCCTGGGCCGATGGCCCGGTCGTACGCGGGCGTCCTACGGTGATCCGCATGCACCCTCGCAACGTGTGGCAGGCCATGTCCGGCCCGGGCCCCGGCTTCCTGCTGTCGGCCTGGCCGTGGCGTGCGGTCGCCTACCTGGTGACCGGGGCGGTGGCCGGTGCCGTGACCCTGGTGGGGGTCGTGACCGCCGCCGTCGTCGGCGGTGTCCTCGCCGTCGCCGTGGTGGGTCTGCCGCTGCTGGTCCTCATCGCCCTCGCGGGCATACCCGTCGCCCACCTGGAGCGCCACCGTCTGCGTCTCGTCGACCGCGACCCCGTACCCGGCCGCCACCGGCAGCCGGCCGCCGCGGGGCTGTGGGCCTGGCTGACCACCCGGCTGCGGGAGCCGGCGACCTGGCGGGAGCTCGGGTACGCGCTGCTGTTCGCCTTCCTGCTCTGGCCGGTGGACGCCCTCGTCCTCGCCGCCGCCCTGGTCCTGCCGCTCTCCACGGTCGCCACGCCGCTGCTGATGGCCACCGTGGGCGACGGCGAGGAGGCGAAGGTCCTCAAGCAGTGGACGGTGACCACCTGGCCGACCGCGTTCGGCGTGGCGCTGCTCGGGCTGCTGCTCCTCGCCGCCGGGGCCTACGCGCTGGGGCTCGCGGCGGGCGCGCGGACCGAGCTGGCCCGCGTCCTCGTGGGCACCCCGCGCGGCGGTGACCCGGACGACCGGGTCGTGGAACTGACCCGCTCCCGCGTGCGGTTGGTGGACGCCTTCGAGGCCGAGCGCCGCCGGATCGAGCGCGACCTGCACGACGGCGCCCAGCAGCGCCTGGTCGCCCTGACGATGGCCCTCGGCCTGGCCCGCCTGGACGCGCCGCCCGGCCCGCTCGCCGACCAACTGGCCAAGGCCCACGGGGAGGCGGGGAAGGCGCTCGGGGAACTGCGGGAGCTGATCCACGGCATCCACCCCAAGGTGCTCGCCGACTACGGCCTGGCGGCGGCCGTCGAGGACGCGGCCGACCGGTCCGCCGTCCCCGTGGACGTGCACCTGGAACTGTCCGGCCGGCTGCCCCAGGCCGTGGAGGCCGCCGCCTACTTCGTGGTCTGCGAGGCCCTCGCCAACGTCGCCCGGCACAGTGGTGCCGATCGGGCGGAGGTGACCGGCGGGCACCGCGACGGACGGCTGTTCCTGGCGGTCCGCGACGACGGCCGGGGCGGCGCGGAGGCCGGGGCGGGCAGCGGACTGACCGGGCTCGCCGACCGGGTGTCCGTACTGGATGGCAGACTCGCCCTGTCCAGTCCGCCGGGCGGACCGACCCTGTTGCGTGTGGAGATCCCGTGCGAGTGGACCGAACGCTTCGCGTAGTGCTGGCCGAGGACAGCGTGCTGCTGCGGGACGGGCTGGTCGGCCTGCTCGGCCGCTGCGGGCACGAGGTGGTGGCGGCCGTCGGCGACGCGGAGGCACTCGTCGCGGCGGTGGCGGAGCACACCCCGGACATCGTCGTGACGGACGTCCGGATGCCGCCCGCCTTCCAGGACGAGGGCCTGCACGCGGCGGTGCGGTTGCGCGAGAAGCGCCCCACCCTGCCCGTCCTCGTCCTGAGCCAGTACGTGCAACGGGCCTACGCCGCCGAACTGCTCGACTCCGGCGACGGCACGGGCGTGGGCTACCTGCTGAAGGACCGCGTCGGCCAGGTCGAGGAGTTCGTCGACGCGCTGGCCGAGGTCGCGGCCGGCGGCACGGTCGTCGACCCCGAGGTGGTCCGCCAGTTGCTGCGCCGCCGCCGGGACCCCCTGGAGCGGCTCAGCCCGCGTGAGCGGGAGGTGCTGGCCCTGATCGCCGAGGGCAGGTCCAACGGGGCCATCGCCCGCGAACTCGTCGTCTCCGAGGCGGCCGTCGGCAAGCACGTCGGCAGCATCCTCACCAAGCTCGACCTGCCCCCGGCGGACGGGACGCACCGCAGGGTGCTGGCGGTGCTGGCGTTCCTGCGGGGCTGAACCGGTGGGCGCGCGCCGCCGCCCCTCGCCCGAGGCGCAGGACGGACGCGACCGGGCCCGGGCGCTCTCCCACTGCGCACCCGGGCCCGTCCCCGACATCCCGGGCGACGCCCCCCGCGGGTCGGCGCCCGGGGGCCGTCCCCCGTGGGTTCCTCAGCCGCTCACACCCGCTGCCACAGCGCCGGTACGTTCGACGGCTCCCAGCCCCGCTGGGCCTGGTGACCCTGGAGGCAGCGGTAGGTGGCGCCGCCGTACGTCACCG
Organism: Streptomyces sp. NPDC041968; assembly: GCF_055589025.1. Classification (NCBI taxonomy): domain Bacteria; kingdom Bacillati; phylum Actinomycetota; class Actinomycetes; order Kitasatosporales; family Streptomycetaceae; genus Streptomyces; species Streptomyces sp. NPDC041968. The sequence continues at coordinate 232,204 of NZ_JBVJCB010000005.1, read as the reverse complement.
TGTCGCCCGGCTGGTAGACGGTGCCGGCCGCCCAGGTGCCGCCGGGCTCCTCGGGCTCGCCCGGGTCCTCGCCGCCGCCACCGGTCGTCTTCAGGGTGAGGCCGTAGTTCTGGAGCAGCGGGTTGATCGGCTGGAAGTACGTCGTCCCGCCGCTGCGGCAGTCGCCCGAGCCGCCCGAGGTGACGCCCTGCGCCTGGCTGCCGGAGATGTAGGAGCCGCCCGAGTCGCCGGGCTCGGCGCACACCGTGGTGCGGGTGACGCCCGTGATGGTGCCCTCCGGGTAGGTCACGCTGGTGTTGTGCTGCTGGACGGTGCCGCAGTGCCAGCCGGTGGTGGAGCCGGAGCGGCACACGGACGCGCCGACCGGGGCCTGGGTCGACCCGGCGACCTGCACGTTCTGCCCGCCCGCGCCGCTGACGTACGGGGTCGCCGTCCACTGGGAGTTGGTGGCCACCCACGCCATGTCGCGGCCCGGGAAGACCGAGCCCTGGAAGGTGCCCTGGGCCACCCGGTTGGCGCCGCTGGTGCTCGCGCCCGCCCGTCCGCAGTGACCGGCGGTGGCGTAGCCCTGCTGGGTGCCCTTGGTGACCGGGAAGCCGATCGAGCAGCGTCCGCTGTTGTTGATGTAGTACGCCTCGCCGCCGCGCAGGTCGTACAGCGGGCGGGGCCGCTCGGCCGACTTCTCGACGCGGACGGGTCCGGCGTCGACCCCGGCCGCGTCGAGCAGGGCGCGGGCCGCGGCGGGGTGCGGGGCCCGCACGGTGACCGTGTTGGCGCGTACGTCGACGTACCGCACGGGCGCGGCGGTGCTGTCCCGGGCGGTGACGGCACGGTCGACGCGGGCCTTGGCCGCGTCCAGGTCGGCGAGCGAGTGCCGTACGACCTCCGCCACCGCGCCCTCGGCCTCGATCGCCGCCACGTCGCCCGCGTCCGTGGTCGCCACGGTCAGCGTGCCGGACTCGGCGCCGCGCACCCACGCGCCCGCGAAGTCGGCGCCGAGCGCGGCCCGGAGCCGCCCCGCGGTGGCGCCCGCGTCCGCCTCGTTGGCGAGCCGGAGCTGCGCCTGCCGCCGGTCGAGGCCGAGGTCGCGTTCCATGGCCCGGAGCAGCGCGGGCGGTGCGGTGTCGGTGCGCAGGGACTCGGCCGCGGTGGGCGCCGCGTCGGCGGGGGCCGTCCCGGCGCTCGCGGAGCCGCTGAGCCCGGCCACGAGCAGGGCGGCCGTCGCGGCGACGGCGGCGCCCACGGTTCTGGTGTGTCGGTGGGGCATGGGGGATCTCCTCGGTCTCGGTGGGGAGGTGCCGAAACCGTAGGGAGGGACGACCGGTGGTCATAAGCCGTCGGTCGGCCCTCTCCCCGGCGTTATGGAAGGCGTAGGTGTCCCTGGAAGGCGTCTGCGGGTCAGGGCACCCGGTTCGCCGCCATCCACTGCGTGTAGCTGTCGCTGCCCGCCGCCACGCCCGCGTGGGCCATGCGCGCCTGCGCCAGCACGGTGGCGGCGATGTCCTGCCGCTGCGCCACCGCGTGCCAGCCGAGCAGGTGCCGCCAGGCCAGCGGAGTGCCGGTGAGCGGACGGGTGACGATGCCGGGCGTGGTCGGGAAGGTCGCCCGGCACAGGCCCACCGCCCGCCCCACCTGCACCAGGTGCACGAGGGACGCGGTGTCCGTCTCGTACATGCGGCGCGGGGTGAACCCGGCGCGGGTGCAGGACGCCGTGAAGCAGTCGCCGAAGCAGCCGTCGCCGGGCACGCAGGCCCATTCCTCGCCCGCCAGCTCGGTCAGGTCGACCTCGGGCCGGTGGGCGAGCGCGTGCCCCTCGGGCACCATGACGAAGACCGGGTCGACGGCGACCTCCCGCCAGACCAGCCCATCGGCGCCGGGCGGGGAGGCGGAGCCGCAGGTCCCGGCCAGGGCGAAGTCCAGCCGCCCCTCGGCCAGCTGTTCGGCCAGCGCCCGTTCCGACCAGGAGGTGCAGGTCGTCATGCGGGTGTCCGGCGCCACGTCCGCGAGCCGGTCCACCAGGGCACCCAGCAAGGGCCCGTGCGTGCCGCCCAGCCGCAGGTGCCGCGCGGTACGCGGCGCCCGCGCGAACCGCGCCGCCTCCTGCTGCAACTCGGTCACCGCGGGCAGCACGATCCGGCTGCGCTCCAGCACCAGCTCGCCCAGCGCGGTGGCCCGCACGCCGTGCCGGCCGCGCACGAACAGCGCGCCGCCCAGCGCCCGTTCGATCCGCTTGAGCTGAGCGCTCAGCGCGGGCTGCGCGAGACCGAGCGCCGTCGCCGCCCTGGTGAGGCTGCCGGCGTCGGCGATGGCCCGGACCGTCCTGAGATGCCGCAACTCCAGCTCCATAAGGGGAGCTTGCGTCGGGGGAGGGGCGGGGGCAAGGGGTTGGTCCGGACCTGTGACGGTGCGCTGCCGACCGGAGCGTGGGAATGCAGGTGAGGGCCGTGCCCGTGGTGGTGTGCGTGGCCGTACACCCGAGTCGGCGGCAGGATGATCAGAACCCGGGTGCCGGTGCCGAGCAGCACAGTTCGGCCCAGACGGTCTTGCGCGGGAAACGGCCTGCCGTGACTCCCCAGCGATCCGCGAGGGCTTCCACGAGCAGCAGGCCACGACCCGATTCCACGTCGGCGGCGGGCGCCTGCGGGTGGGGGAGACGCTCCCCCCGGGTGTCGGTGACCTCGATACGAAGGGTGTCGCCGACGACGTACAGCACGAGCCGGAAGTCGCGGCCGGGGACGCGTCCGTGGGCCACCGCGTTGCTCGCCAGCTCGGCGACGAGCTGGCGTGCCGGGTCCAGGGGGAGGCCCCACGCGCGAAGCTGTTCCGTCGCCAGCAGGCGGGCGAGGCGGGCACCGCGCGGCGTGGAGGAGAGCTGCACGCTGAAGTTGCGGACGGACGTCGCCGGTTCGGCGGATTTCTGGTTCACGTCACTCAGCGTGGTGTCGCACACCTACCGTGAGAAGTGACTTGGCGGGTACGTACGGTTACTGTCCGGTCGCTGTCCGGTGGTGTCCGTGCTGTCGGGAGGGGCTCCCGGGTAGGGCGTCGGGACAACGCCGGGAGTACGACGAAGGGGCGCGGGATGACGGTCGGGACGGACGAGCCGGGCTGGGAGGTGGACCCTGACGACGAGTGGGGCGTCGCGGTCATCGCCACGGTGGGACGGCAGCTGAAGCTCCGCCGCGAGGCGGTAGGGATGCGGGCCGCCGATTTCGGAGTGGCGGTCGGGTACGGCGAGGATCTCGTCTACAAGGTCGAAGGGGGTAAGCGGATTCCCCGGCAGGAGTACCTGGACAGGGCCGACGAGGTGCTGGGCGCGGGCGGGCTGATCGCGGCGACCTGGGAGGACGTGAAGAAGGTTCGGTACCCGAAGAAGGTGCGGGAGCTGGGGACACTGGAGGGGAAGGCGGTCGAGATTGCGCTGTACGAATGCCACATCATCCCCGGGTTGCTGCAGACACGGGAGCACGCACGTGCCGTGATCGGCGCAGCGCAGCCGCCGTACTCGCCGGACGACGTGGAGCGCATGGTGGCCGCCCGGCTGTCGCGCCAGTCGGTCTTCGATCGCTCGCCCGCCCCGGCGTTGAGTTTCGTCCTGGAAGAAGGTCCCCTGCGGCGACCCATCGGCGGCACAATGGTCTGGCGTGAGCAGCTTGAACGCCTGCTGGAGGTGGGTCGGTTGCACAACGTCGTGCTTCAGGTCATGCCGACGAGTTGTGACACCCATTCCGGCCTGGACGGCCGGGTCGAGCTGCTGAAGTTCCCGGACGGCACGGCGGTCGGGCGCTCCGATGGTGCCTTCAATAGCCGAACGATCACCGAGCCCAGGCACCTGCGCATCCTTGAGCTGCGGTATGGCACCATCCGGGCTCAAGCGCTCTCGCCGGGGGAGTCACTGGCTTTCATCGAGCAACTGCTGGGAGAAACATGATCCGCAAGACCACTGCCGGGGACGCCTCCGAGCTGGCGTGGTTCAAGAGCACTTACAGCGGCGGAAACGACGGCAACTCCTGCGTCGAGATCGCGACCACCCCCGCCACCGTCCACGTCCGTGACTCCAAGCACGACGACGCCGGCCCCCGCCTCGCCCTCACCCCGAGCGCCTGGACGCACTTCCTCCCGTACGCCTCGCAGGGCTGACGACCTCCTGCGTCCCCACCACCGCCAGCAGCTCCAGCAGCCCCGCGCTCTCCGTCCCCACGGCCGGGGTGAACCACAGCAGCCGCTGGCGCCCGTCCTCGCTGAACAGGTTGAGGCAGTTGACCTCGATGACGCCGAGCGCGGGGTGCACGATCCGTTTCCGGTCGTCCCGCCGGAAGGCCACGTCGTGGTCGGCCCACAGCGCGGCGAACTCGGGGGAGACGCCGAGCAGCGTACGGATCATGGAGGTGACCTCCGGATCCTTCGCGTCCCTCCTCGCCGCCGCGGCCCGCAGGTCGGCGACGAAGGCGCGGGACTGGCCCTCGTGGTCGGCCTCGGGATGCAGGCGCCGCGCCTCGGGCTCGGTGAACCACCGGTGCACGAAGCTGGCCCTGGGTCCCGTCAGACCGGACTGGTCCCCGACCAGTGCCACGGCCAGCGGATTCTGCACCAGAGTGACGTGCAGGTCGGTGATCACCTGGGCGGGGGTCGAGGGCATGCGGCCGAGCAGGTCGAGCATGCCGGGATGCACGTGCGAGGCGACGCCGCCCTGCACGGGCACCGGGCGGTCGGCGAGCCGGTAGAGGTAGTCGCGCTCGTCGGCGGAGAGCCGCAGCGCCCGCGCCAGCGCGGCGACCATCTGCTCGGACGGCTGGGACCCGGCGCCGCGCTCCAGCTCGTTGTAGTAGTCCACCGACGCCCCGGCGAGCTGGGCGACCTCCTCTCGCCGCAGCCCCGGCACCCGGCGCCGCGGTCCGGCCGGGAACCCGACGTCGGCCGGCCGGATGCGTTCCCGCCGCGACCGCAGGAACGCTCCCAGCTCGGCGTACTTCACAGCGCTCATGCCGTCCATTCTGCGCCGGGCCGGGACCGTGACCCAGGGGATGGCGTCCCCTGGCTCCGCCGCCGCGCGCCGCGCATCGTGGAGGCATGACCACGAACACGACCACGAACACGCAGCAGCACACCCCGGCACCCCCGCCGTCGGACTCCCGGGTCGCCGTCGTCACCGGCGGATCACGCGGCATCGGACGGGCGGTCTCGCTCCGGCTCGCCCAGGACGGCCTCGCGGTCGTCGTGAACTACGCCCGCGACGCGGCCTCCGCCGACGAGACGGTGACGGCGATCACCGAGGCAGGCGGGCGGGCGATCGCCGTCCGGGCCGATGTGGCGGAGGAGAAGGAGGTCGCGGCACTGTTCGACCGGGCGGAGGAGGAGTACGGCGGTGTCGACGTGGTGGTGAACTCGGCGGGGCGGATGACCCTGTCGACCATCGCCGACCTCGACCTGGCGGCCCTGGACGCCATGCACCGCACCAACATCCGCGGCGCCTTCGTCGTCGCCCAGCAGGCGGCCCGGCGGCTGCGGGCGGGCGGTTCCTTCGTGGGCTTCTCGACCTCCGTGGTCGGCGCACAGTTCCCGACCTACGGGGCGTACACGGCGAGCAAGGGCGCCGTGGAGGCCATGGTCCTGATCATGGCGCGCGAGCTGCGGGGCCGGGACGTCACGGTGAACGCCGTGGCCCCCGGTCCCACGGCCACGGACCTGTTCCTCACCGGCAAGACCCACGAGCAGATCGAGCAGCTCGCCAAGACCCCGCCCCTGGAGCGGCTGGGGACCCCGGAGGACATCGCCGCCGTGGTCGCCTTCCTAGGCAGCCCCGCCGGCCACTGGGTGAACGGACAGGTCCTGCGGGCCAACGGGGGCCTGGTCTGATGCCCTTCGCCCACTTCAAGGTCCCCGCGGGCACCGTCACCGCCGAGGACAAGCGGAAGATCGTCGAACGCACCACCGACCTGTACGCGGAGATCTACGGCGAACGGGCCCGCCCCACCACCGTCGTTCTCGTCGACGAGGTCACCGACGGCGGCTGGGGCGTCGCGGGGAACGTCCTCACCGCCGAGATGCTCAACGGGGAGGGAGACGGGGACGGGAGCGGGGGCTGGGCGTGACCGGGTGCGGGAGGCGGTGGGGCCGATCACGTCGGGCTCCCTTCACCCCTTATGATCCCGAGAAGCCGATATGTGAGGCAGGCGTCTCACATAGTGGTCGCGCCCGAGACGCCACCCTGGCCAGGGTGTTTACATGCGCGTAACACTTACGTGTCCCTGCGCGCGGCAACGGCGCCGAGCGCCCCTCACCGGACGGGACCGGAACGCCGGCTCCGGCGTTGCCGCCCGGCCCCGGTGTCCGCCGTGCCAGAAAGGGCTTCCGTGACGACGCGATCCGCACCGACGAGCACGCTCGACCACCTGCTCACCGAGATCGAACACCGCAACCCCGCCCAGCCCGAGTTCCTCCAGGCCGCCCACGAGGTGCTGGAGACGCTCGCGCCGGTACTCGCGGCCCGCCCCGAGTACGCGGAGCCGGGCCTCGTCGAGCGGCTGGTCGAGCCCGAGCGGCAGGTGATCTTCCGGGTGCCGTGGCAGGACGACCGGGGCCGCGTCCACGTCAACCGCGGCTTCCGCGTCGAGTTCAACAGCGCGCTGGGCCCGTACAAGGGCGGTCTGCGCTTCCACCCCTCGGTCAACCTGGGTGTCATCAAGTTCCTGGGCTTCGAGCAGATCTTCAAGAACGCGCTGACCGGACTCGGCATCGGCGGCGGCAAGGGCGGCAGCGACTTCGACCCGCACGGGCGCAGCGACGCGGAGGTCATGCGGTTCTGCCAGTCGTTCATGACGGAGCTGTACCGGCACATCGGCGAGCACACGGACGTCCCGGCCGGTGACATCGGCGTCGGCGGCCGCGAGATCGGCTACCTGTTCGGCCAGTACCGCCGGATCACCAACCGCTGGGAGGCCGGCGTCCTCACCGGCAAGGGCGCGGGCTGGGGCGGCTCGCTGATCCGCCCGGAGGCCACCGGCTACGGCAACGTCCTCTTCGCGGCGGCCATGCTGCGCGAGCGCGGCGAGGACCTGGAGGGCCGGACCGCGGTCGTGTCCGGCTCCGGGAACGTGGCGATCTACACCATCGAGAAGCTGACCGCCCTCGGCGCCAACCCCGTCACCTGCTCGGACTCCTCCGGCTACGTGGTCGACGAGAAGGGCATCGACGTGGACCTGCTCAAGCAGGTCAAGGAGGTCGAGCGCGGCCGCGTCGACACCTACGCCGAGCGCCGGGGCTCCTCCGCCCGCTTCGTGCCCGGCGGACGGGTCTGGGAGGTCCCCGCCGACATCGCCCTCCCGTCGGCCACGCAGAACGAGCTGGACGAGACCGACGCCGCGACGCTCGTGCGCAACGGCGTGAAGGCGGTCTCGGAGGGCGCGAACATGCCGACCACCCCCGGGGCCGTCCACCTCCTCCAGCGCTCCGGCGTCGCCTTCGGCCCCGGCAAGGCGGCCAACGCGGGCGGCGTCGCCGTCAGCGCCCTGGAGATGGCCCAGAACCACGCGCGTACGTCCTGGACCGCGGAGCGGGTGGAGGAGGAACTGACCGCCATCATGAACAACATCCACACCATCTGCCACGAAACCGCCGCTCGCTACGGCGCCCCCGGCGACTACGTCACGGGCGCGAACATCGCGGGCTTCGAGCGCGTCGCGGACGCGATGCTGGCGCAGGGGGTCATCTGAGCAGCGGGGGCACACTCACCCTCCCGGAGTGCGGACCGGCACCCCGGGAGGAAAGGGGCCAAAGCCCCGGGGCCGGAGCGTCCTGAGGCGCGGCAGGTGTGGCCCTCGGTGACGTGGGGTACAGTCATCCGCTTCGATTGGCCAGCGCGGTGCCCCGTATGGCAGACTGGTCGAGTTGCTCGGTCGAGTGCCGATGCTGCGCGCCTCCCGCCGGGGGGACCGGAAGCGAGTCCCACAGTACTCGTCGCCCCACGCATTACATCGAGAGGTGTAGGGGCGGACGTACGGGAATCTTCCGGGAAGTGTCAGCGGGGTACCGGCCAGGCACCCGGTGGGCCTCTCGCCCCCGGTCCGCGGTTCCGGAAGGGCCCGCACCTCCCAGAGCAGGGATGTTCGAACAAGGGACATCTGTGTCAGCGAGAGTGCGACACGCCCGACCGCGTGGGTCGGAGGGGGAGGGAGTACCAGGGGCCACCGGGTCCAGAGCGTTACGAGAGACAGGACTACTGAGTAGCCATGGCGGGACAGAAGATCCGCATCCGGCTCAAGGCCTACGACCACGAGGTCATCGACTCTTCGGCGAAGAAGATCGTCGAGACGGTGACTCGCACTGGTGCGTCGGTCGCAGGCCCGGTGCCGCTGCCCACTGAGAAGAACGTGTACTGCGTCATCAAGTCGCCGCACAAGTACAAGGACTCGCGCGAGCACTTCGAGATGCGCACGCACAAGCGCCTGATCGACATCCTCGACCCGACCCCCAAGACCGTTGACTCTCTGATGCGACTCGACCTCCCGGCCGGTGTCGACATCGAGATCAAGCTCTGAGGGCGGTGATCTGAAGATGACCAAGCAGATCAAGGGCATCCTGGGCGAGAAGCTCGGCATGACGCAGGTGTGGGACGAGAACAACCGTGTTGTTCCGGTCACCGTCGTCAAGGCCGGCCCCAACGTCGTCACCCAGGTCCGCACGAACGACGTCGACGGCTACGAGTCGGTCCAGATCGCCTTCGGCGAGATCGACCCGCGCAAGGTGAACAAGCCCCTCAAGGGCCACTTCGCCAAGGCCGACGTCACCCCCCGTCGTCACCTCGTCGAGATCCGTACCGCTGGTGCCAGCGAGTACACCCTCGGCCAGGAGATCACCGCTGAGACCTTCGAGTCCGGCGTGAAGGTCGACGTCACCGCGAAGAGCAAGGGCAAGGGCTTCGCCGGCGTCATGAAGCGCCACAACTTCAAGGGTGGCAAGGCGTCGCACGGTGCCCACCGTGTGCACCGCATGCCCGGATCCATCGGTGGCTGTGCCACCCCCGGCCGTGTCTTCAAGGGCATGCGCATGGCGGGTCGCATGGGCAACGAGCGGGTCACCACCCAGAACCTGACCGTTCACGCCGTTGACGCGGAGAAGGGCCTGCTCCTCATCAAGGGCGCGGTTCCTGGTCCGAACGGCGGCCTCGTCCTGGTCCGCACTGCGGCCAAGGGGGCCTGAGGTAACCGATGAGCACTGTTGACATCCTTTCGCCTGCCGGCGAGAAGACCGGTAGCGTCGAGCTCCCCGCGGAGATCTTCGGCGTGGAGAAGATCAGCATCCCGCTGATCCACCAGGTCGTCGTCGCGCAGAACGCCGCTGCCCGCCAGGGCACGCACAAGACCAAGCGTCGCGGCGAGGTCCGCGGTGGCGGCAAGAAGCCGTACCGCCAGAAGGGCACCGGCCGCGCCCGCCAGGGTTCGACCCGTGCGCCGCAGTTCGCCGGCGGTGGCGTCGTCCACGGCCCGCAGCCGCGTGACTACTCGCAGCGGACCCCGAAGAAGATGAAGGCCGCGGCCCTGCGCCACGCCCTCACCGACCGGGCCCGCCACAACCGCATCCACGTCGTCTCCGGCGTCATCGAGGGCGACAGCCCGTCGACGAAGGCCGCCCGGACGCTGTTCGGCAAGATCTCGGAGCGCAAGAACCTGCTCCTGGTCGCCGACCGCTCCGACGAGGCCGCGTGGCTGTCCGCCCGCAACCTGCCCCAGATCCACATTCTGGAGCCGGGCCAGCTGAACACGTACGACGTTCTCGTCTCGGACGACGTGGTCTTCACCCAGGCCGCTTTCGAGTCCTTCGTGTCCGGCCCCAAGGCTGCTGACACCGAAGGGAGCGAGGCCTGATGGCTACGCGTCACCCGAGCATCGCCTCCAAGGCGGCCAAGGCCGCCAAGGCCGCGCGCGTCGCCAAGGCGCGTCGCCACGAGGCCGAGGGCAAGAACACCGTCGTCACCCCGGCCAGCAAGGCGTTCACGGACCCCCGTGACGTGCTGCTGAAGCCGGTCGTGTCCGAGAAGAGCTACGCGCTCCTCGACGAGAACAAGTACACGTTCATCGTCGCGCCGGGCTCCAACAAGACCCAGATCAAGGAGGCCGTCCAGGCGGTCTTCTCGGTCAAGGTCACCGGGGTCAACACGATCAACCGCCAGGGCAAGCGCAAGCGGACCCGCACGGGCTTCGGCAAGCGTGCCGACAGCAAGCGCGCGATCGTGACCCTTGCCGAGGGCGACCGTATCGACATCTTCGGCGGTCCGACCTCCTGACGGAGGTCCGGATCGTCCGGAATCGGACGAGGACTGAGAAATGGGAATCCGCAAGTACAAGCCGACTACGCCGGGCCGTCGTGGCTCCAGCGTCGCCGACTTCGTCGAGGTCACGCGGTCCACGCCGGAGAAGTCGTTGGTCCGCCCCCTGCACAGCAAGGGTGGCCGTAACAACTCCGGTCGTGTGACCGTCCGCCACCAGGGCGGTGGCCACAAGCGCGCCTATCGTGTGATCGACTTCCGTCGCCACGACAAGGACGGCGTGCCGGCGAAGGTCGCGCACATCGAGTACGACCCCAACCGCACCGCGCGCATCGCGCTGCTGCACTACGCGGACGGCGAGAAGCGCTACATCCTCGCCCCGCGCAACCTGCAGCAGGGTGACCGCGTCGAGAACGGTCCCGGGGCCGACATCAAGCCGGGCAACAACCTGGCGCTCCGCAACATCCCGGTCGGTACCACGATCCACGCGATCGAGCTCCGACCCGGTGGCGGCGCCAAGTTCGCCCGTTCCGCCGGTGCCTCCGTGCAGCTGCTCGCGAAGGAGGGCTCGATGGCCCACCTGCGCATGCCGTCCGGAGAGATCCGCCTGGTCGACGTGCGCTGCCGCGCCACCGTCGGCGAGGTCGGCAACGCCGAGCAGAGCAACATCAACTGGGGCAAGGCGGGCCGTAAGCGCTGGCTGGGCGTTCGCCCGACCGTGCGTGGTGTGGTCATGAACCCGGTGGACCACCCGCACGGTGGTGGCGAAGGCCGTACCTCGGGTGGTCGCCACCCGGTGTCCCCCTGGGGCAAGAAGGAAGGCCGTACTCGTTCGCCCAAGAAGGCGTCGAACAAGTACATCGTCCGCCGCCGCAAGACGAACAAGAAGCGCTAAGGACGGGTTGAGATGCCTCGTAGCTTGAAGAAGGGACCCTTCGTCGACGACCACCTGATCAAGAAGGTGGACACGCAGAACGAAGCCGGTACCAAGAACGTCATCAAGACCTGGTCCCGTCGCTCGATGATCGTCCCGGCGATGCTCGGCCACACGATCGCGGTGCACAACGGCAAGACCCACATCCCGGTGTTTGTCACCGAGTCCATGGTCGGCCACAAGCTCGGCGAGTTCTCGCCGACGCGCACCTTCCGGGGTCACGTCAAGGACGACCGGAAGTCGAAGCGCCGCTAGTCAGCGGGGTGTGAAAGATCATGACAAACACTGAAGGGACAACCATGGAAGCCAGGGCCCAGGCGCGGTACATCCGCGTCACGCCCATGAAGGCCCGCCGCGTGGTGGACCTCATCCGTGGCATGGATGCCACGGAGGCTCAGGCGGTCCTGCGTTTCGCCCCGCAGGCCGCGAGCGTGCCGGTCGGCAAGGTGCTGGACAGCGCCATCGCCAACGCCGCGCACAACTACGACCACACCGACGCCGACAGCCTCTTCATTTCCGAGGCCTACGTCGACGAGGGCCCGACCCTGAAGCGGTTCCGGCCGCGCGCCCAGGGCCGCGCCTACCGGATCCGCAAGCGGACCAGCCACATCACCGTGGTCGTCAGCAGCAAGGAAGGAACCCGGTAATGGGCCAGAAGGTAAACCCGCACGGGTTCCGGCTCGGCATCACCACCGACTTCAAGTCGCGTTGGTACGCCGACAAGCTGTACAAGGACTACGTCAAGGAAGACGTCGCCATCCGTCGGATGATGACGTCCGGCATGGAGCGCGCCGGCATCTCCAAGGTCGAGATCGAGCGCACCCGTGACCGTGTGCGGGTGGACATCCACACCGCCCGTCCCGGCATCGTCATCGGCCGCCGCGGCGCCGAGGCCGACCGCATCCGCGGTGACCTGGAGAAGCTGACCGGCAAGCAGGTCCAGCTGAACATCCTCGAGGTCAAGAGCCCGGAGACGGACGCTCAGCTGGTGGCCCAGGCCGTCGCCGAGCAGCTCTCCTCCCGCGTCTCCTTCCGTCGTGCCATGCGCAAGAGCATGCAGGGCACCATGAAGGCCGGCGCCAAGGGCATCAAGATCCAGTGCGGTGGCCGCCTCGGTGGCGCCGAGATGTCCCGCTCGGAGTTCTACCGCGAGGGCCGTGTGCCCCTGCACACGCTCCGCGCGAACGTGGACTACGGCTTCTTCGAGGCCAAGACGACCTTCGGCCGCATCGGTGTGAAGGTCTGGATCTACAAGGGCGACGTCAAGAACATCGCCGAGGTCCGCGCCGAGAACGCCGCTGCCCGCGCCGGCAACCGCCCGGCCCGTGGTGGCAACGACCGCCCGGCCCGTGGTGGCCGCGGTGGCGAGCGTGGCGGTCGCGGTCGCAAGCCGCAGCAGCAGTCCGCGCCGGCTGCCGAGGCCCCCAAGGCCGACGCTCCCGCCGCCGCTGCCGCTCCGGCTGAGAGCACCGGAACGGAGGCCTGACCGACATGCTGATCCCCCGTAGGGTCAAGCACCGCAAGCAGCACCACCCGAAGCGCCGTGGTCAGGCCAAGGGCGGTACGACGGTCGCGTTCGGCGAGTACGGCATCCAGGCCCTCACGCCGGCGTACGTGACCAACCGCCAGATCGAGGCGGCCCGTATCGCGATGACCCGCCACATCAAGCGTGGCGGCAAGGTCTGGATCAACATCTACCCGGACCGCCCGCTCACGAAGAAGCCCGCCGAGACCCGCATGGGTTCCGGTAAGGGTTCCCCCGAGTGGTGGATCGCGAACGTGCACCCGGGCCGGGTCATGTTCGAGCTGTCCTACCCCAACGAGAAGATCGCCCGTGAGGCGCTGACTCGTGCGGCCCACAAGCTGCCGATGAAGTGCCGGATCGTCAAGCGCGAGGCAGGTGAAGCGTGATGTCGGCCGGTACCAAGGCGTCCGAGCTGCGCGAACTGGGTGACGAGGAGCTTCTGGCGAAGCTCCGCGAAGCCAAGGAAGAGCTGTTCAACCTCCGCTTCCAGGCGGCGACGGGTCAGCTCGAGAACCACGGTCGGCTCAAGGCCGTCCGCAAGGACATCGCGCGGATCTACACCCTGATGCGTGAGCGCGAGCTGGGCATCGAGACGGTGGAGAGCGCCTGATGAGCGAGAGCAACGTGACTGAGAACAACACCGAAGCACGCGGCTTCCGCAAGACCCGCGAGGGTCTTGTCGTCAGCGACAAGATGGACAAGACCGTCGTCGTCGCCGTCGAGGACCGCGTCAAGCACGCGCTGTACGGCAAGGTCATCCGCCGTACCAGCAAGCTCAAGGCCCACGACGAGCAGAACGCCGCGGGTGTCGGCGACCGCGTCCTCCTCATGGAGACCCGGCCGCTGTCCGCGACGAAGCGCTGGCGCGTCGTCGAGGTCCTCGAGAAGGCCAAGTAATTTCCTGCGGCATTACCCCGCAGGTCAGTTCCGCCAGGCTCCGGGAGCCGCTCGCTGAGCGGCTCCCGGGGAACCGGCAGACAATCAGGAGATAGACGTGATCCAGCAGGAGTCGCGGCTTCGTGTCGCCGACAACACGGGTGCGAAGGAAGTCCTCTGCATCCGTGTGCTCGGTGGCTCGGGCCGCCGCTACGCGGGTATCGGTGACGTCATCGTCGCCACCGTCAAGGACGCGATCCCCGGTGGCAACGTGAAGAAGGGTGACGTCGTCAAGGCGGTCATCGTTCGCACCGTCAAGGAGCGCCGCCGTCCGGACGGCTCGTACATCCGCTTCGACGAGAACGCCGCCGTCATTCTGAAGAACGACGGCGACCCCCGCGGCACCCGTATCTTCGGCCCCGTCGGCCGTGAGCTGCGCGAGAAGAAGTTCATGAAGATCATCTCCCTCGCGCCGGAGGTGCTGTGAGCATGAAGATCAAGAAGGGCGACCTGGTCCAGGTCATCACCGGTAAGGACAAGGGCAAGCAGGGCAAGGTCATCGCGGCCTTCCCCCGCGAGGACCGCGTCCTGGTCGAGGGTGTCAACCGGGTCAAGAAGCACACCAAGGCCGGGCCGACCGCTCGCGGTTCGCAGGCCGGCGGCATCGTGACCACCGAGGCCCCGATCCACGTCTCCAACGTCCAGCTGGTCGTGGAGAAGGACGGCAACAAGGTCGTCACGCGCGTCGGTTACCGCTTCGACGACGAGGGCAACAAGGTTCGCGTTGCCAAGCGGACGGGTGAGGACATCTGATGGCTACCACCACCACTCCGCGTCTCAAGACGAAGTACCGCGAGGAGATCTCGGGCAAGCTGCGTGAGGAGTTCTCCTACGAGAACGTCATGCAGGTCCCCGGCCTCGTCAAGATCGTGGTCAACATGGGTGTGGGCGACGCCGCCCGCGACTCCAAGCTGATCGAGGGTGCCATCAAGGACCTCACCACGATCACCGGCCAGAAGCCGGCCGTCACCAAGGCCCGCAAGTCCATCGCGCAGTTCAAGCTGCGTGAGGGCCAGCCGATCGGTGCCCACGTCACGCTCCGTGGCGACCGCATGTGGGAGTTCCTGGACCGCACCCTGTCGCTCGCGCTGCCGCGCATCCGCGACTTCCGCGGTCTGTCCCCCAAGCAGTTCGACGGCCGTGGCAACTACACCTTCGGTCTCACCGAGCAGGTCATGTTCCACGAGATCGACCAGGACAAGATCGACCGCACCCGGGGTATGGACATCACCGTGGTGACCACGGCGACCAACGACGCTGAGGGCCGCGCGCTCCTTCGTCACCTCGGCTTCCCCTTCAAGGAGGCGTGAGCGAGATGGCGAAGAAGGCTCTGATTGCCAAGGCTGCTCGCAAGCCCAAGTTCGGTGTCCGCGGCTACACGCGCTGCCAGCGCTGCGGCCGTCCGCACTCCGTCTACCGCAAGTTCGGCCTCTGCCGCGTGTGCCTTCGTGAGATGGCTCACCGTGGCGAGCTGCCGGGCGTGACCAAGAGCTCCTGGTAATCCGGTAATTCCGGGTTATTCAGACTCTCGGTAAGCATCTGGGTCGGCAGGGGCCCGGCTCCGCATGCCTTAGGCTTGTGGGGTTGGGCGTCTGCCGCCCGTACGACTTACTACGCCGTAGGTCCACCGCGCCGCACCCGTCCCGTCTCGGATCGGGGAGAGGGATGGCGCACCAGGAAACCCCGGCGAGAGAGGCCGAAGGCCAATTCATGACCATGACTGATCCGATCGCAGACATGCTTACGCGTCTGCGGAACGCGAACTCGGCGTACCACGACTCCGTGACGATGCCGGCGTCCAAGATCAAGTCTCACATCGCGGAGATCCTCCAGCAGGAGGGCTTCATCACGGGCTGGAAGACCGAGGACGCCGAGGTCGGCAAGAACCTCGTCCTCGAGCTGAAGTTCGGCCCGAACCGTGAGCGCTCCATCGCGGGCATCAAGCGGATCTCCAAGCCCGGTCTCCGGGTGTACGCGAAGTCCACCAACCTGCCCAAGGTGCTGGGTGGCCTCGGCGTGGCGATCATCTCCACGTCCCACGGGCTCCTCACCGACAAGCAGGCCGGCAAGAAGGGCGTAGGCGGAGAAGTCCTCGCCTACGTCTGGTAGCGGAAGGGAACGGAGGAAACAGCTATGTCGCGCATCGGCAAGCTCCCCATCGCGGTTCCCGCCGGCGTGGACGTCACCATCGACGGCCGTACGGTCTCGGTCAAGGGCCCCAAGGGTTCGCTGACTCACACCGTCGTGGCGCCGATCGACATCGCCAAGGGTGAGGACGGCGTGCTGAGCGTCACCCGCCCCAACGACGAGCGTCAGAGCAAGGCCCTGCACGGCCTGTCCCGCACGCTGGTGGCGAACATGATCACCGGCGTGACCCAGGGTTACGTGAAGAAGCTCGAGATCAGCGGTGTCGGTTACCGCGTGCTCGCCAAGGGTTCGAACCTGGAGTTCTCCCTCGGCTACAGCCACCCGATCCTGGTCGAGGCCCCCGAGGGCATCACCTTCAAGGTGGAGTCCCCGACCCGTTTCTCGGTCGAGGGCATCGACAAGCAGAAGGTCGGCGAGGTTGCGGCCAACATCCGCAAGCTGCGCAAGCCCGACCCGTACAAGGCCAAGGGCGTCAAGTACGAGGGCGAAGTCATCCGCCGCAAGGTCGGAAAGGCGGGTAAGTAAGCCATGGCATACGGACAGAAGATCCTCAAGGGCGACGCCTACAAGCGCGCCGCGATCAAGCGCCGTCACATCCGGATTCGCAAGAATCTCTCGGGTACGGCGGAGCGTCCCCGTCTGGTCGTTACCCGCTCGAACCGCCACATCGTGGCCCAGGTGATCGACGACCTCAAGGGTCACACCCTTGCGTCGGCGTCCACCCTGGACACCTCGATCCGTGGTGGCGAGGCGGACAAGTCGGCGCAGGCCAAGCAGGTCGGTGCCCTGGTCGCCGAGCGCGCCAAGGCCGCCGGTGTCGAGGCCGTCGTGTTCGACCGTGGTGGTAACCAGTACGCCGGGCGCATCGCCGCCCTGGCGGACGCCGCCCGCGAAGCCGGACTGAAGTTCTGAGCCGGTTCCGTATCGCTAGCGGAAACAGAGAGAGGTAATTCCAATGGCTGGACCCCAGCGCCGCGGTGGCGGTGCCGGTGGCGGCGAGCGGCGGGACCGGAAGGGCCGTGACGGCGGCGCAGCTGCCGCCGAGAAGACCGCTTACGTTGAGCGCGTCGTCGCGATCAACCGCGTTGCCAAGGTTGTGAAGGGTGGTCGTCGCTTCAGCTTCACCGCGCTGGTCGTGGTGGGCGACGGTGACGGCACCGTGGGTGTCGGATACGGCAAGGCCAAGGAGGTGCCGGCCGCCATCGCCAAGGGTGTTGAGGAGGCCAAGAAGCACTTCTTCAAGGTCCCCCGCATCCAGGGCACCATCCCGCACCCCATCCAGGGTGAGAAGGCTGCCGGCGTCGTGCTGCTCAAGCCCGCGTCCCCCGGTACCGGCGTGATCGCCGGTGGCCCGGTGCGCGCCGTGCTCGAGTGCGCCGGTATCCACGACGTGCTGTCGAAGTCGCTCGGCTCCGACAACCAGATCAACATCGTGCACGCGACCGTGGAGGCCCTCAAGGGCCTGCAGCGTCCCGAGGAGATCGCGGCCCGCCGTGGTCTGCCCCTCGAGGACGTCGCCCCCGCGGCTCTTCTCCGTGCGCGTGCCGGGGCGGGTGCGTAATCATGGCGCAGCTCAAGATTACGCAGGTCAAGTCCTACATCGGCAGCAAGCAGAACCACCGTGACACCCTGCGTTCCCTTGGTCTCAAGGGCATCAACACGCAGGTCGTCAAGGAGGACCGCCCCGAGTTCCGCGGCATGGTGCACACCGTCCGCCACCTCGTGACGGTCGAGGAGGTCGACTGATCATGGGTGAGCAGAACCCGCTCAAGATCCACAACCTCCGTCCCGCCCCGGGCGCCAAGACCGCCAAGACCCGTGTGGGTCGTGGTGAGGCGTCGAAGGGTAAGACGGCCGGTCGTGGTACCAAGGGCACCAAGGCCCGTTACCAGGTTCCGGAGCGCTTCGAGGGTGGCCAGATGCCCCTCCACATGCGTCTCCCGAAGCTGAAGGGCTTCAAGAACCCGTTCAAGACCGAGTTCCAGGTCGTGAACCTCGACAAGCTGGCCGCGCTGTACCCCGAGGGTGGCGAGGTCACCGTCGAGGGCCTGGTGGCCAAGGGTGCCGTTCGCAAGAACAGCCTCGTCAAGGTCCTCGGCCAGGGCGAGATCTCCGTGGCGCTGCAGGTGACGGTCGACGCCGTCTCCGGCTCCGCCAAGGAGAAGATCACCGCCGCCGGCGGTACCGTCACCGAGCTCGTCTGAACCTTTCAGGCGTCTCGATGACATGAGCGATCCCGACCGGGGATGCCCCACAAAAGGGGTATCCCCGGTTGGTCGTTCCAAGGAAAGTACTCCCGCCGGTAAGGTGGCCTGCGCTGCCCTCTTTCACGGGTGCGTCACATGGGGCACCCTGGGCGGCAGTTGACCGTTACTTACTTAGTCGTCAGTCGAATCCTCAAGACCGTCACCCTTGACGCAGTAGCGCGGGGGTCGCAGGAGGCACCGTGCTCACCGCGTTCGCCCGGGCGTTCAAGACGCCCGACCTGCGCAAGAAGCTGCTCTTCACGCTCGGCATCATCGTGGTGTACCGGCTCGGTACCCACATCCCCATCCCAGGCGTCGACTACAAGAGCGTCCAGGAGTGCGTGGACCAGGCGTCCGGCAACCAGGGCATCTTCGGCCTGGTGAACATGTTCAGCGGCGGCGCCCTGCTGCAGATCACGGTCTTCGCGCTCGGCATCATGCCGTACATCACGGCGAGCATCATTCTGCAGCTGCTGACCGTGGTCATCCCGCGCCTGGAGGCCCTGAAGAAGGAGGGCCAGGCGGGCACGGCGAAGATCACGCAGTACACGCGCTACCTGACCATCGCGCTCGCCATCCTCCAGGGCACCGGCCTGGTGGCCACCGCCCGCAGCGGTGCCCTGTTCTCCGGCTGCACCGTCGCCGGTCAGATCGTGCCCGACCAGGCGATCTTCACCACCGTCGTCATGGTGATCACCATGACCGCCGGTACCGCCACCGTCATGTGGCTCGGCGAGCTGATCACGGACCGCGGTGTCGGCAACGGCATGTCGATCCTGATGTTCATCTCGATCGCCGCGACCTTCCCCTCCGCCCTGTGGGCCATCAAGCAGGAGGGCACCCTGGCCGACGGCTGGATCGAGTTCGGCACGGTGATGCTCGTCGGCTTCGTGATGGTCGGCCTGGTCGTGTTCGTCGAGCAGGCGCAGCGTCGCATCCCGGTGCAGTACGCGAAGCGCATGATCGGCCGTCGTTCCTACGGCGGCACGTCGACGTACATCCCGCTCAAGGTGAACCAGGCGGGCATCATCCCCGTCATCTTCGCCTCGTCGCTGCTCTACATCCCGGCCCTGATCGTCCAGTTCTCCGGCTCGACCGCGGGCTGGGCCACCTGGATCCAGAAGAACCTGGCGGATCCGGAGGCGGCGCCGCACGTCGTTCTGTACTTCCTGTTGATCGTTTTCTTCGCCTTCTTCTACGTGGCGATCTCGTTCAACCCCGAGGAAGTCGCGGACAACATGAAGAAGTATGGTGGGTTCATCCCGGGCATCCGGGCTGGCCGACCGACCGCTGAGTATCTGAGCTACGTACTCAACCGGATCACCTGGCCGGGTTCGCTGTATCTGGGCCTGATCTCTCTCGTACCGACAATGGCGTTGGCCGGTTTCGGGGCAAACCAGAACTTCCCGTTCGGCGGGACCAGCATCCTGATCATCGTGGGTGTGGGTCTTGAAACGGTGAAGCAGATCGAGAGCCAGCTCCAGCAGCGCAATTACGAAGGGTTCCTCCGCTGATGCGAATCGTCCTCGTCGGGCCGCCGGGTGCTGGAAAGGGAACGCAGGCCACCCGCCTTGCCGAGACGCTGCACATCCCGCACATCTCCACGGGTGACCTGTTCCGCGCGAACATCAGCCAGCAGACCGAGCTGGGCAAGCTCGCCAAGTCCTACATGGACGCCGGCAACCTCGTCCCGGACGAGGTCACCATCGCCATGGCGAAGGACCGGATGGAGCAGCCCGACGCCGAGGGCGGCTTCCTGCTGGACGGTTTCCCGCGCAACGTCTCCCAGGCCGAGGCGCTGGACGAGCTGCTCGAGACCGAGGACATGACGCTCGACGCGGTGCTGGACCTGGAGGCCCCGGAGGACGAGGTCGTCAAGCGGATCGCCGGCCGGCGCGTCTGCCGCAACAACTCGGCGCACGTCTTCCACGTGACGTACACCCCGTCGAAGCGGGACGACGTCTGCGACGTCTGCGGCGGCGAGCTGTACCAGCGCGACGACGACTCCGAGGAGACGGTGCGCAAGCGGCTCGAGGTCTACCACACGCAGACCGAGCCGATCATCGACTACTACAAGGCACAGGGTCTGGTCGTCACCATCTCGGCCATGGGCCCGGTGGACGAGGTCACCGGCCGTGCGCTGGAGGCGCTCAAGCGCGACAAGTAGTTCTTCCTCACGGCTCAGCCGCGGTCCCTCGTCCGAGGGCCGCGGCTGAGCTGTGGGACGGGGTGGTCACCGCCCCGTATCGTTGGAAGCGTTCCCCGCCCTCCCCAGGTCCAGAAAGGCCGCAGCCCCCATGGTGCAGATCAAGAGCCCCGAGCAGATCGCCAAGATGCGTGAGGCGGGGCTGGTCGTCGCCGCCATCCACGCGGCCACGCGCGAGGCCGCCGTGCCCGGCGCCACCACCAAGGACCTGGACCAGGTCGCCCGCAAGGTGCTCAGCGAGCACGACGCCAAGCCGAACTTCCTCGGGTACGGCGGCTTCCCGGCGACCATCTGCACGTCCGTGAACGAGGTCGTCGTCCACGGCATCCCCTCCGACGACGTGGTCCTCAAGGACGGCGACGTCATCTCCATCGACTGCGGCGCGATCATCGACGGCTGGCACGGCGACGCGGCCTACACGGCCTTCGTGGGCTCCGGTCACTCCCCGGAGCTGGTCGAGCTCTCCCGGGTGACCGAGGAGTCGATGTGGGCGGGCATCGCGGCGATGAAGCAGGGCAACCGGCTCGTGGACGTCTCCCGGGCGATCGAGACGTACATCCGCCGCCAGCCCAAGCCCGGCGGCGGCAAGTACGGGATCATCGAGGACTACGGCGGCCACGGCATCGGCACCGAGATGCACATGGACCCGCACCTGCTGAACTACGTCGACCGCCGGCGCGGCAAGGGCCCCAAGCTGGTCCCCGGCTTCTGCCTGGCCATCGAGCCGATGGTCTCCCTCGGCACCCCGCGCACGGAGGTGCTGGAGGACGAGTGGACGGTCATCACGACCGACGGCACCTGGTCCTCGCACTGGGAGCACTCCGTGGCCCTGACCGAGCAGGGCCCGTTGGTCCTGACCTCGCCGGACGGCGGCAGGGCGAAACTGGCCGAGCTGGGCGTCACGGCGGCTCCGGACCCGCTGGCATGACGACGACCCTGAGTCCGTCCGCCGGTCGGAGGCCGGCGCAGCCGCTCGAAGCCTGTGAGGCGCCCCCGGCGCCGAGCCCGCGAGGGGGGCGTGGGGGATCGGTCGAGTGGACGGTCATCACGACCGACGGCACCTGGTCCTCGCACTGGGAGGACTCCGTGGCCCTGACCGAGCAGGGCCCGTTGGTCCTGACCTCGCCGGACGGTGGCAGGGCGAAACTGGCCGAGCTGGGCGTCACGGCGGCTCCGGACCCGCTGGCATGACGATCACCCTCGCGGGGCAGACTTCCCCGTTTCGCCTTTCCGGGTGTACTGACGTAGACTGACGCGTCGGCTCTCGTGCACCCGCATGTCTGCATGCGCTCGTACGGCGTACGGGGGTCGATCAAGGTAGTCGATTCGAAGGGCGAAGCGTGGCCAAGAAGCAAGGTGCCATCGAGATCGAAGGCACTGTCGTCGAGTCTCTTCCGAACGCCATGTTCAAGGTGGAGCTCCAGAACGGCCACCAGGTCCTGGCACACATCAGCGGCAAGATGCGTATGCACTACATCCGCATCCTCCCTGACGACCGGGTCGTGGTGGAGCTGTCTCCGTACGACCTGACGCGTGGCCGGATCGTCTACCGGTACAAGTAGATCTTGCCCACGTCCCGCGCGGCTCTCGCGCGGGCCCGCCGGCAACTGACCCGGAGAACCTCACACCCATGAAGGTCAAGCCGAGCGTCAAGAAGATCTGCGACAAGTGCAGGGTGATCCGCCGTCACGGTCGGGTCATGGTCATCTGCGACAACCCGCGCCACAAGCAGCGCCAGGGCTGACGTTCGACCGACCGAACCCTCTGCATCTTTCTCGCAGGGATTCGCGCGACGCGAGCTGAATTGTTCATACGCAGGACCCGGGCACGCGGTGCCCGACACCCCCGGTTCGGAGGCCGGGGACCTTGTCCGTACCTAGTACGGCGGACGGGGAGCCGGTCCTGTGGAAGACCTCCGAAGATCACCAGGAGCCATTGAATGGCACGCGTTTCCGGTGTCGACATCCCGCGCGAAAAGCGCGTGGAGATCGCCCTCACCTACGTGTTCGGCATCGGCCGGACGCTCTCGCAGCAGACGCTGGCCGCGACCGGCGTCGACCCGAACACCCGCGTCCGCGACCTCTCCGAGGAGCAGCTCGTCGCGATCCGCGAGTACGTGGACAACAACATCAAGACCGAGGGTGACCTCCGTCGCGAGGTCCAGGCCGACATCCGCCGCAAGGTCGAGATCGGCACGTACCAGGGTCTGCGTCACCGTCGTGGCCTGCCCGTGCGCGGTCAGCGCACCAGCACGAACGCCCGTACCCGCAAGGGTCCGCGTCGCGCGATCGCCGGCAAGAAGAAGCCGGGCAAGAAGTAGTCCTCAGCGGACGCTCATCAGCGGTCTTCGCTGTAGGACCGACCACCTCCCGTAGGAGAACGACATGCCCCCCAAGGGTCGTCAGGGCGCTGCCAAGAAGGTGCGCCGCAAGGAAAAGAAGAACGTCGCTCACGGCCACGCGCACATCAAGAGCACGTTCAACAACACGATCGTGTCCATCACGGACCCGACCGGCAACGTGATCTCCTGGGCCTCCGCCGGCCACGTCGGCTTCAAGGGCTCCCGGAAGTCCACGCCGTTCGCCGCGCAGATGGCCGCCGAGTCGGCTGCCCGTCGCGCGCAGGAGCACGGCATGCGCAAGGTCGACGTCTTCGTCAAGGGCCCGGGTTCCGGTCGTGAGACCGCCATCCGTTCGCTCCAGGCGACCGGCCTCGAGGTCGGCTCGATCCAGGACGTCACCCCGACGCCGCACAACGGCTGCCGTCCGCCGAAGCGTCGTCGCGTCTGATCCGTCGCGTCACTCCCGACGCGTCTGATCTCGCTTCACCAGGGTTTCCGGGCGGTACGGCTCCTCAGGGCCGTATCGCCCGTACCCTTGCAGTACTGGTCGGGCGTCAAATAGCGGGCGCCCCTGACTGAAGGAACACCACATGCTGATCGCTCAGCGTCCCTCGTTGACCGAAGAGGTCGTCGACGAGTTCCGCTCCCGGTTCGTCATCGAGCCGCTGGAGCCGGGCTTCGGCTACACCCTCGGCAACTCTCTCCGCCGCACCCTCCTCTCGTCGATCCCCGGCGCTGCTGTCACCAGCATCCGCATCGACGGTGTCCTGCACGAGTTCACCACCGTGCCGGGCGTCAAGGAGGACGTCACCGACCTGATCCTCAACATCAAGCAGCTGGTCGTCTCCTCGGAGCACGACGAGCCGGTCGTGATGTACCTGCGCAAGCAGGGCCCGGGTCTGGTCACCGCCGCCGACATCGCGCCCCCGGCCGGTGTCGAGGTGCACAACCCCGACCTCGTCCTCGCCACGCTCAACGGCAAGGGCAAGCTGGAGATGGAGCTGACCGTCGAGCGCGGTCGCGGCTATGTCTCCGCCGTCCAGAACAAGCAGGTCGGTCAGGAGATCGGGCGCATCCCGGTCGACTCGATCTACTCGCCGGTCCTGAAGGTCACGTACAAGGTCGAGGCCACGCGTGTCGAGCAGCGGACCGACTTCGACAAGCTGATCGTCGACGTCGAGACGAAGCAGGCCATGCGTCCGCGCGACGCCATGGCGTCGGCCGGCAAGACCCTGGTCGAGCTGTTCGGTCTCGCCCGCGAGCTGAACATCGACGCCGAGGGCATCGACATGGGTCCGTCCCCGACGGACGCCGCGCTCGCCGCCGATCTGGCGCTGCCGATCGAGGAGCTGGAGCTCACCGTCCGGTCGTACAACTGCCTCAAGCGCGAGGGCATCCACTCCGTGGGTGAGCTCGTGGCCCGTTCCGAGGCGGACCTGCTCGACATCCGCAACTTCGGTGCGAAGTCGATCGACGAGGTCAAGGCCAAGCTCGCGGGCATGGGCCTGGCGCTGAAGGACTCGCCTCCCGGCTTCGACCCGACCGCCGCCGCGGACGCCTTCGGCGCCGACGACGACGCGGACGCCGGGTTCGTGGAGACCGAGCAGTACTGAGAACTCGGACCGTTCGGTCCGTACTCGGGTGCGGGTGCGCTGTGGCTGGTCGCGCAGTTCCCCGCGCCCCTTCCGAACGGGCCCCTTCGGGGCCCCGTCCGGATCTCCGACGGGCGATCGCCCGCTCGGACACTGACTCCGGTACCTGATACGGCCGGGGCAGACACCTAGGAGAAACACCATGCCGAAGCCCAGCAAGGGTGCCCGTATGGGCGGCAGCGCCGCGCACGAGAAGCTGCTCCTCGCGAACCTCGCGAAGTCGCTCTTCGAGCACGGCAAGATCAAGACCACCGAGGCCAAGGCGCGCAAGCTGCGTCCGTACGCCGAGCGTCTGGTCACCAAGGCGAAGAAGGGCGACCTTCACAACCGCCGTCAGGTGCTCCAGGTGATCACGGACAAGAGCATCGTCCACACGCTCTTCACCGAGATCGGCCCGCGCTACGAGAACCGTCCCGGTGGCTACACCCGGATCACCAAGGTCGGCAACCGCCGCGGTGACAACGCGCCCATGGCCGTCATCGAGCTGGTCGAGGCGCTGACCGTGGCGCAGCAGGCCACCGGTGAGGCCGAGGCCGCCACCAAGCGTGCCGCCAAGGACGCCGAGACCACCGAGGCCGCCGAGACCAAGGTCGACACGACCAAGGCCGACGACGCCGCCGAGGAGTCGAAGGACGCGTAAGCGTTCTGCCGCGGGCCCGTCCCTTTCGAGGGGCGGGCCCGCTTTCGCGTTGCTGAGAGGATCTCCGGGTGAGTGACGAAGTAGAGGCCGGGCACGTCCGGGTGCGGCTGGACCTGTCCTACGACGGGACCGAATTCTCCGGGTGGGCCAAGCAGGCCGGCGGGCGGCGGACCGTCCAGGGCGAGATCGAGGACGCGCTGCGGACCGTGACGCGGTCGCGGGAGACGTACGAGCTGACGGTGGCGGGGCGGACCGACGCGGGCGTGCACGCGCGCGGTCAGGTCGCACACGTCGACCTGCCGCACGCGGTGTGGGCCGAGCACCACGAGAAGCTGCTCAAGCGGCTCGCCGGGCGGCTGCCCAGGGACGTGCGGGTGTGGGCCCTCCGGGAGGCGCCCGCCGGCTTCAACGCCCGTTTCTCCGCCGTCTGGCGGCGCTACGCCTACCGGGTCACCGACAATCCCGGCGGCGTCGACCCGCTGCTGCGCGGGCACGTCCTGTGGCACGACTGGCCGCTCGACGTGGACGCCATGAACGAGGCCGCCCGCGGGCTGCTGGGGGAGCACGACTTCGCCGCCTACTGCAAGAAGCGGGAGGGAGCCACCACCATCCGCACCCTCCAGGAGCTGAGCCTGGTGCGCGGGGAGGACGGGATCGTCACGGCCACCGTGCGGGCCGACGCCTTCTGTCACAACATGGTGCGCTCCCTCATCGGGGCGCTGCTCTTCGTCGGCGACGGCCACCGCGCGCCCGACTGGCCGGCGAAGGTGCTCGCCGCCGGCGTACGGGACTCGGCCGTGCACGTCGTACGGCCGCACGGGCTGACGCTGGAGGAGGTCGGCTACCCGGCGGACGAGCTGCTGGCGGCCCGGAACAAGGAGGCGCGCAACCGGCGCTCCCTGCCCGGGGCCGGCTGCTGCTGACCGGGCGGGGGGGTGCCCCGGGGGCCGGCGTCGTGGGCCGGCCCCGGTGGGTCAGCCCGCGGCCGCCGCCGAGGCCTGCGTCTCGCCGCGCCGGTGGATCTGGCGGAAGGTGAACTCGGCCAGGTCGTCGCCGGCGCGGAAGACCTCCGTGGTCTTCTCCGTCACGTCCTTGCCGTTGGTGAAGCCGGCGAGGGTGAAGTAGGCGTAGCGGCCGTAGGAGTTGGTGGTGGAGCGGCAGACGGCGCCGGTGCAGAAGGACTTCACCCCGCCGCCGGACAGGGAGCGGACGATGCTCTTCTTGTCGGCCTGCCGCTTGGCCGCGAGGGCCTTGGCCTCGGTGTCGAAGACGGCGACGCCGACCGTCACCGCGGTGTCGCCCACGGTGTAGGTGACGCGCATCAGGCGGGTGCAGTCGTTGTCGGCCAGCACCTTCGGCAGCGTCTTCTGGGCCGCGGAGCCGCAGGTGCGGGTGTCGGCCGTCGGGCCCTTCTTGTAGACCGTCTCGCCCATGGTCAGCTGCGTGCCCGAGAAGAGCAGGTCAGGGCCGAGCGGGGCCTTGTCCTTCTTCGCGCTGGCGATGAAGTCCTTGGGGTCGAGCGGCGGCGGGGCGCTGGTCGGGGCGAAGGACGGGGTCGCGTCCGTCGCGCTGGGTATGTCGGCCGTCGCCGGGAGCTGCGAGGAGGGGCTGTCCGAGGCCTGCCCCGAGCCGTTGGCCGAGACCACCGCCACGGCGACGGCACCGGCGATCACCACGGTGGCCAGCGCGCCGCCGCCGATGAAGAGCAGCCGGCGCCGCTTGGCGCGGGCCTCGGAGGCCTCGGCGAGGGCCGCCCAGTCCGGGGAGTTGTCGCCGTCGCCACTCTTCCAGGGCTGCTGCTGCGGCTGCTGCGATTGCGGTTTCCAGGGATCCCACTGCGACTGAGGTCCCCCCTGCCCAAAGCTCATGGGCCGCATCTTAGACGGGCCGCGTGGCGTGCTGGTGCGGCTCCTGGCGCCTTGCAGCGCCTAGCGTTCCGTCCATGCGGACGGGCAAAAACGACATCTCCGGGTGGTTGGTACGACCGGCGAGCGGGCACCTGTGGGCGGTGCTCGGGACGGTGCTGGCGGTCACCGTGGCGCACACGGCGCGCGTGACCCCGGACGGCGGGATGGACAACGCGATCGTCGTGCGGGCCGCCCGCACCTGGCTGGCCGGTGGCTCCCCGTACGACGATCCCCACTTCCTCTACTTCCCGAGCGCGGTGCTCGCCGCCGCCCCGCAGGCGCTGCTGCCCCCGGGCATGCTGCGGGTGCTGGCGCCGTGCGCGGTGACGGTCCTGCTGGCGCTGGCCTGGGCCGCCGCGCTGCGGCTGCACCGGGTACCCCTGCGCAGCCGGTTCGCGGTCCTCGGGCTGACCGGGCTCGCGGTGGGCTTCGCTCCCTTCGGGCACCTGGTGCGCCTCGGCAACTGGACCGTGACGGCGGCGGTGGCCCTGCCGCTGGCCCTGCTGCTGGCCGGGCGCGGCCGGTGGACGGCGGCGGGCGCGGTCATCGGTGCCGCGGTGGCGCTCAAGCCGCTGCTCGCGCCCGTGTGCCTGCTCCTGCTGTTCGCCGGGCGGTGGCGGGCGCTGGGGGCGGCCGGGGCGGTGCCCGCGCTCGCCTGCGGTGCCGCCGCGTTGCTGATGCCCGACCCGGCGGGCTTCCTCACCCGCACCCTGCCCTTCCTGCTCCACGGCGACGACGGCTTCGTACGGCTCTACGAGGCCTCCCCGGCCGCCGTGCTGCCCCGGCTCGGGGTGCCCGGGGCGCTCGCCCAGGGCGCGGCGGTGGTCGCCGCCGGTGCGGGGGTGCTGTGCGCGTACGCCCGCTGGCGCCGCGCCGATCCCGGACCGGCGCGGCTCGCCGAGACCGCCGCGGGCCTGATGCTCTCGGCGTTCCTCGTCTCCCGGCCCTCCTACGACCACTACCTGCTGGTCGTCCTGCCGCTGCTGCTCGCCGGGCTGCCGTACGCCGGTGCGGTGGCCCGGGGGCCCTGGTTCTGGATCGCCCTGGTGCCCCAGTTGCCGGGGCTGACCTGGCCGTGGCTGGAGTCGGGGCAGCGGCGGGCCTTCAAGGACGCGTTCACGCTGTGCGTGCTGGCGGTGGCGGTCGCCCGGCGGGACGGGGCCGGTACGGTGGACGGCGACGATCACGCGGTCACCGGACGGGCGCCGGTGCCCGTACGGGCCCCCGCGGCTCCGTTTTGACCCGGCCGTGGGACCCCGGGTATTCTGCACAGTCGTATGTGTATTGGCTTGCTCATTCTCACGTGAGGGGCCCTTACACCGGTCCACCGGGACCGATGACCAGCGACCAGCACGCGGTATGCGTCACCGCAGTGCGGTCAGGGCTGTCGTGATCGTCTTCGGTGACCAATGTCAGGACCACTCACTGAAGAAGCGAAGGCTACGAACCGTGCGTACGTACAGCCCCAAGCCCGGCGATGTGACCCGCCAGTGGCACGTCATCGACGCTCAGGACGTCGTCCTGGGTCGTCTGGCCACCACTGCGGCCTCCATCCTGCGCGGCAAGCACAAGCCGATCTACGCGCCCCACGTCGACACCGGTGACTTCGTCATCATCATCAACGCCGACAAGGTGCACCTCTCCGGCAACAAGCGGACCCAGAAGATGGCGTACCGCCACTCCGGGTACCCGGGCGGCCTGCGCTCCGTGCGCTATGACGAGCTGCTGGACAAGAACCCGGAGAAGGCCGTCGAGAAGGCCATCAAGGGCATGCTCCCGAAGAACTCCCTGGGCCGTCAGATGCTCTCGAAGCTGAAGGTCTACAAGGGTGACCAGCACCCGCACGGCGCGCAGCAGCCGCAGCCGTTCGAGATCACCCAGGTCGCGCAGTAGTTCCGGCCACCCCCTAAGACTGAACAGAATCTGAGGAGCATCGTGGCCGAGACCACTGCCGAGCAGCCGCTCGAAGAGATCGACATCGACAGCTACACCACCGAGTCCGAGGTGCCCGTCGAGGGCGAGTACACCTCGGAGTCCATGGCCTCCGCCTTCGGCGAGCCCCAGCCGGCCGCCGGCCTGGGCCGTCGCAAGAACGCCATCGCCCGTGTCCGGATCGTCCCGGGCACCGGCAAGTGGAAGATCAACGGCCGCACCCTTGAGGACTACTTCCCGAACAAGGTGCACCAGCAGGAAGTCAACGAGCCCTTCAAGGTGCTCGAGCTGGAAGGCCGTTACGACATCATCGCCCGCATCGCGGGTGGCGGCGTCTCCGGCCAGGCCGGTGCGCTCCGTCTCGGTGTCGCCCGCGCCCTGAACGAGGCCGACGTGGACAACAACCGCGGCGCCCTCAAGAAGGCCGGCTTCCTGCGCCGCGACGACCGTGCGGTCGAGCGGAAGAAGGCCGGTCTGAAGAAGGCCCGCAAGGCTCCGCAGTACAGCAAGCGCTAAGCTTCGCTGCCTGTACTCCGAACGCCCCGGCGGCACGCCACTGTGCTGCCGGGGCGTTCGTTTATCCCCGTCGTTGGGCGTATAACGGCACAAGACGTTCAGACGTTCAGACGTTCAGGCGCTCTAAGGCTTGTGTGATCGGATGGTCGGGCGGTGCGTCGCGAAGCGCGGCCGTGGCCACGGGAGCCGACCCCGTGTGAGCCGCACTTGCGGCCGGCTCCCGGAATTGACGTTTCCTCAGGAGGACAAGTGGGACGACTCTTCGGCACGGACGGCGTGCGCGGTGTCGCCAACGCGGATCTGACGGCCGAGCTGGCGCTCGGGCTCTCCGTCGCCGCGGCGCACGTGCTGGCCGAGGCGGGCACCTTCGCCGGACACCGGCCGACGGCCGTGGTCGGCCGTGACCCGCGCGCCTCCGGGGAGTTCCTGGAGGCCGCCGTGGTCGCCGGTCTCGCCAGCGCCGGTGTGGACGTGCTGCGGGTCGGCGTGCTGCCGACGCCCGCGGTGGCCCACCTCACCGGAGCGCTCGGCGCCGATCTCGGCGTCATGCTCTCCGCGAGCCACAACGCGATGCCCGACAACGGCATCAAGTTCTTCGCCCGCGGCGGCCACAAGCTCGCCGACGAGCTGGAGGACCGCATCGAGTCCGTCTACGCCGAGCACCGCACGGGCGCCCCCTGGGAGCGCCCGACCGGCGGCGGCGTGGGGCGGGTGCGGGACTACGACGAGGGGCTCGACCAGTACGTCGCCCACCTGGTCGGCGTCCTGCCGAACCGCCTCGACGGGCTGAAGATCGTCCTCGACGAGGCGCACGGCGCGGCCCACCGGGTCTCGCCCGAGGCGTTCGCGCGGGCCGGGGCCGAGGTCGTCACCATCGGTGCCGTGCCGGACGGCCTCAACATCAACGACGGCTGCGGCTCGACCCACCTCGACCTGCTCAAGGCCGCCGTCGTCGAGCACGGCGCCGCCCTGGGCATCGCGCACGACGGCGACGCCGACCGCTGCCTGGCCGTGGACCACACCGGCGCGGAGGTGGACGGCGACCAGATCCTGGCCGTGCTCGCGCTGGCGATGCGCGAGCGCGAGGCGCTGCGCTCCGACACCGTCGTGGCGACCGTCATGTCCAACCTGGGCTTCAAGCTCGCCATGGAGCGCGAGGGCATCCGGTTCGTGCAGACCGGCGTCGGCGACCGGTACGTCCTGGAGGAGATGAAGGCCAACGGCTACGCCCTCGGGGGCGAGCAGTCCGGGCACGTCATCATCCTCGACCACGCCACCACCGGCGACGGCACGCTGACCGGGCTGATGCTGGCTGCGCGGGTCGCGCAGACCGGCCGTACCCTCCAAGACCTCGCGTCCGTGATGGAGCGGCTGCCGCAGGTGCTGATCAACGTGCCGGACGTGGACAAGTCGCGGGTGACGACCTCCGCGGAGCTGGCGACCGCCGTCGCGGAGTCCGAGCGGGAGCTGGGCAGCACCGGTCGGGTACTGCTGCGTCCGTCGGGGACCGAGCCGTTGGTGCGGGTCATGGTCGAGGCGGCGGACATCGAGCAGGCGCGGTCGGTGGCGGGCCGGCTGGCCGACGCGGTGAAGTCCGCGCTGGGCTAGAGGAACCGGACGTGACGCGAAGGGGCGGCCCTCGGGCCGCCCCTTCGCGTTCCTCCGGGCGGGGCGCCAGGACGCGCTCGGCCCGGGTGTCACAGCTTGCGCAGGCTGAGCCGCTGCACCTTGTGATCGGGGCCCTTGCGCAGGATCAGGGTGGCCCGGCCGCGGGTCGGGGCCACGTTCTCCACCAGGTTGGGCTTGTTGATGGTGCGCCAGGTGGTGCGGGCGTAGTCGAGTGCCTCCTCCTCGGACACCTGGGTGTACCTGCGGAAGTACGAGGACGGGTTCTGGAAGGCGGTCGCGCGCAGTTTGCGGAAGCGGCTGAGGTACCAGCGCTCGATGTCCTCGGTGCGGGCGTCCACGTACACGCTGAAGTCGAAGTAGTCGGCGAGCCCGACCCGGGTGCGGCCGTCCTTGCCGGGCAGCGCGGGCTGGAGCACGTTGAGGCCCTCGACGATCAGGATGTCGGGGCGGCGCACGACCAGCCTCTGGTCCGGGACGATGTCGTAGATGAGGTGGGAGTAGACCGGGGCGGTCACCTCGGCCTTGCCCGCCTTGATGTCGGCGACGAACCGGGTGAGGGCCCGGCGGTCGTACGACTCGGGGAAGCCCTTGCGGGACATCAGCCCGCGGGCCTGCAGCTCCCGGGTGGGCAGCAGGAAGCCGTCGGTCGTGACCAGCTCCACGCGCGGATGTTCGGGCCAGCGCGACAGCAGCGCCTGGAGCAGCCGGGCGACGGTGGACTTGCCGACGGCGACCGACCCGGCGACCCCTATGACGAACGGGGTGCCCGACTGGGAGCCCTGTTCGCCCAGGAAGGTGTTCAGCGCGCCGCGCAGGCCGTCGGTGGCGCCGACGTAGAGGTTGAGGAGCCGGGAGAGCGGGAGGTAGATGTCCCGCACCTCGTCGAGGTCGATGACGTCGCCGAGGCCGCGCAGCTTCTCGACCTCCTCGGCGGTCAGCGGCAGCGGCGTCTTGTCGCGCAGCGCGCTCCACTCGGGACGGGTGAGGTCGACGTAGGGAGTCGCCTCCGGCCGCTGCCGGTGGGCGCTCCGGGGCATCGAGGGGACCGGAGAGATCACAGTCCATTGTTAACGGAGTTCGAACGCGACGGCGGGTGGGGTGTGTCACGCCCGGCCGCGCCGTGTCGCGGATGATCACGCCGGTGTCACGGTTCGGGTACCGGGTGGTACGGGGTGATCGGCTGTCAGTTCCCTGTGCGTACAGTGCTCGCACATACGTGCGGACCCTCCGCCGTCCGGAAGAGAGAAACCCAACGTGAGACTGACCGTCGTCCGCCGTACCGCCCTCGCGGCCTCCGCCGCCGCCCTGGCCCTGCTCGTCACCGCCTGCGGCGGCTCCGGCGACGACGGCGGCTCGTCCGACGAGGGCAAGAACGGCGACACCGGCTCGGCGGCCCCCGCGGCGGCCGAGGCGCTCAGCGCCGCGGAGCTGGAGAAGGCGGCCCTCGCGCAGGCGGACGTCAAGAACGGCAAGGTCACCAAGGCGTCGGCGACGGACGACATCGCGAAGGACAAGGTCAAGACGGAGAAGGCGGAGTGCGAGGCGCTCGCCTTCGCCGAGACCGGCGTCCCCCTGGGCACGCCGGCGGCGACCGTCAAGCGGTCCTGGACGGAGGGGCCGAAGAAACCCTCCGGGGACGCGGCGACCGAGGAGGCCATCGGTGCCGCCTTCGACCTGGACAAGGCGCTGGTGACCCTGGCCACCTACGACGACGGCGGCGCCGAGACGGTCCTCGCGGACGTGAAGAAGGCGGCCGGCGCCTGCGCCGGCGGGTTCGCCTTCACCGCCATGGGCGAGCAGGCGAAGATCGCGAAGGTGGCCGAGGACAAGGCGCCCGGCGGGGCCGACGAGGCGGTCGCGATGACGATGACGATGACCGGCGACGAGGGCGACGCCTTCCCGGTCAAGGTGGTCGTCACCCGTAAGGGCTCCACCGTCGTCACCTTCACCGTCCTGAACCTCGCCTCCGCCGGCACCGGCAAGGACTTCCCGTTCCCCGCCGAGATCAGCGACGCGCAGCTCGCCAAGCTGGGCTGAGGACGCGGCCGGGCCGCCGCACACCGTGCACCGAAGTTCCCGCCGGGGCGTTCGTACCCCGGTGGGAATTTCCGATTTCGGGCATGGGAAGGCCGGTTCGGGACCGGATCTGATCGTAGGCTGCCGGTCATGTGCGGAATCGTGGGATACGTGGGGTCTCAGTCGGCGCTCGATGTCGTACTGGCCGGACTGAAGCGACTCGAGTACCGGGGGTACGACTCGGCGGGCGTCGCCGTGCTCGCGGACGGCGGCCTCGCCACCGCCAAGCGCGCCGGGAAGCTCGTCAACCTGGACAAGGAGCTGTCCGAACGGCCCCTGCCGACCGCCGTGACCGGCATCGGCCACACCCGCTGGGCCACGCACGGGGGGCCGACCGACGCCAACGCCCACCCCCACCTCGACAACGCGGGCCGGGTGGCCGTGGTCCACAACGGCATCATCGAGAACTTCGCGTTCCTCCGCGACGAGCTGGCGGAACGCGGTCACGAGCTGGCCTCCGAGACCGACACCGAGGTCGTCGCCCACCTGCTCGCCGAGGAGTTCTCCGCCTGCGCCGACCTCGCCGAGGCGATGCGGCTGGTGTGCCGACGGCTGGAGGGCGCGTTCACGCTGGTCGCGGTGCACGCGGACGCGCCGGACGTGGTCGTGGGCGCGCGCCGCAACTCGCCGCTCGTGGTGGGCGTCGGGGAGGGCGAGGCCTTCCTCGCCTCGGACGTCGCGGCCTTCATCGCGCACACCCGGGACGCCATCGAGCTGGGCCAGGACCAGGTGGTGGAGCTGCGCAGGGACGGCGTGACCGTCACCGGCTTCGACGGCGCCCCGGCCGACGTCCGCTCCTACCACGTCGACTGGGACGCCTCCGCCGCCGAGAAGGGCGGCTACGACTACTTCATGCTCAAGGAGATCGCCGAGCAGCCGAAGGCGGTCGCCGACACGCTGCTGGGCCGCGTGGACGGCTCCGGCACGCTCAGCCTCGACGAGGTGCGCATCCCCGCGGCCGTGCTCCGGGAGGTCGACAAGGTCGTCATCGTCGCGTGCGGCACGGCCTTCCACGCCGGGCTCATCGCCAAGTACGCCATCGAGCACTGGACGCGCGTCCCCTGCGAGGTGGAGCTGGCCAGCGAGTTCCGCTACCGCGACCCGATCCTCGACCAGCAGACGCTGGTGGTCGCCATCTCCCAGTCCGGCGAGACCATGGACACCCTGATGGCCCTGCGCCACGCCCGCGAGCAGGGCGCCAAGGTGCTGGCCATCTGCAACACGAACGGCTCCACCATCCCGCGCGAGTCCGACGCCGTGCTCTACACGCACGCCGGCCCCGAGGTCGCCGTCGCCTCCACCAAGGCCTTCCTCACCCAGCTGGTGGCCTGCTACCTGGTCGCCCTCTACCTCGGACAGGTGCGCGGCACGAAGTACGGGGACGAGATCCGCGACGTCATCCGCGACCTCTCGCGGATCTCCGGCGCGGTGGACCGGGTCCTGGAGACCATGGAGCCGGTACGGGAACTCGCCCGCTCCCTCGCCCACAAGAACACGGTGCTGTTCCTGGGCCGCCACGTCGGACACCCGGTCGCCCTCGAAGGGGCCCTGAAACTCAAGGAGCTGGCGTACATGCACGCCGAGGGCTTCGCGGCGGGCGAGCTGAAGCACGGGCCGATCGCGCTGATCGAGGAGGACCTGCCGGTCGTCGTGGTGGTCCCGTCGCCGCGCGGGCGCTCGGTCCTGCACGACAAGATCGTGTCCAACATCCAGGAGATCCGGGCCAGGGGCGCCCGCACCATCGTCATCGCCGAGGAGGGCGACGAGGCGGTCGTCCCCTACGCCGACCACCTGGTGCGCATCCCGGCCACGCCGACGCTGCTCCAGCCGCTGGTGGCGACGGTGCCGCTGCAGGTCTTCGCCTGCGAGCTGGCGACCGCCCGGGGCAACGAGGTGGACCAGCCGCGGAACCTGGCGAAGTCGGTGACGGTGGAGTAGGTCCTCAGCCGTCGGCGGGGCGGAGGTCCGCGACCAGGCGGAAGCGCTCCAGCACCGCGGGAGTCCCGTCGTCCACGGTGAACTCCGGGTCGCCCAGGGCCGCGCGCATCTCCTCGCCGTGCCAGAACCGCTCGTGTCCGGCCCGCCACCCGGCCACGTCGGTGTGGCCCTCGCCCTCGTCCAGCACGTGGGCGAGGTCCACCTGACCGAGCGGGACGACGCGTACGCCGGTGACCTCGATGACGGCGACCGGCCGGTCGTGGGAGTCGACGACCACCGCGCGGTTCCCGGGCCGCGGCAGCGGCTCGCCCTCGTGCTCGTAGTCGACGACGAGCCCGGTCGTCGTCGTCTTCGAGCCGTCCAGGATCGCCGAGACGAGCCGGTCGCGCAGGGGGCCGGGGAAGGCGAACTCGGCCCTCGGCAGCGCGGCGGGGTCCGTGGGCGCCGAGGCGGGGTCAGACGTCATGCGAGCACCGTATCGGTGTGGTGCGGTGCGGACGTCGTGCGAGGGCCGTATCGGCGTGATGCGAGCGCCGTAACGGCGTCATGCGGTCACCGTGACGCCCCGGTGCCCCACGGAGCGCCCGCTCACCCCGCCCGCACCACGTCCCGCCACGCACGGGGGATCGCCTCCGCGACGTCGTGCGCCCCCGTCGGCGCGCCCTCCGCCGCGAACCGTCCCGCCAGCCCGTGCAGGTACGCCCCCGCGCTGCCCGCGTCCCGGGCCGAGAGCCCCGCCGCGAGCAGTGAACCGGCCAGCCCGGACAGCACGTCCCCGCTGCCCGCCGTGGCGAGCCACGAGGTCCCCGTCGCGTTGACCCGCACCGGCCCTCCCTCCGCCCCGGCGACCACCGTCGTCGACCCCTTCAGCAACACCGTCGCCCCGTAGCGGCCCGCCAGCTCCCGCGCCGAGGCCAGCCGCGCCCCCTCGACCTCGTCCCGGCCCACGCCGAGCAGCGCGGCCGCCTCCCCGGCGTGCGGCGTCATCAGCGTCGGTGCCGTGCGCCCCCGTACCGCCTCGTCCGCCAGCCGCAGCCCGTCCGCGTCGATCAGCACCGGCACGTCGGCCGCCAGCACCTGCGCCACGGTGCCGGCGTCGTCACCGGCCCCCGGCCCGACGACCCACGCCTGCACCCGCCCCGCCCGCTCCGGCCCCTGGTCCGACACCAGCGTCTCCGGGAAGCGGGCGATCACCGCGTCCCCCGCCGGACCGACGTACCGCACCGCCCCGGCCCCGCCCCGCAGCGCCCCGGCGACGGCGAGCACGGCCGCGCCCGGATAGCGGGCCGACCCGGCGGCGATCCCGACGACCCCGCGCCGGTACTTGTCGCTCTCCGCCCCCGGCACCGGCAGCAGCCGCGCCACGTCGGCGTGCTGCAACGCCTCCAGCGCGGCCCCGTCGGCCGGCAGCGGCAGGCCGATGTCCACCAGCCGCACCGACCCGGCGTACTCCCGCGCGGGGTCGATCAGCAGCCCCGGCTTGTGCGCCCCGAACGTCACCGTCAGGTCGGCCCGCACGGCCGTCCCGCGCACCTGCCCGGTGTCCGCGTCGACGCCGCTCGGCAGGTCCACGGCGACGACGGCGGCCCGGGACCGCGCGGCCGCGTCCGCGAGCGGCACCGCCTCCTCGCGCAGCCCGCCCCGGCCACCGATCCCGACGATGCCGTCGACGACCAGGTCGGCCCGCGCGATCAGGTCGCCGGCCGCCCCGCCACCGGCCGCCACGACCCGCCCGCCGGCCCGCCGCAGCGCCGCCAGCCCCGCCCCGTGCGCGCGCTCCGGTGTCAGCGGCACGGCCGTCACGCCCGCGCCCCGCCGGGCCAGCCGGGCCCCGGCGTACAGGGCGTCGCCGCCGTTGTCCCCGCTCCCGACCAGCAGCACCACCCGGCTGCCGTAGACCCGGCCGGCCACCCGCCCGAGCACCTCCGC
Organism: Streptomyces sp. NPDC041968; assembly: GCF_055589025.1. NCBI lineage: Bacteria > Bacillati > Actinomycetota > Actinomycetes > Kitasatosporales > Streptomycetaceae > Streptomyces > Streptomyces sp. NPDC041968. Next base: position 195,385 of record NZ_JBVJCB010000005.1, on the reverse strand, counting down.
GCAGGCGGCGGCCAGCCCGGCCGCCGCCCGGTGCATCAACGCCCCCTCCGGCAGCCGTGCCATCAGCTCCCGCTCGGCCGTCCTGACCATCTCCACGCTGTACGCAGTCCGCATGCCGTCGAGTCTTCCCCGTACACCGCGCACGCTCACGAGTCCCGTGCGGGACAGTTGTCCCATGGGCGACGAGGAGACGGCACAGGTGATGACCTCGCTGGGGGCACGCCTGCGCGCCATCCGGCAGGCCCGCGGCCTCACGCTCGGCCGGCTCGCCGCCGCCACCGGCATCTCCGTGAGCACGCTGTCCCGGCTGGAGTCGGGCCTGCGCGAGCCCGGCCTGCGCCACCTCCTGCCGCTGGCCCGGGCGCACCGGCTGCCGCTCGACGACCTCGTGGGCTCCCGCACCGGCGACCCCCGGGTGCATCCGCGTCCCTTCACCCGGCACGGCCAGACGTGGGTGCCGCTCACCCGGAACCCGGGCGACGGGCTGCACGCCTACAAGCAGATCCTCCCGGCGCCGGCCACCCCGCGGACCGCGTCGACGCCCCGCCCCGCACAGGGGTCGCACGAGGGCCACGAATGGCTCCACGTCCTCTCCGGCCGGCTGCTCCTCGCCCTGGGCGACCACGACCTGGTCCTGACGGCCGGCGAGACGGCGGAGTTCGACACCCGCGTCCCGCACGGCCTCGCCAACGCCGGTGAGCAGCCCGTCGAATGGCTCGCCCTGTACGGCGCCCAGGGCGAGCGCATGCACATCCGGGTCCGGCCGACGGGGAGCTGACGGGAGGCGGCCGGGGGGCGGGGAGAGCGGCGGTGCCGCTACCCCTCCGCGATCACCACCGCCGACGCGATCCCCGCGTCGTGGCTCAGCGACACGTGCCACGACGCCACGCCCAGCTCCGCGGCCCGCGCGGCCACCGTCCCCGAGACCCGGAGCCGCGGCTGCCCACTGTCCTCCACGTACACCTCGGCGTCCGTCCAGAGCAGCCCCGCCGGTGCGCCGAGCGCCTTGGCCAACGCCTCCTTCGCAGCGAACCGGGCGGCGAGCGAGGCGGTGCCCCGGCGCTCCCCGCTGGGCAGGAGCAGCTCGCTCTCCAGGAAGAGCCGCCGGGCCAGGGCCGGCGTACGTTCCAGCGACACCCCGAACCGCTCGACCTCGGCCACGTCGATCCCGACCCCGATGATGCTCATGCCGGGCACCCTAACGACCGGCGGGCACCGTCGTCGCCGCCGGGCGCTGCGCCGCGGGGGGCGTCCGGGCGCTCTGAGAGACTGTGGGCACGATGAGTGAGACAGCTGCTCGGCGGGACGCGGTACTGCGGGCCCGGGCCGAGATCGACCTGGCCGCCCTGCGGGCCAACGTCCGCGCCCTGCGCGAGCGCGCCCCCGGGGCGGCTCTCATGGCCGTCGTCAAGGCCGACGGCTACGGCCACGGCGCGATCCCGTGCGCCCGCGCGGCCGTCGCGGCGGGCGCGACCTGGCTGGGCACCGCCACACCGCAGGAGGCCCTCGCGCTGCGCGCGGAGGCCGGGCTGCCGGACGACGTGCGGATCATGTGCTGGCTGTGGACGCCGGGCGGCCCCTGGCGCGAGGCCGTCGAGGCCCGTCTCGACGTGTCCGTCGGCGCCCTGTGGGCGCTGGAGGAGGTCACCCGGGCGGCCCGGGCGGCCGGCACCGCCGCGCGCGTGCAGCTCAAGGCCGACACCGGCCTCGGCCGGGGCGGCTGCCAGCCGGGCGAGGACTGGACCGAACTGGTCGGGGCGGCCCTGCGTGCCCAGGACGAGGGGCTGCTGCGCGTCACCGGGCTCTGGTCGCACTTCGCCCGCGCCGACGAGCCCGGGGACCCCTCCATCGCCGCCCAGCTCACCCGCTTCCGGGAGATGACGGCGTACGCCGAGGAGGAGGGGGTGCGCCCCGACGTGCGGCACATCGCCAACTCGCCGGCCACGCTCACCCTCCCCGAGACCCACTTCGACCTCGTCCGGCCCGGCATCGCCATGTACGGCGTCTCGCCCAGCCCCGAGATCGGCACCCCCGCCGACCTCGGACTGCGCCCCGTGATGACGCTGTCCGCCTCGCTGGCCCTGGTCAAGCAGGTACCCGGCGGCCACGGCGTCAGCTACGGGCACCACTACACCACCCCCGGCGAGACCACCCTCGGCCTCGTCCCCCTCGGCTACGCGGACGGCGTACCGCGCCACGCCTCCTCCACCGGGCCCGTCCTGGTGGACGGGAAGTGGCGCACGGTCGCGGGGCGTATCGCGATGGACCAGTTCGTCGTCGACCTGGGCGGGGACCGGCCGGAGCCGGGCGCCGAGGCGGTGCTGTTCGGGCCCGGGGACCGGGGCGAGCCCACCGCCGAGGACTGGGCCCAGGCGGCGGGCACCATCGGGTACGAGATCGTCACCCGGATCGGAACACGCGTTCCGCGCGTCTACGTCAACGAGTGACACGCCTCCCTCCATGGAGCGGCGGGCCCGGCGGGTCCGGCGTGCATGACGGACGCGTTCGGGTGAATCAGGAACTAGAGGGGAATCCGCACAGCGGCCCGGCGAAGAGGAGCGGTACGTGAGCGAGAGCAGCGCGGAGGTCGTCGCGGACGTGGCCGCGGCGGCCGTCGCCTCCGCCACGGAGGCCGCCACCGAGGTCGCCGTCGGCGGCTGGCGCCGGGCGACCGGTGTCGCCGGTGTGGCGATAGGCGTGGTCGCGGCGGGCGCCGCGGCCGGTGTGGCGATAGAGCGGCTCACCGTCGGCCGCGGGATGCGCCAGAAGGCGCGGATCGCCCTCGACTCGGCGGGACCGTACGGCGGACTGCGCGGCACCCCCGGCAGGGCCTACGCCGACGACGGCACCGAGCTGTACTACGAGGTCGACGACGTCGACCCGGAGACGGAGTCCGCGCTCACCCGGCGCCGTCGGCGGCTGTTCGGCCGCAGGGCCCCCGCCCCCGTGACCGTCGTCTTCAGCCACGGCTACTGCCTCAACCAGGATTCCTGGCACTTCCAGCGGGCCGCCCTCAGGGGTGTGGTGCGCACCGTGCACTGGGACCAGCGCAGCCACGGCCGGTCCGGACGGGGCGTGTCCCAGACGCGGGACGGCCGGCCGGTCACCATCGAGGAACTGGGCCGTGACCTGAAGGCCGTCATCGACGCGGCCGTGCCCGAGGGCCCCGTCGTGCTGGTCGGGCACTCCATGGGCGGGATGACGGTGATGGCCCTCGCCGACGGCTTCCCCGACCTGGTCCGCGAGCGGGTCGTCGGCGTGGCCCTCGTCGGCACCTCCTCCGGGCGACTCGGCGAGGTCAACTTCGGGCTGCCGGTGGCCGGTGTCAACGCGGTGCGGCGGGTGCTGCCGGGGGTGCTGAAGGCGCTGGGGCAGCGGGCCGAGCTGGTGGAGAGGACGCGGCGGGCGACGGCGGACCTCTTCGCGGGGATCATCAAGCGGTACTCGTTCGCCTCCCGGGAGGTCGACCCGGCCGTGGCCCGCTTCGCCGAGCGGATGATCGAGTCGACGCCGATCGACGTCGTCGCCGAGTACTACCCGGCCTTCAGCGACCACGACAAGACCGAGGCCCTCGCCCACTTCGCCGGCCTGCCGGTCCTGGTGCTGGCCGGCGTACGGGACCTGGTCACGCCGAGCGAGCACAGCGAGGCGATCGCCGACCTGCTGCCGGACGCGGAGCTGGTGCTCGTCCCCGACGCGGGGCACCTGGTGATGCTGGAGCACCCCGAGCTGGTCACCGACCGCCTCGCCGACCTGCTGGCCCGCGCGGGCGCGGTGCCCGCAGCGGCTACCGTTGACGGCTATGGAAGCACCAGCAGCACCGCAGGGCCCGGCTGAGCCCTCCGGATCCCCCGCACCCGCCCCCGACGTCGAGATCACCGTCACCTCCCCCGAGCAGATGCGGGACCTGGGCCGCAGGCTCGCCGCGGTGCTGCGCGCCGGTGACCTCCTGATGCTGAGCGGGGAGCTGGGCGCGGGCAAGACGACGCTGACCCGGGGCCTCGGCGAGGGCATGGGAGTGCGCGGCGCCGTCACCTCCCCGACCTTCGTGATCGCCCGGGTGCACCCCTCCCTGGGCGACGGTCCGCCGCTCGTCCACGTCGACGCCTACCGGCTGTCGGGCGGCCTGGACGAGATGGAGGACCTCGACCTCGACGTCTCCCTCTCCGACTCGGTGATCGTGGTGGAGTGGGGCGAGGGCAAGGTCGAGGAGCTGACCGAGGACCGGTTGCAGCTCCGGATCGAGCGGGCCGTGGGCGACACCACCGACGAGGTGCGGCACGTGACCCTGACGGGCGTCGGCGCACGCTGGTCCACGGCCGACCTGGGCACGCTCGCCGGCTGAGCCGGTGGGGCGAAGGCGCTCGCCGCTTGAGTGGCCGCGAGGGCGCTCGCCGTCTGGGTTGGTGGTTGCCGGGGGTGCGCTCGCCCTGCGAGTCGGCGGCCGCCGCCGGAGCGTCCCGACAAGACGTCGGGAAGATATTGCGTTCCGGGTCTTGCCCGTGGTCACATGGTATCCAGCTCGTGGTTAGGTTTGCCTAACTGCGCCCGCCCCCGACCTTCAGGAGGCGTCCATGTCGGAGACCGAGCCGCAGGCCCGGCCGAGGCCGCAGTCGTCCGTGCTCGCCGGGGTGTCCATGCGGGACCTGCTCGCGTCCTGCGCCGCCGCGAGGGCGGTCTCCACGCCGCCACCCGCCCCCGGGCCGGCGACCCGCCGGCCCGCCCGGGAACACCGCGAAGCGGCCTGACCGCACAGGGCGGCCGTGCGCCCCCTCCGGCGCCCCGCCCCGCCCCGCGTGTCAGGGGACGACGACGACCCGCTGCCCGATCGTCGCGAACCGCCACATGGCGTCGCCGTCCGCGCGGGTCTGCCGGATGCCGCCGGTGCGCTCGCCCGGGTCGGGCTCGGCCATCGAGCCGTCCACCGCCGCGCTGAACCCGATGACCACGTCCTTGACGCCGGCGAACCGCACGACGTGCTCGACCGGGATGCCGTCGGACCCGGTGACCCGGTTCGAACGGGACGTGACCGCGTAGGTGCCCGGTGCCGGGTCGACCGTGCTGGGCGTGACCTCGAAGGTGCGCCGCACCGTGCCGCCCGCGTCGACCAGCCACACCCGGTCGTCGTCCACCGAGTACACGACCCGTTCACCCCGCCCGGACCCCGCGGGCAGCGCGTCCGGGTGCCGCCGGTCGCGGGGGGCCTTGGAAGCGCCGGGCGCCGGCGTGCTGCTCGCCCGGCTCCGGTCCAGCGCCGCCGGGGCGCCGGCCGACGCCTGGTGGGTGAGGACACCGATCGTCACGAGAGCCGCCGCGGTGAGGCCGGTGACGAAAACGGCGCTGCTGCTGACCACTGCCGACCACCTCGTCGTCGTAGGGCGTGCTTCTGCTTCCCGGCGACGGTAGCAGTAAGTGACCGTATGACCGCGGTGGGCGACGCTGCCGCACCGGATGCCGTGCCGGGCCCGTCCACCGGGCGTCCGCCGCGCCCCCCGAGGCGCCGTAGGCTGTTTGCGTGCTCTTGCTCGCTCTGGATACCGCCACGCCCGCCGTGACCGTCGCGCTGCACGACGGTACGGACGTCATCGCCTCGTCGAGCCAGGTGGACGCACGCCGGCACGGCGAGCTGCTGCTGCCCGCCGTCGACCGGGTGCTCGCCGAGGCCGGACTGCGACTCGACGCCGTCACCGGCATCGTCGCCGGGACCGGCCCGGGCCCGTACACCGGGCTGCGCGTCGGCCTGATGACCGCGGACACCTTCGGGCTCGCGCTCGACGTCCCCGTGTACGGCGTGTGCACGCTGGACGGCCTCGCCTACGCCACCGACCTGGAGGGCCCCTTCGTGGTGGCGACCGACGCCCGCCGCAAGGAGGTCTACTGGGCCCGGTACGCCGACTCCCGCACCCGCCTCACCGACCCGGCGGTCGACCGGCCCGCCGACATCGCCGAGCAGGTCGCCGGGCTCCCGGCGGTCGGCGCGGGCGCGCTGCTCTACCCGGACACCTTCCCCAAGGCGCACGAGCCGGAGCACGTGTCCGCCGCCGCCCTGGCGTCCCTGGCCGCCGAGCGGCTGGCGGCGGGCGAGGAGCTGCCCGTGCCCCGGCCGCTGTACCTGCGCCGGCCGGACGCCCAGGTCCCCAAGAACTACAAGGTGGTCACCCCCAAGTGACCGAAGCGACCGAGTCCGTGACCCCGCCCACCGGCCTGCGCGAGATGCGCTGGTGGGACATCGACCCCGTGCTCCGGATGGAGCGCGAGCTGTTCCCCGAGGACGCCTGGTCGCGGGGGATGTTCTGGTCCGAGCTGGCCCACGCGCGCGGCCCCGGGGCGACCCGGCGCTACCTGGTCGCCGAGGAGGACGGCCAGGTCGTCGGCTACGCGGGCCTGGTCGTCTCCGGGGAGCAGGCCGACGTGCAGACCATCGCCGTCGCCCGCGACCACTGGGGCACCGGCCTCGGCGCGCGACTGCTGACCGAGCTGCTGCGGGCGGCGACCGCCTTCGAGTGCACCGAGGTGCTGCTGGAGTGCCGGGTGGACAACACCCGCGCCCAGCGCCTCTACGAGCGCTTCGGCTTCGAGCCCATCGGCTTCCGACGCGGCTACTACCAGCCGGGCAACGTCGACGCCCTGGTCATGCGGCTGACCGACCCTTCCACCTCCGTACCGGGAACCGAACGAGGAACCGACCACCATGGCTGACCCACGCGACGAACCCCTCGTCCTCGGGATCGAGACCTCCTGCGACGAGACCGGCGTCGGCGTCGTCCGCGGCACCACCCTGCTGGCCGACGCCGTCGCGTCCAGCGTCGACGAGCACGCCCGCTTCGGCGGCGTCGTCCCCGAGGTGGCCAGCCGCGCCCACCTGGAGGCGATGGTCCCCACCATCGAGCGCGCCCTGAAGGAAGCGGGGGTCACCGCCCGCGACCTCGACGGCATCGCCGTCACCGCGGGCCCCGGCCTCGCGGGCGCCCTGCTGGTCGGCGTCTCGGCGGCCAAGGCGTACGCCTACGCCCTCGGCAAGCCCCTCTACGGCGTCAACCACCTCGCCTCGCACATCTGCGTCGACCAGCTGGAGCACGGCCCGCTGCCCGAGCCGACGATGGCGCTGCTCGTCTCCGGCGGGCACTCCTCCCTGCTGCTGTCGACGGACATCACCTCCGACGTCCGCCCGATGGGCGCCACCATCGACGACGCGGCCGGCGAGGCCTTCGACAAGATCGCCCGGGTGCTGAACCTGGGCTTCCCCGGCGGTCCGGTCATCGACCGGTACGCGCGCGAGGGCGACCCGAACGCGATCGCCTTCCCTCGCGGCCTCACCGGTCCGCGCGACCCCGCGTACGACTTCTCCTTCTCCGGGCTGAAGACGGCCGTGGCCCGCTGGATCGAGGCCAAGCGGGCCGCGGGGGAGGAGGTGCCGGTACGCGACGTGTCGGCGTCCTTCCAGGAGGCCGTCGTGGACGTGCTGACCCGCAAGGCGGTGCGGGCCTGCAAGGACCAGGGGGTCGACCACCTGATGATCGGCGGCGGCGTGGCCGCCAACTCCCGGCTGCGGGCCCTCGCCCAGGAGCGCTGCGAGGCGGCCGGCATCCGGCTGCGCGTACCGCGGCCCAAGCTGTGCACGGACAACGGCGCGATGGTGGCCGCCCTCGGCGCCGAGATGGTCGCCCGTAACCGGGCCGCCTCCGACTGGGACCTCTCGGCGGACTCGTCGCTGCCGGTGACGGACCCGCACGTACCGGGCAGTGGCCACGCGCACGGACACGGCCACGACCATGTGCACGAGGTCAGCAAGGAGAACCTGTACCCGTGACCGTCGCGCTCATGTGGGAGGCGCGGGCCGTGCCCGGCCGCGGAGGGGACCTGCTGGCCTGGGTCCGCGCACAGCGGCCCGGCGGTGCCCCCCTGCGCCGGGAGGTCCTGCGCGCTCCGCAGGACCGGGTCCTCGTCATCACCTGGTGGGACGCCGCCTACGACGCCGAACTTCCGGAACTGCCCGAGCCGGACGGCGACCTGGTCACGCGGGCGGTGCACCGGTGGCGGTTCGAGTCGGTGGCCGAGGACTGACCCGCGAGGCCACGAGCTTCCGCGTTCCGGCGTACCGCGTTCCCTCCTACCGCCCCGCGGTGAATCGAATGTTTCGCCATCTGTGGCGAATGATCGGGGATGTCAGGGCCCGCCGAGGACTGCGTCAGGGGGCCTCGCAGGGTTACGATCGCCGCCATGACATCCCCGCAGCCCGCTGAAACCCGGACGCAACGGCGATCCGCGCAGACCGCGACCCTCGCCGAGATCGCGCGCGAAGCCGGAGTGTCGGCGCCGACTGTTTCGAAGGTCCTCAACGGCCGCGCCGACGTCGCCCCCGCGACCCGGGCCCGCGTGGAGGAGCTGCTGCGCGACCACGGCTACCGGCGCAGGCGCGCCGAGGCGACCCGCTCGCCCCTGATCGACCTGGTCTTCCACGAGCTGGAGAGCGCCTGGGCGATGGAGGTCATCCGGGGTGTGGAGAACGTGGCACGGGACACGGGGCTCAGCGTCGTGCTCTCCGAGAGCGCGGGGCGCCTGACCCCGGGCCGGACCTGGGCCGACCAGGTGGCCGCCCGCCGTCCGCACGGCGTGATCCTCGTCCTGTCCGACCTCGACGAGTCCCAGCGGGCACTGCTCACCAGCCGCTCCATCCCGTTCGTGGTGATGGACCCGGCCGGCGACCCGGGCGCCGACGTGCCGTCCATCGGCGCCACCAACTGGCAGGGCGGGCTCGCCGCCACCCGGCACCTGGTCGAGCTGGGCCACACCCGCATCGGCGCGATCAGCGGGCCCACCCGGATGATGTGCAGCCGCGCCCGCGTGGACGGCTACCGGGCCGCCCTGGAGACGGCCGGGCTGCCGGTCGATCCCGACCTGATCGTGACCGGCGACTTCCACCACGAGGCCGGCTACCGGCAGGGCCTGAACCTGCTGCGCCGGCCGGACCGGCCGACCGCCGTCTTCGCCGGCAACGACCTCCAGGCGCTCGGCCTGTACGAGGCCGCGCGCGAGCTGGGCCTGCGCATCCCGCAGGACCTGAGCGTGGTCGGCTTCGACGACCTGCCGGTGGCCCGCTGGGTGGGGCCGCCGCTGACGACCGTACGGCAGCCGCTCATGGAGATGGCCGAGGCGGCGGCCCGGCTGGTCCTGGACCTCGGGCGCGACGAGGGCTCCGCGGCGGCGACCCGGGTGGAGCTGGCCACCAGCCTGGAGGTGCGCAGCAGCACGGCGCCGCCCGCGGCCTGACGGAGCCCGGCCGACTCGTCGGCTCGCCGGTGCGCCGAACCCGCCGGTGCGCCGAAGCCGCCGGTCCGCCGAAGCCGCCGGTCCGCCGACCTCGTCGGTCCGCCGGCGAAACTTTCGACCCCTTCGGCGTCCTCCGAAGTCTGAGAATTTCCGCAGAATGTCGGCCCCTGTGTCCCCGCTCCCAACAATTCGGACTTATGTTCCTTGCGATGGGGCATTCGCGTGGGGACGCGAACGGGACCGGCACGGGCGGGGGCGGACGCATGGCTGCGCGGGGTGTGCCGGATGCGCGGGACGGGCGGGGCGGGCTCCGTGGGCGTTCGAAAGGGCTGAAGGCGGCCGGGCTCGCCCTGGCAGGCGCCCTGCTGCTGGGGGTGGCCGCGGCCGGCTGGGCCTACTGGCACCTGAACGGCAACATCACCAGCGTCGACATCAACGGCGCGCTCGGCGACGACCGCCCCGAGCGGCCGGTCACCGCCCCCTCCGCCGCGCCCTCCGCGTCCCCGGTGCCCACCGGAGCCCTGAACATCCTGGTGCTCGGCTCGGACTCGCGCAGCGGCGAGGAGAACCGGGAACTGGGCGGCGGCGACAGCGAGGGGGCCCGTTCGGACACGGCGATGGTCGTCCACCTCGACCCGGGCCGGACCGCCGCCACCGTGGTCAGCATCCCCCGGGACACGCTCGTCACCCGCCCGTCCTGCCCGCTGCCGTCGGGCGAGGAGACCCGGGAGGCGAGCGGCGTGATGTTCAACTCCGCGTACGCCCTGGGCGGGCCCGTCTGTGCCGTCAAGACCGTCGAGACCCTCACCGACGTCCGCATGGACCACTACGTCGAGATCGACTTCTCCGGTTTCGCCGAGCTGGTCGACGCGCTCGGCGGGGTCACCGTCACCACCGACGAGGACATCGACGACGACAAGAGCCACCTCCACCTGGACGCCGGCACCCACCACCTCGACGGCACCGAGGCCCTCGGGCTGGCCCGCACCCGGTACGGACTGGAGGCCGGCAGCGACCTCGCCCGCATAGAGCTCCAGCAGAAACTGGTCAAGGCGCTGCTGGAGCGGATCTCCGGCACCGACCTGCTCACCGACCCCGCCCGGCTCTACCAGGTCACCGACGCGGTCACCGGCAGCCTCACCACCGACACCGGCCTGGACTCGCTGGGCGAGCTGATGAGCCTCGGACGGAGCCTCGGGGGCCTGTCGGCGGACGACGTGCGCACGGTCACGATGCCGGTGGTGCCGGCCCCCTGGGACGCCAACCGGGTGGTCGCCCGCGAACCGGACGCCGGTGACCTGTGGGAATCGCTGCGCTGAGAATTCCCGCGGAAAATCTCCGGGCGGCTGTCGATCCAGGGGGCTCCCGTTCGACGCAGGGGTGAGAGGCCGGAGGAACCCGGCCGCCGACGACCCCGAGGAGTCCCCATGCCCCGCTATCTTTCCCTGATCCGGATCGAGGAGAGCGACGCGCTCTCCGGCGGTCCCAGCCCCGAGCTGATCCAGCGCATGGAGAAGCTGATGGAGGAGATGACGAAGGCCGGCGTCCTGCTCGACACCGCCGGGCTGACCCCCACCGCCGAGGGCACCCGCGTCCACTACGAGGGCGGACAGCTGTCCGTCACCGACGGCCCCTTCACCGAGACCAAGGAGGTCGTCGGTGGCTACGCGCTGCTCCAGGCCAAGGACAAGGCCGAGGCGATCGAGTGGACCAAGCGCTTCCTCAAGGTCCACGAGGAGCACTGGACGGTGACCTGCGAGGTGCGGGAGCTGATGGAGGGCTGACCGGAGTCGCCCCCCGCCCGCCCGAGGGTGTTGCATGGTGGGCTGTGGAACCACAGCCCACCGAGGCCCTCGAAACCGTCTTCCGGCTGGAGTCGCCCCGTGTCATCGCCGGCGTGGCCCGCCTCGTCCGGGACGTCGGCATCGCCGAGGAACTCACCCAGGACGCGCTGGTCGCCGCCCTGGAGCAGTGGCCGAGGGACGGCGTGCCCGACAACCCGGGCGCCTGGCTCATGGCCACCGCCCGGCGCCGCGCCGTCGACCTGATCCGGCGCCGGGAGACCTACGCCCGCAAACTCGCGGAGGTCGGCCGCGAGCTGCCCGCCGCGGCGCCGCCGCCCGCGGAACCGGCCGATCCGCAGGACATCGACGACGACCTGCTGCGGCTGGTCTTCACCGCGTGCCACCCGGTGCTGTCCGCGCAGGCCCGCATCGCCCTCACCCTGCGCCTGCTCGGGGGCCTGACCACGCCGGAGATCGCCCGCGCCTTCCTGGTCCCCGAACCGACGGTCGCGCAGCGCGTCGTGCGCGCCAAACGCACCCTCGCCACCAAGGACGTCGCCTTCGAGGTGCCCTACGGCCCCGACCGCGCGGCCCGTCTCGGCTCGGTCCTGGAGGTCATCTACCTGATCTTCAACGAGGGGTACGCGGCCACCGCCGGCGACGACTGGCTCCGCCCCGCCCTGTGCGAGGACGCCCTGCGGCTGGCCCGCGTGCTCGCGGCCCTGATGCCGAAGGAGCCCGAGGTGCACGGCCTGGCCGCCCTGCTGGAGTTGCAGGCGTCCCGCACGGCCGCCCGCACCGGCCCCGACGGGGCGCCGGTGCTCCTCAGGGACCAGAACCGCCGCCGCTGGAACCGCATGCTGATCGCCCGCGGCCTCACCGCCCTCGACCGCGCCCGCACCACCGGCTCCGGCGCCCCGGGCCCCTACGTCCTCCAGGCCGCGATCGCCGCCTGCCACGCCACCGCGTTCACCTACGAGGAGACCGACTGGCCGCGCATCGCCGCGCTCTACGGCCTGCTCACCGCCCGCACCCCGTCCCCGGTGGTCGCCCTCAACCGCGCGGTCGCCGTGTCCATGGCCGAGGGACCGGCCCCCGCACTCGCCCTCGTCGACGCCCTCGCCGCCGAGCCCGCCCTGCGCGACTACCACCTGCTGCCCAGCGTCCGCGGCGACCTGCTGCTGCGCCTGGGCCGCACCGCCGAGGCCCGCACCGAGTTCGAGCGCGCCGCGTCGCTGGCCCGCAACGCGCGCGAACGCGAGCTGCTGGCCCGCCGGGCGGGGGAGTGCGGTTGAGGCCGCCCGGTCAGCGCACAGGGTGCCCGATCAGCATCGTCGGCGCCCCCGCGACCCGGGTCATGAACACCGTGGCCGCGTTCGGGCCCTGCGGCTTGACCTTCCGCCGCAGCTCCTCCGGTTCCACCGCCGAGCCCCGCTTCTTCACGGTCAGCGTGCCGACCCGGCGGTCCCGCAGCAGCGCCTTCAGCTTCTTGACGTTGAAGGGCATCACGTCGGTGATCTCGTACCCCGTGGCGTACCGGGTCGGCCTCAGCTCGTCGGCGGTGACGTAGGCGATCGTCGCGTCGAGCAGCCCGCCCCCGACCTGTTCGGCGACCTCGGCGACGAGATGGGCCCGGACGACGGCACCGTCCGGCTCGTACAGATACCGGCCGGGCGTGCGGACCTCCGGGTCGGGCAGACCGGTGCCGAGCAGCGTGCGGGGCCCCGGCAGCAGCGTGGCGCGCACCGCCCCCGGCACGGTGCCGAACCACAGCACCGCCTCCTTCACGTCCCCGCCGTCGGAGATCCACTCGGCCTCGGCGTCCTCGGGCACCACCTCGTGCGGGATACCGGGCGCGATCTTCAGCGCGGCGGCGCGGTCGGCCGTACGGGCGGCCTCGACGGCCCAGGACAGGGGCGGCGAGTACGCCTCGGGGTCGAAGACGCGGCCCCGACCGCCCCGCCGCGCGGGATCGACGAACACGGCGTCGTACCCGGCGGTGTCCACCTCGGTGACGTCCGCCTCCCGCACCTCGATCAGCTCACCGAGCCCCAGCGCCCCGGCGTTGGCGCGGGCCGCGGCAGCCGTCGCCGGGTCGCGGTCCACGGCCAGCACCCGGATGCCCGCGCGGGCCAGCGCGATCGCGTCGCCGCCGATCCCGCAGCACAGGTCGGCGACGGAGGTCACGCCGAGGGCCGACATCCGCCCGGCCCGGTACGCGGCCACGCTCGCCCGCGTCGACTGCTCCACCCCGTTCGGCGTGAAGTACATCCGCCCGGCGTCCTCGGCCCCGAACTTCGCCACCGCCCGCTGCCGCAACCGCGCCTGTCCGAGCGCCGCGGACACCAGCTCGGCCGGGTGTGTGCGCCGCAGCCGGGTCGCGACGGCGAGCTCCCGCGCGGGGTCGGTGTCGCGCACCTCGTCGAGGAGGGCACGGCCCTCCGGGGTGAGCAGGGCACGGAGGGCGTCGAGGTCGTTCACCGGGACATTGTGGGCCAGTCGGTGGACGGTGCGCCTCCGGCGCGGTGTCGGACGGGGTCGGGCGGCCGTGGACTGCGAAGATCCGGCACCATGCGAGCAGTCGTACAAAATGACAAAAGTCGGACGGTGCGCGTCGTCCGCGCATCCACCCCCGGGCTCCGGATGCGCGGCGCTGCCGCCGCCCTCGCCGTCGCCACCCTCGCCGCGGGCTGTGCGCAGGACGCCTCCGAGGCCCGCGGCGCCTCCGGCCAGCAGCCCCTCCAGGCGCCCCCCGCCCGCGCGCTCGACGCCTACGCGTCCAAGCTGCGCGCCGCCCAGGCGGCCCGGGTCGCCGCCGCGAAGCGCTGGAAGCTGAAGAAGGTGCCGCTGACGGCCCCGCCGCCCCCGGCCAGGAAGCCGGAGATCAGGGCGCGCAAGGGCTTCGAGGTGACCGGCCAGGAGGACCTCCCGCCGGTCTTCACCTCGATCCCCACCAAGGAGAAGATCGTCTTCCTCACCATCGACGACGGCGCCGAGAAGGACCCGGCGTTCCTGCGCATGATGAGCGAGCTGAAGGTCCCGTACACCGCCTTCCTCAGCGACTACCTGGTGAAGGAGGACTACGGCTACTTCAAGGAGATGCAGGACCGGGGCGTCACCCTGAACAACCACACCCTCCACCACCCCTACCTGCCCGGCCTGTCCTACGCCGAGCAGAAGCGCGAGATCTGCGGCATGCAGGACGTGATCGAGAAGCGCTACGGCAGCCGCCCCACCCTCTTCCGCCCGCCCTTCGGCAACTACAACCGCGACACCCTGCGCGCGGCGAAGGCCTGCGGCATCAGGTACGCCCCGATCTGGAACGAGGAGGTCTTCGCCGACCGCTGGGACTACCGGGAGTGGGACCGGGAGATCCACCCCGGTGACATCGTCCTCAGCCACTTCCGGGGCGAGGACGACTGGGACGGCACCATGCGCGACATGGTCCGGGAGTTCCTCGACAAGGTCACCGCCGAGGGATACGCGGTGGCCCGGCTGGAGGACTACCTGTGAGGCGCGGGCGGTTCCGGACGGGCGGGGCCGCCCTGGCCGCCGTACTCCTCACCGGCTGCGCCCAGTTCGCCGGCCCCGCGCAGCACCCGGCGGCCGGCGAGCCCGCCCAGGGCGGCGACCGCGGGCAGAACCTGCCGCCCGTCGTGGACCACGTCCGCACCACCGACCGGGTCGTCTTCCTCACCTTCGAGGACAGCGCCGAGCGGGACCCGCGTCTCGCCGCCCTCATCCGCGAGCGGCGCCTCCCGGTCACCCTGTTCCTCACCGACACGGTCACCGGACCCGCCTACGGCCACTTCGCCCGGCTCCGCTCGGTCGGCGCGAGCCTGCAGAACCACACCCTCGACCACCGCTCCCTGCGCGGCCTGCCGCACGCGGGCCAGCGCGCCGAGATCTGCGGCCAGCAGACCAAGCTCACGGCCCGCTTCGGCGTCCGCCCGCACCTCTTCCGCCCGCCCTACGGCACGTACGACACCACGACGCTGCGTGCCGCCGCCGACTGCGGCATCGCGGCGATCGTCCTGTGGCGCGCGTCCCTGGAGGCCGACGGCGCCCTCGCCTACACCCGCGGCGAGCACCGCCTCCATCCCGGCGACATCGTGACCGTCGCCCCGGACGACCCGGGCCGGAACCTGCGCGACCGCACGGCGCGTCTGCTGGCGACGATCGAGGAGCAGGGGCTGAGGGTGGGGCGCCTGGAGGACTACCTGTAGGCGGGGTCCGTCCAGGCCGAAAGCGGGGGTCCGGGGGCGGCAGCCCCCGGCGGGCCCGGCACCGGCGCAGGGTGCCCACCTGGGCCGGCGGGTACGAAAAAACCGCCGACGCGCCGTCGGCATTGGCACTCCGCTTGACCGAGTGCTAATCGCGGTCATAGTCTCGGGTCTGGCACTCACCACTGGAGAGTGCCAACACAGCGACGGGCAGGTCCGGCACCCGCGACGACGGATCCACCTGGTCGCCACCTCAGACAGTTAACCCCGTGAGATCTCCGAAGGGGGAGGTCGGATCGTGACGACCACCAGCTCCAAGGTTGCCATCAAGCCGCTCGAGGACCGCATCGTGGTCCAGCCGCTCGACGCCGAGCAGACCACGGCCTCGGGCCTGGTCATTCCGGACACTGCCAAGGAGAAGCCCCAGGAGGGCGTCGTCCTGGCCGTCGGCCCGGGCCGCTTCGAGGACGGCAACCGTCTTCCGCTCGACGTGAGCGTCGGCGACGTCGTGCTCTACAGCAAGTACGGCGGCACCGAGGTGAAGTACAACGGCGAGGAGTACCTCGTCCTCTCGGCCCGCGACGTGCTCGCGATCGTCGAGAAGTAGAAGCGGCGCTTCACTTCACCGAAGTACCTGGCTTCTCATCTGCGCCCCTGGCTCCCGCGACCTTTAACAAGCCGGGCGCCCGGGGCGCATTTGCCGTATAACCCCAAGATTTCCGGAAGAGGGCTCACGCTCCCATGGCGAAGATCCTGAAGTTCGACGAGGACGCCCGTCGCGCCCTCGAGCGCGGCGTCAACAAGCTTGCCGACACGGTCAAGGTGACGATCGGCCCCAAGGGCCGCAACGTCGTCATCGACAAGAAGTTCGGCGCCCCCACCATCACCAACGACGGTGTCACGATCGCCCGCGAGGTCGAGATCGAGGACCCGTACGAGAACCTCGGCGCGCAGCTGGTGAAGGAGGTGGCGACCAAGACCAACGACATCGCGGGTGACGGTACGACCACCGCCACCGTGCTGGCCCAGGCCCTGGTCCGCGAGGGTCTGCGCAACGTCGCCGCCGGTGCCTCCCCGGCGCTGCTGAAGAAGGGCATCGACGCGGCCGTCGCCGCCGTGTCCGAGGAACTCCTCGCCACCGCGCGCCCGATCGACGAGAAGTCCGACATCGCCGCCGTGGCCGCGCTGTCCGCCCAGGACCAGCAGGTCGGCGAGCTGATCGCCGAGGCGATGGACAAGGTCGGCAAGGACGGTGTCATCACCGTCGAGGAGTCCAACACCTTCGGTCTGGAGCTGGACTTCACCGAGGGCATGGCCTTCGACAAGGGCTACCTGTCGCCGTACTTCGTCACGGACCAGGAGCGTATGGAGGCCGTCCTCGACGACCCCTACATCCTCATCAACCAGGGCAAGATCTCCTCGATCGGCGACCTGCTGCCGCTGCTGGAGAAGGTCATCCAGGCCGGCGCCTCGAAGCCGCTGCTGATCATCGCCGAGGACCTGGAGGGCGAGGCCCTCTCCACCCTCGTCGTCAACAAGATCCGCGGCACCTTCAACGCCGTCGCCGTCAAGGCCCCCGGCTTCGGCGACCGCCGCAAGGCGATGCTCCAGGACATGGCCGTCCTCACCGGCGCCACCGTCATCTCCGAGGAGGTCGGCCTCAAGCTCGACCAGGTCGGCCTCGAGGTGCTCGGCACCGCCCGCCGCATCACCGTCACCAAGGACGACACCACGATCGTCGACGGTGCCGGCAAGCGCGACGAGGTCGAGGGCCGCATCGCCCAGATCAAGGCCGAGATCGAGTCCACCGACTCCGACTGGGACCGCGAGAAGCTCCAGGAGCGCCTCGCGAAGCTGGCCGGCGGCGTGTGCGTGATCAAGGTCGGCGCCGCCACCGAGGTGGAGCTGAAGGAGCGCAAGCACCGTCTGGAGGACGCCATCTCCGCGACCCGCGCCGCGGTCGAGGAGGGCATCGTCTCCGGTGGTGGCTCCGCGCTGGTCCACGCCGTCAAGGTCCTCGAGGGCAACCTCGGCAAGACCGGCGACGAGGCCACCGGTGTCGCGGTCGTCCGCCGCGCCGCCGTCGAGCCGCTGCGCTGGATCGCCGAGAACGCCGGCCTGGAGGGCTACGTCATCACCTCCAAGGTCGCCGAGCTCGACAAGGGCCAGGGCTTCAACGCCGCCACCGGCGAGTACGGCGACCTGGTCAAGGCCGGCGTCATCGACCCGGTGAAGGTCACCCGCTCCGCCCTGGAGAACGCCGCCTCCATCGCCTCCCTCCTCCTGACGACCGAGACCCTGGTCGTCGAGAAGAAGGAGGAGGAAGAGCCGGCCGCCGCGGGCCACGGCCACGGCCACGCCCACTGAGCGCTGCGCTGAGCTGAACGGTGCCCAGTCCCCTGCGGGGGCTGGGCACCGTTTCTTGGTGCCGGGTGCGCGCCTGCCCACGGGTCTCGTGCCGGGTGCGGCGCCGTCGTGGTTGCTCGCGCGGTTTTCCGCGCCCTTACGGGGGGCAGGCGGCTGCTCCTCACAACGGGGAGGCGGCGTGGCGGCGGTCCGTCACCGGCGAGCCGTCACACCAGCCCGCTCAGGGGCAGCACCCGCTCGGCGAGCCGCCCCCGCAACCTGCCCCCGGCGGTGTCGGCCTCGGTGAGCCAGCCGGCGGCGACCAGCAGCTCGGCGTGCTCGGCGATGTCCTCGGGCCGCAGGCCACAGAACGAGGCGACCGCGTCCAGGCCGACACCGTCGCCCTCGGCGTCTTCGACCCGCTCACCGAGACGCCCGTCGGGACGGCTGTGGGCGACGGTGTACACGGCGAGGAGCCGGGTGGCGGCGCCCGCCTTCTTCTTCCGGAGCTTCCGGTCGCCCACCACCTTCTGCGCCCACCCCGACAACCGCGCCCGGGTGACCTTGCCGAAGGGGAGCGGGCGCGGCTCGGCGGGCAGCAGCGAGGGGACGGTGACCTGGGTGGGCTCCTCGGGCCGGGAGTCCAGCGCGTCGGCGACGTCGACCCCCTCCGGCAGACGCAGCCAGCCGACGTCGACGAGTTCCTGGAGCACCCGCTCGGCGTCGCCCTGCAACCAGCCGCCGAGATCCTGCCCGGTGACGTTCCCGGTGCCGGCGCGCGCGGCCCGCAGGGAGAGCATGAGCACCGCGAGCCGCTCCTCGGCCCCGGGGAGCGGGGCGTGGACCCGCACGTGCTCCAGCACGCCACGGGCGTGGGCGCCCTGACCCCGGGTCAGCAACCGCTCGACGACCGGCCCGCCCCCGTCCACCTTGATGCCGAGGCGGTTGGCGTTCATCTCGCGGGTGGTCCGCGCCGCTGCCTCCGCCCGCGCGGCCTCCTCCCGCAGGGACGCGTCGTCGGTGACGTCGGCCCACGACGCGAACGCGCGGGCCTTGCGGTCGTGGAGTTCGGCGAGGACGGCGAGGTCCGGTTCGGGGCGCCGCTGGTACGCGCGGAACGCGTCCCCGAGTTCGGTCAGCTCCAGGCGCAGCGCCTCGGGCTGGAGGTCGTCCGGCACGATCCGCTGCGCGATCTTCCCCCACCGTCCCGCACCCAGGTGCCCGGCAGGGACACCGCCGGGCCGGGGACGCGGGGCGGGCCGGGCGCGCGGCAAGGATGCGGCCCCCGCACCGACCGCACCGGGGCGCCCGGAGGCGGGATCCGCCGACGGCGACCCACCGGCGCCGGGGGCATCGGAGAAGATCACCGTCCCCCCGCCGGTCACCGCCCCCCGGCCCGCCCTGCCCCTGCCCTCACGCCCGCTGTCGGCGCCGTCGACGAACAGTCCGCCCCGGTCACCCGTCCCCGCGCTCACCCGATGCCCCTTTCCTGTGCCTGCCTGCCCGCCCCCTGCGTGGTCGCAGCCACCCGACGCTACGTTTCCCGCAGCCTCGGCCGGGCCGGGACCGGAATGGACCACACGTTCGGGTGACAACCCCGGGCGGCACCGCGGGCACCGGAGCCGAACCCGAGTGACATGAGCCCCGGAGATCCGTGCCGCGCCGGTGCTTCATCGATCTTTCACCGCAGCCCGCAGCCCGCAGCCCGCAGCCCGCAGCCCGCACCTCCGCACCGCGGCCCGCACCTGCGCCTACTGCGGCCCGTACTTCCGCCCCGTCCGGGACGAGAGGCCGCCCAGCATTCCTCGCGGTACCAGCTTCGCCGCGCCCATCAGGGTCTTGTAGCGGGGGTCCGGGATCGACAGGGACTTGCCGCGGGACAGGTCGGCGAGGGCTGCCGCGACGACCTTGTCCGCGTCCAGCCACATCCAGTTCGGGATGTTGTCCGTGCCCATGCCGGCCCGCTCGTGGAACTCCGTGCGCACGAAGCCGGGGCACAGGGCCATCAGGCGTACGCCGCTGCCGGCCAGGTCCTTCGCCACGCCCTGGGTGAACTGCACGACCCACGCCTTGGACGCGCCGTAGGTGCCGCGCGGTACGAAGGCGGCGACCGAGGCGACGTTGACGACGCCGCCGCGGCCGCGCTCGCGCATCGCCTCCGTCGCCGCCGAGGTCAGCCGCAGCACCGCCTCGCAGTGCACCTTGAGCATGGTCAGCTCGTCGGCCATGGAGACCTCGAGGAAGCGGCCCTTGTTGCCGAAGCCGGCGTTGTTGATCAGCAGGTCGACGGGCTTCCTGCGCTCGCCGAGCCGGGCGGTCACCGCGTCGATGCCGGTGTCCGCGGCCAGGTCGGCCGTGAGCACCTCCGCCTCGATGCCGTGCCGGTCGTGCAGTTCGGTCGCCTGTTCGCGCAGCCGCTTGGTGTCGCGGGCGACCAGCACCAGGTCATGCCCGTCGGCCGCCAGTCGCCGCGCGAACGCGGCCCCGATGCCCGCCGTCGAACCCGTAATCAATGCCGTTGTCATGGCGCAAGGTTATGGGTCCGGACCGCGCGGATCCCCTTCGCTCACCGGGACCACCGCGGGACCGCCGCTCGCGACGGAGCGGTGCGCACGGCCCCGGTGAGGGCCGTCAGGCCCCGTGCGCGGCCACGTACTTCCGGGCGGCCGCCAGCGACTCCGGGTGGAGCGCCTCGCCCGCCGCGAGCAGCCGCGGCAGCAGCTCCCGCCGGGTCGTCACCGCCCGGAACTGCAAGGCCACCGTCACCTCGTGGTCGGGCCGGTGCACGAGCGCGACCGGGTCGCCGACCCGTATCTCACCGGGCTCGATCACCCGCAGGTAGGCGCCCGGCGCCCCCTTCTCCGTGAAGCGCCTCACCCACCGCTTCTCCCCCAGATGGCCCTGGAAGGTACGGCACGGGATACGGCCGCAGGTGACCTCCAGCACCAGGTCGGGGCCGATCCGCCAGCGCTCGCCGATCCGCGCGCCGGAGACGTCCACGCCCGTGGTGGTGAGGTTCTCGCCGAAGGCGCCGTTCGGCAGCGTCCTGCCCAGCTCGCGTTCCCAGTCGTCCATGTCCTCCCGCGCCACCGCGTAGACCGCCTGCTCGTCGCCGCCGTGATGGCGCGTGTCGCACACCGCGTCCCCGGCCACCCCGCTCGCCCCGACCCCCTTCGGGCCGGGCGCCGACACCCGCACGATCCCGTCGGTCGGCTGCTTGTCGATGCCGGTGACGCCGTCGGGGTGGTCCGTGTAGGGCACGGCCTTCGGACGGCCCAGGTTGACAGAGAGAAGCTTCATGGCGGAACGGTAGAACACCGCTCATCAAAGCGTCGACGCACTATTCGGCGTCCGGCCAAAGCGTCGCTTATCCTCGGCGGTGTGATCGAGGCTCGTCATCTCCGCGTGCTGCGCGCCGTGGCATCCACCGGTTCCTTCTCCGCCGCGGGACGCGAGCTGGGCTGCACCCAGCCCGCCGTCAGCCAGCAGATGAAGGCCCTGGAGGCCTCCGTCGGCACCCCCCTGCTCGTGCGCACCGGGCGGGAGATGCGGCTGACCCAGGCCGGCGAGGCGCTCGTGCGGCACGCCGCCGGGATCATCGCCGGGCTGACCGCGGCCGAGGAGGAGGTCGCCGCCATCGCCGGGCTCCGGGCCGGCCGGGTCCGCCTGGTCTCCTTCCCCAGCGGCAGCTCCACCCTCGTGCCGACCGCCCTCGCCGCGTTGCGCGCCGCGCACCCCGGCACCCGGGTCTCCCTGGAGGAGGCCGAGCCGCCGAGATCCGTCGAGCTGCTGCGTGAGGGCGACTGCGACGTGGCGCTCGCCTTCCGCTACGAGGGCGCCGCGGGCGCGGAGGAGTGGGACGACCTCGTCGTACGGCCGCTGCTGACCGACCGCCTGGTGGCGCTGGTGCCCGAGAACCACCGGCTGGCGCGTACCGAGGCGACCGGTGCCGTGGCCATCGGGGAGCTCGCCCGGGAGTCCTGGATCGCGGGCTGCCCGCGCTGCCGGGGGCAGCTGGTCGAGGTCTGCGAGGGGGCCGGCTTCACGCCCCGTATCGACTTCGCGACCGACGACTACCCGGCGGTCGTCGGCCTGGTGGGGGCGGGCCTGGGCGTGGCCGTC
The DNA here is from genome assembly GCF_055589025.1 of Streptomyces sp. NPDC041968. Classification (NCBI taxonomy): domain Bacteria; kingdom Bacillati; phylum Actinomycetota; class Actinomycetes; order Kitasatosporales; family Streptomycetaceae; genus Streptomyces; species Streptomyces sp. NPDC041968. The sequence goes on along the minus strand of NZ_JBVJCB010000005.1, from coordinate 173,640 downwards.
CTGCCCCAGCTCGCCGTCGAGTCCGTACGGCCCCGGGGCGCGCGCACCGTGGCGCTGGAGCCGGCGGTGCGGCGGGAGATCGTCGCGCTCACCCTCCCCGACCTGGCCCAGGTGCCGGCGGTGACGGCGACGCTGGACGAGCTGGCCCGGGCGGGGGCGCGTCAGCCGGCGGCGCGCTGACCGGCTGCCCCGGCACCGCGCGCCGAGTCGTCGGGCCGCGTTGCCGAGGGTGAGAGAGAAACGTTCCTTCAGTGAGGTGCGGCCGCCTCGCCGCCGGCCGACGCCGACGCCGCCACCAGGCGGTTGCGGGCACGCCCCATGAGCTCTTCGCGCTCGTCCTCGGTCAGGCCGCCCCACACCCCGTACGGCTCGCGCACCGCGAGCGCGTGCGCCGCGCACTCGGCGCGGACCGGGCACCTCATGCAGACCTCCTTGGCCGAGTTCTCGCGAGCACTCCGCGCCGCACCGCGTTCGCCTTCCGGATGGAAGAAGAGCGAGCTGTCCACCCCGCGGCACGCGGCCAGGAGCTGCCAGTCCCACAGATCCGCGTTCGGTCCGGGAAGGCGGGAGAAATCTGCCATTGCGTGACCCCTTGTAGCCGATATGGGTAGAAGCCGGGATACAGCGTCCACGACCGTACAACTACGATCTAAGGAGATGAAAATATGACTCATTGCGAATCTAGTCGCAGACACCAGCGAAGCGGAAGAAAAGCGGCTAAATGGGGCATCGGTTGTGATGAAACGGGGCGGGTCCCACGCGCATGTCTGCTGCGTGGCCGCCCCCTCACGTAGAGTGCCGAAGACGACACACAGCCCCGTAACTCTTTCGAGTGACCGTCGTTGAGAGTGCGGAGGCGGTTGAAGGAACAAGTGCTCGGGCGGGCGTCCGGGACGGTCGACCGCACAGGTGACGATTTCGTACCAGCCTGGAGGCTCAACGTGACGCGCATCAGCTGCGGAGGACGGCCATGACTTCCGTTCTCGTCTGCGACGACTCCCCGCTTGCCCGAGAGGCGCTCCGCCGCGCCGTCGCGACCGTGCCCGGCGTGGAGCGCGTGACGACGGCGGCCAACGGCGAGGAAGTCCTCCGCCGCTGGGGCGCCGACCGCTCGGACCTGATCCTGATGGACGTACGCATGCCCGGCCTGGGCGGCGTCGAGACCGTCCGGCGGCTGCTGTCCGCCGACCCCGGGGCGCGCATCATCATGCTCACCGTCGCCGAGGACCTGGACGGCGTGGCCCTCGCGGTCGCCGCCGGCGCCCGCGGCTACCTGCACAAGGACGCCTCGCGCGCCGAGCTGCGGGCCACCGTGACCCAGGCCCTCGCCGACCCGACCTGGCGGCTCGCCCCGCGCCGGCTGCGCTCGGCCGAGATGGGCGCCGCGCCCACGCTCACCGCGCGGGAGATCCAGGTGCTGGAGGGCATGAGCCACGGCCGCTCCAACGCGGAGATCGGCCGTGAGCTGTTCCTCTCCGAGGACACCGTCAAGACCCACGCCCGGCGGCTCTTCAAGAAGCTCGGCGCCTCGGACCGGGCACACGCGGTGGCGCTCGGCTTCCGGTGGGGCCTGGTCCGCTAGGGGCACCCCGTGCGGTGGAGGCGGAAAGGGCCCGTCGGGGATGCCGCGATCCCCGCTTATCGCGAGGTGAGCGGGGCTGACAAGGCGACCCGCCGGACGCCCCATGCTTGTTTCGCCGCCGATGACGCATCCTTGAGGTGTGGAGTTCCTCGGGGACGAGTCGGTCGAGCGGAAGGGGAGGGCGCAGGGGATGAGTTCCGGCGCACCTGCTCATAACGCTTCGGTGCACAACAACGGGCGCGGAGCCACGGATCGGACGGCCGCAAGGCACCATGGACCGATGCGTGACGACGAGGCGGCCCCCGATCAAGGGACGGTCGGTGGGCTCGTCCACCGCGCCGTCGACGGGGACGAGCAGGCCACGCACGACCTGCTCGCCCATGTCCATCCCCTGGCGCTGCGCTACTGCCGCACCCGTCTGTCCCGGCTGCCGGGCGACGCCCGGCACTTCGTCGAGGACCTCGCCCAGGAGGTCTGCGTCGCGGTGCTGCTCGCCCTGCCGCGCTACAAGGACACCGGACGCCCCTTCGAGGCGTTCGTCTTCGCCATCGCCGCCCACAAGGTCGCCGACCTCCAGCGCGCGGCGATGCGCCACCCCGGCTCGACGGCCGTCCCGTCCGACGAGATGCCCGAGCGGCCGGACGACTCCTTGGGCCCCGAGGAGCGCGCGCTGCTCAACAGCGACGCCGCCTGGGCCAAGAAACTGCTGGCCAACCTGCCCGAGAACCAGCGCGAGCTGCTCCTGCTGCGGATCGCGGTGGGGCTCACGGCCGAGGAGACCGGGCAGATGTTGGGAATGTCACCCGGTGCCGTGCGCGTCGCCCAGCACCGGGCCCTGAGCCGTCTGCGGGCCCTGGCGGAGCAGTAGCGCCGGGCCTGAACGCGCGACCACCGGCGTCCGTACGAAGCTACGAATGCCGCGGCCGCCCCTGATCGTGGAATGAGCCACCTCCGCTTCCCGTTAGCATGGACATCCGCACCGATCAAGGCCATTTTGGGGAAGGTGTCATGACTGCCAACGTCGACGGAGTGCCCGCCAAATTCGCGACACTCGGGCTGACCTACGACGACGTGCTGCTGCTGCCGGGCGCGTCGGACATGGCGCCCGACGAGATCGACACCGCCTCGTACGTCTCCAGGAACGTGCGGGTGAACATCCCGCTGCTGTCCGCCGCCATGGACAAGGTCACCGAGTCGCGCATGGCGATCGCGATGGCCCGCCAGGGCGGCGTCGGCGTCCTGCACCGCAACCTGTCCATCGAGGACCAGGCCAACCAGGTCGACCTGGTCAAGCGCTCCGAGTCGGGGATGGTGGCCAACCCCATCACCATCCACCCGGACGCCCTGCTCGCCGAGGCCGACGCGCTGTGCGCCAAGTTCCGCATCAGCGGCGTCCCGGTCACCGACGGCTCCGGCAAGCTCCTCGGCATCGTCACCAACCGCGACATGGCCTTCGAGACCGACCGCTCCCGGCAGGTGCGCGAGGTCATGACGCCGATGCCGCTGGTCACCGGCAAGGTCGGCATCTCCGGTGTGGACGCCATGGAGCTGCTGCGCCGCCACAAGATCGAGAAGCTGCCGCTGGTCGACGACCACGGCGTGCTCAAGGGCCTGATCACGGTCAAGGACTTCGTCAAGGCCGAGAAGTACCCGCACGCCGCCAAGGACGGCAAGGGACGGCTGCTGGTCGGCGCGGCCGTCGGTGTCGCCGGTGACGCCTTCGAGCGGGCCCAGGCGCTGATCGAGGCGGGCGTCGACTTCATCGTCGTCGACACGGCGCACGGCCACTCTCGCCTGGTCGGCGACATGGTCGCCAAGATCAAGTCGAACTCCTCCGGCGTCGACGTCATCGGCGGCAACATCGCCACCCGCGACGGCGCCCAGGCCCTCATCGACGCCGGCGTGGACGGCATCAAGGTCGGTGTCGGCCCCGGCTCGATCTGCACCACCCGCGTCGTCGCCGGCATCGGCGTCCCGCAGGTCACGGCCATCTACGAGGCCTCGCTCGCCGCCAAGGAGGCCGGCATCCCGGTCATCGGCGACGGCGGCCTCCAGTACTCCGGCGACATCGCCAAGGCCCTGGTCGCGGGCGCCGACACGGTGATGCTGGGCTCGCTGCTCGCGGGCTGCGAGGAGTCCCCGGGCGAGCTGCTGTTCATCAACGGCAAGCAGTTCAAGTCGTACCGCGGCATGGGCTCGCTCGGCGCCATGCAGACCCGCGGCGACCGCAAGTCGTTCTCCAAGGACCGCTACTTCCAGGAGGGCGTCGCCTCCGACGAGCAGCTGGTGCCCGAGGGCATCGAGGGCCAGGTGCCCTACCGCGGCCCGCTCTCCTCGGTCGTCCACCAGCTGGTCGGCGGCCTGCGCCAGTCGATGTTCTACGTCGGCGGCCGGACCGTGCCCGACCTCCAGGACAACGGGCGGTTCGTGCGGATCACCTCCGCCGGTCTCAAGGAGAGCCACCCGCACGACATCCAGATGACCGTCGAGGCACCGAACTACAGCCGCAGCAAGTAGACAGCAGCCTCCCGAGGGCGGCCCCGGACCATCCGGGGCCGCCCTCAGCAGTGCCCCGGCGTGCCCGTCGGGGATACTGGAAGGCGCTGCAACGCATCAGGGAAAGGCCACAGACGTGACTGAGATCGAGATCGGGCGCGGCAAGCGCGGCCGCCGGGCGTACGCCTTCGACGACATCGCCGTCGTCCCCAGCCGCCGTACGCGGGACCCGAAGGAGGTCTCGATCGCCTGGCAGATCGACGCCTACCGCTTCGAGCTGCCGTTCCTGGCCGCTCCCATGGACTCGGTCGTCTCCCCGGCCACCGCCATCCGCATCGGCGAGCTGGGCGGCCTCGGCGTGCTCAACCTGGAAGGGCTGTGGACGCGGTACGAGGACCCGCAGCCGCTGCTCGACGAGATCGCCGAGCTGGACACGGACAACGCGACCCGCCGCCTCCAGGAGATCTACGCGGCTCCGATCAAGGAGGAGCTGATCGGGCAGCGCATCAAGGAGGTGCGCGACTCGGGCGTGGTCACGGCCGCCGCGCTCTCCCCGCAGCGCACCGCCCAGTTCTCCAAGGCCGTCGTGGACGCGGGCGTCGACATCTTCGTCATCCGCGGCACCACGGTCTCCGCGGAGCACGTCTCCGGCTCGCACGAGCCGCTGAACCTGAAGCAGTTCATCTACGAGCTGGACGTCCCGGTGATCGTCGGCGGCTGCGCCACCTACACCGCCGCCCTGCACCTGATGCGCACCGGCGCGGCGGGCGTCCTCGTCGGCTTCGGCGGCGGCGCGGCGCACACCACGCGCAACGTGCTCGGCATCCAGGTCCCCATGGCGACCGCGGTCGCCGACGTGGCCGCCGCCCGCCGCGACTACATGGACGAGTCCGGCGGCCGGTACGTGCACGTCATCGCCGACGGCGGCGTCGGCTGGTCCGGCGACCTGCCCAAGGCCATCGCCTGCGGTGCCGACTCCGTGATGATGGGCTCGCCGCTGGCCCGCGCGACCGACGCGCCGGGCCGGGGCAACCACTGGGGCATGGAGGCCGTGAACGAGGAGCTGCCCCGTGGCAAGAAGGTGAACCTCGGCACGGTCGGCACCATCGAGGAGATCCTCACCGGCCCGGCCCGCAACCCCGACGGCTCGATGAACTTCTTCGGCGCGCTGCGCCGGGCGATGTCGACGACCGGCTACAGCGAGCTGAAGGAGTTCCAGCGCGTGGAGGTCACGGTCGGGGACTCGCAGCACCGGCGGTAGTCACCCGCACGCCGTACCGATGGGCCCGCAGCGATCGCTGCGGGCCCATCGGCGTCTCTTCGGGTCAGAGCCGGTGCGCCGCCCCCGTGGGCGTGGCCCCCCGCGTGTCCAGCAGCAGCTGGGCCTTGACCGACAGGCCCTGGAGGTCGTACGTGCGGTGCTGCTGGAGGAGGATCGTCAGGTCGGCGGCGGCGGCGGCCTCGTAGAGCGAGTCGGCGCGCGGAACCGGGCGGTCGGCGACCTTCCAGGCCGGGATGTGGGGGTCGTGGTAGCTGACCGCGGCGCCCATCGAGATCAGACGGGACGCGATCTCTTCGGCCGGGGTCGCCTGCTGGTCGGCGAGGTCGGCCTTGTAGGTGACGCCGAGGAGCAGGACGCGGGCGCCGCGCGCGGACTTGCCGTGCTCGTTGAGGAGGGCGGCGGCGCGCTGGACGACGTAGCGGGGCATCTGGGCGTTGACCTGCTGGGCCAGCTCCACCATGCGCAGACTGTGGGGGGCCTGCCCGGTCAGGTCCTGGGGGACGGAGTGGCCGCCGACGCCGGGGCCGGGGCGGAAGGCCTGGAAGCCGAACGGCTTGGTCTCCGCGCAGCGCAGCACGTCCCACAGGTCGACGCCGAGGTCGTCGCAGAGGACGGCCATCTCGTTGACGAGGGCGATGTTGACGTGCCGGAAGTTGGTCTCCAGCAGCTGGACCGTCTCCGCCTCGCGGGGGCCGCGCGCGCGGACCACCTTGTCGGTGAGGCGGCTGTAGAAGGCGGCGGCCGACTCGGTGCAGGCCGGGGTGAGGCCGCCGATGACCTTCGGGGTGTTGGCCGGGGTGAAGTCGCGGTTGCCGGGGTCGGCGCGGCTGGGGGAGTAGGCGAGATGGAAGTCGCGGCCGGCGCGCAGTCCGGAGCACTGCTCCAGGAGCGGGCGCAGGAACTCCTCCGTCGTGCCCGGGCGCACCGGCGACTCCAGGATCACCGTGGTGTGCGGGCGCATGTGCGCGGCCAGGGTGCGGGCCGCGGCCTCCACCTGGGTGAGGTCCAGGCCGCCGTCCGCGCCCGGTGGGGTCGGGGCGCAGATGACGGCGGTGCGCACGCGGCCCAGCTCGGCGGGGCCCGCGGGGGTGCGGAAGCCCGTGGCGAGCATCCGGCGCACCTCGGCGGGGGTGAGCGGGTCGGCCTCCGGGCCGGTGCGGTAGCCGAGGGTGGGGATGCCGGCGGCGACGGCGGCCTGGGCCAGGGGCAGGCCGTACGGGCCGAGTCCGATGACGGCGAGATCTGCGGGCATGGCGTGGGCCGTCCTTCCCAGTAGCCGAAGCGGGACAGGTGCGCAAGCCCGGTGGACAGGATGGGCGAGCACAACGTCAGACTAGGAGTAAATATGACCGATTTACGGGATTGGTCCTGCGCGTTTCGGTGAGTGTCGGGGGGTGCGGCGGGACGGTGGGAGGGGAGTTGTCCACAGGCTGGGGGCCGTGCGGCGGCCGATGTCGGGCAGGCCGGTCAGAATCTGGGCATGGTGGGTACCAGGAACCGGGCTTCGCCCTGACGGGTGCGGCCGACGCGACCGACAGCGGGAGGCAGCAGTGAGGACAGCGACACTGGGGCCGGCGCAGCGCGCCGAGTCGCTCGCGGCCATGGCCGAGCGCGAGCTGGACGTGCTGGTGGTGGGTGCGGGCGTGGTCGGCGCGGGCACGGCGCTCGACGCGGTGACGCGTGGCCTGTCCACGGGCCTGGTCGAGGCGCGGGACTGGGCCTCGGGCACCTCCAGCAGGTCCAGCAAGCTGATCCACGGCGGCCTGCGCTATCTGGAGATGCTCGACTTCACGCTCGTCCGGGAGGCGCTGAAGGAGCGCGGCCTGCTGCTTGAGCGGCTCGCGCCGCACCTGGTGAAGCCGGTGCCGTTCCTGTACCCGCTCCAGCACAAGGGCTGGGAGCGGCTCTACGCCGGCTCGGGCGTCGCGCTCTACGACGCCATGGCGATGGCCCGCGGCCACGGCCGGGGCCTGCCGACGCACCGGCACCTGAGCCGCCGTCACGCGCTGCGGGTGGCGCCCGCCCTGAAGAAGGACGCGCTGGTCGGCGCGCTCCAGTACTACGACGCCCAGATGGACGACGCCCGGTTCGTGACGACGCTGGTGCGCACCGCGGCGGCGTACGGCGCCCAGGTCGCCAACCGCGCGCGGGTCACCTCCTTCCTGCGCGAGGGCGAGCGCGTGGTCGGCGCGCGCGTGCAGGACGTCGAGGCGGGCGGGGAGTACGAGATCCGCGCCAAACAGGTCGTGAACGCGACCGGTGTGTGGACCGACGACACCCAGTCCATGGTGGGCGAGCGTGGCCGGTTCCACGTCCGGGCCTCCAAGGGCATCCACCTGGTCGTGCCGAAGGACCGCATCCACTCCACCACCGGGCTGATCCTGCGCACCGAGAAGTCCGTGCTGTTCGTCATCCCCTGGGGCCGGCACTGGATCATCGGCACCACGGACACCGACTGGGACCTGGACAAGGCCCACCCCGCCGCCTCCAGCGCGGACATCGACTACCTGCTGGAGCACATCAACTCGGTGCTGTCGGTGCCGCTCACCCGCGACGACGTCGAGGGCGTCTTCGCCGGGCTGCGCCCGCTGCTGGCGGGAGAGTCGGACGCCACCAGCAAGCTCTCGCGCGAGCACACCGTCGCGCACCCGGTGCCCGGCCTGGTCGTCGTGGCGGGCGGCAAGTACACGACGTACCGGGTGATGGCCAAGGACGCCGTGGACGCCGCGGTGCACGGGCTCGACCTGCGCGTCGCCGACTGCGTCACCGAGATCACGCCGCTGCTCGGCGCCGAGGGCTACCGGGCGCTGTGGAACGCGCGGGCGCGGGTCGCCGCGCGCACCGGCCTGCACGTCGTACGGGTGGAGCACCTGCTGAACCGGTACGGGGCGATGGCCGAGGAGGTGCTGGAACTCGTCGCCGCCGACCCCTCCCTCGGCGCGCCGCTGCACGCCGCCGACGACTACCTGCGCGCCGAGGTCGTCTACGCCGCCTCGCACGAGGGCGCGCGCCACCTCGACGACGTGCTCACCCGGCGCACCCGCATCTCCATCGAGACCTTCGACCGGGGCACGCGCAGCGCCCGCGAGGCCGCCGAGCTGATGGCACCGGTCCTGGGCTGGGACGAGGAGCAGGTCGAACGGGAGGTCCAGCACTACGAGAAGCGGGTCGAGGCCGAGCGGGAGTCCCAGCGCCAGCCGGACGACCTCACCGCCGACGCGGCCCGGCTCGGGGCGCCGGACATCGTGCCCCGCTAGCGCGCGGAGGGGGCCGGCGGGAGGGGCCGGTGGGGCCCGGGTGACGTGCGGTCAGTCGGTCACGGCGCCCGCCCCCGCGCCCGGGCGGGCCGTGAGGCACCCTGGGCGTCGAGCACTTGTCGGGTGAGAGACAATGAAGGCTCTGTCAGGGCGGGTTGCATGAGGGGACGCATGTCGGAGGCGGAGCGGGCGGGGACATCCCGTACGGACAAGAGCGCACGTCTCCTCGCCGGGCGGTACCGGCTGGGAGACGTGCTCGGCCGCGGCGGCATGGGGACGGTGTGGCGGGCCGAGGACGAGACCCTCGGACGCACGGTCGCCGTCAAGGAGCTGCGGTTTCCCGGGAACATCGACGAGGAGGAGAAGCGGCGCCTGATCACGCGCACGCTGCGCGAGGCCAAGGCCATCGCGCGCATCCGCAACAACAGCGCCGTGACGGTCTACGACGTGGTCGAGGAGGACGACCGGCCGTGGATCGTGATGGAACTCGTCGAGGGCAAGTCGCTCGCCGAGGCCATCCGTGAGGACGGCCTGCTGGAGCCGAAGCGCGCGGCGGAGGTCGGCCTCGCGGTCCTCGACGTCCTGCGCTCCGCCCACCGCGAGGGCATCCTGCACCGCGACGTGAAGCCGTCGAACGTACTGATCTCCGAGGACGGCCGGGTCGTCCTCACCGACTTCGGCATCGCCCAGGTGGAGGGCGACCCGTCCATCACCTCCACCGGCATGCTCGTCGGCGCCCCCTCCTACATCTCCCCCGAGCGCGCCCGCGGCCACAAGCCGGGGCCCGCGGCCGACCTGTGGTCGCTCGGCGGACTGCTGTACGCGGCCGTGGAGGGCACCCCGCCCTACGACAAGGGCTCCGCGATCGCCACGCTCACCGCGGTGATGACCGAGAACCTGGAGGAGCCCAGGAACGCCGGGCCCCTGCGGGACGTCATCTACGGCCTGCTCACCAAGGACCCCGAGCAGCGGCTCGACGACGCGGGCGCCCGCGCGATGCTCAACAAGGTCATCCACGCGCCGGACAGCACGGCCGACACCGAGCCGGCCGACGCCACCAAGGTCGTGCCGCTGCCCGCGCAACCGGACGAGCGGACCCGCCGGGGCGGCTCGGCGGCTGCCGGGGGCAAGCGGGCCGAGGAGGCCGGGGAGCGGTTGCGCGGCGCGCTGCGTTCCGTGCGCAAGGCCGCGGTCGGAGCCGGTGGAGCCGGCGCGGCGGCCGCGTCCCGCGGCAAGCATGGCGACGCCGACCGGGACGCGCGAGGGGCCGCCGGCGCGGCCACCGCCGCGGGTGCCGCCGGGACGGCCGCGCAGTCTCCGCGCGGTGCGCGGGCGGCGACGGACCCGGGAGCCGCCCCAGCCCCCGGCACACCGAACGCCGCCGCGGGCAACCGCAGTTCCGGCTGGCCCGTCGTACCCCCGCCGGACCTGCCCGCCCGGTCCGCGCCCAGAGCGCCGCTCACCGACGTGGTGCCGCGCCGGACGCTGGTGATCATCGCGGTGATCGTGGCGCTCGCCGTGCTCGGCACCGTGCTGGCCCTCACCCTCGGCGGCGACGACAAGGGGACCGCGGGCAGCGGCGGCGACAAGCCGGTGGCCTCCGCCGGCGCGAGCGACGACACGAAGCAGGACGACGGGAGCGGGACCCGCACCGACGGCTCCGCGTCGGACGGGGCGTCGGACAGCCCCTCGGACGGGGCGTCGGACGGCGGCGCACCGGGGACCGGCCCGAGCGCGTCCGGCGACACCGGTGCCGGGTCGGGCGGTGCAGGGAAGTCCGACGACGGGGGCGCGGCCTCCACCCACCAGGGCGGCCAGGGCTACTCCCTCGGGCTGCCCGAGGGCTGGAAGCACCGCTCCACGGACGCCGCGGGGGACCGGTTCACCGGCCCGCGGGGCCAGAAGCTGCTCGTCGCCTGGACGTCCACGCCCAAGGACGACCCGGTCGCCGACTGGAAGAACCAGGAGCGGTACATGGTCCGCTCCCAGTACAAGAAGATCCGCATAGAGAAGGTGGACTACCGCGGCTGGAACACGGCCGACTGGGAGTTCACCTACTCGGACGGCGGTACCGCGTACCGCACCGTGGACCGGGGCTTCGTCGTCAGCGACCGCCAGGGGTACGCGCTCATGTACACCGCGAAGGCCGCCGACTGGGACAGTGACCTGCGCCGCGACACCTGGCGCACCCTCACGAAGTCATTCGAGCCCAGGTCCTGAACCGACGCGGCCCGGGTTTGAGCGGTCCGATATCTGGCATCCCCTCTTTGTGGGTTGCCTCCGGCACGTATCGTGAATGCTCGCGGACCGTACGCAGCCGGAACGGCCCGCCGGGCGAACGGAATTGACCGACGGGCTGCCGGGGGTGGCGACGTGGACGACTATGCGGGACGGGTGCTCGCCGACCGCTACCGGCTGCCCCTGCCGCCCTCCGACGAGTACGAACTCACCGAGACCCGGGCCTTCGACACCTACAGCGGCCAGGAAGTCCTGGTCCGCCAGGTGCCGTTGCCCGAGGTCGTCGAGGCGGAGGTGCTCGACGCCGACGGCCTGCCCGACGGCTTCACGGCCCGTGACGGCGTCCGGCGCCCCGGCCGGCGTGCGCACTCCGCGCAGGGCGGCACCCGGCGCCCCGCCGACCCGGTGGTACGCCGTGCCGTCGAGGCCGCGCAGGCCGCCGCCGCCGTCCCGGACCACCCGCGCCTGGACCAGGTCTTCGACGTGTTCGCGGAGGGCGGTTCGCTCTGGATCGTCAGCGAACTGGTGGCCGCGCGGCCGCTGGCCGCCCTCCTCGCCGAGGAGCCGCTGACGCCGTACCGGGCGGCCGAGGTGGCCTCCGACATCCTCCTCGCGCTGCGGGTGCTGCACACCTACGGCTGGGTGCACCGCAACATCACCGCGCGCACCGTGCTCGTCTGCGACGACGGACGCGTGATGCTGACCGGCCTGGCGGTCGGGGCGGCGGAGGAGGCGCTGTGCGGGTACGACCCGGTGCCGACCCCCGAGGGCGAGGACGACGGGGGCTCGCCGGTCGCCCCCGGCGGGACCTTCGGCCGGGGCGGCAGCCCGACGCCCGGCGCCCTCGGGCCCGGCGGTGCCGGGGCGGGCTTGCCCGGCGCGGGTGGAGCGGGGCCAGGCCTTCCCGGCCACGTCGGCTCCGGCCCCCGGCACACCGGTCCCGCGGGGGTGCGGTCCGGGATGCTCGGTCCCGGTGGCGACGACCCCGAGGCCGCCCGGCGTGCCGCCATCGAGGCCAGGGGCGCCGGCGGGCTGCCGGGTCCCGGAGCGGAGCCCGGCGGAGCCGCCGGGCTCACCCCCGCCGCGCTCGACGCCGGCGGTGACGTCCGCGCCGCGCGCGCCGGGGCCATCGCCGCGTACCGCGCGGGGGCCCGGGCCGCGGCCCGCGTCCAGGAGGCGCAGAACGGCCGTGCCTCCCTGCCCGGCGCCCGCCCCGCCCCCGACGACGACCCCGGCCGGCCTCCGCACGCGGCGGGCCCCGCACCCGCCGCCGGCCGGCCCGACCGGCCCGCGGCGGACCGCCACGGCGGTCCGCCCGGCACCGTCCCGCCCGGGCAGATCGCCGACCCCTACGGCGTCCGCACGACCTCGTGGCACGGCGCCACGCCCCGCACCGCGGACGACCACTCCTCCGGTCCGGCGCCCTCCGGCCAGGTCCCGCCCGGCCAGACCCCCGCTCCGGCGGCCGGGCGTGCCCTGCCCGCCGGTCCGCCGCAGGAGACCGGCGCCGCGTCTCCCGGCCACTGGGACGACCTGGTCGCCCGGCCGGCCTCCGCACGCGGCCCGGCCACCGCACTCGCCGCCGAACGGGCCCGGCAGACCCGGATGGCCGTGGTCGGGCCGGTGACCGAGCGCTGGGCGCCGGAACAGGCCGGGCCGGTGCACGAGAACTGGCAGCTGGCCGCGCCCATCGGCCCCGCCACCGACCTGTGGGCGCTGGGCGCCCTGCTCTTCCGCGCCGTACAGGGGCACGCGCCCTACCCGGAGGACTCGACGGCCGAGCTGGTGCAGATCGTGTGCGCGGAGCCGCCGGCCTTCGCCGAGGAGTGCGGACCGCTGCGGCCGGTCGTGGAGTCGCTGCTGCGCCAGGACCCCACCGAGCGCATCGACTTCGAGGAACTGAGCGGCTGGCTGCGCTCGCTGGTGCGCTCGGCCCCCGAGCCGGAGGCCGGCCTGCACGTCGTCCCGGCCCCGCCCGCCGAGACCAGCAGGCTGCCCATCGTGCGCCGCCGGGGCGAGCTGGTGCGCAGGCGCCGGGCCGGACTGCCCGCACACCACGGGCGGCACAAGCGGGACCGGCGGGAGACGGACCGTTCCCCGCGCAGCCTCGGCCGGACCCTGCTCCTGCTGATACTGCTCGCCCTGGCCGGAGCGATCGCCTACGCCATGTTCCTCATGCCGAAGGACGACCCCCACGACCCGGGCGCCACCGGCGGCGCGGACCGGACGGGAGCCGCGGGTGAGGCGAGCCAGGCGCCGCCCGAGCGGTCCCCCGACGCCGGCGGCGAGCCCCGGCCGGAGCGGACGTCCCCGGAGGACCGGCCCAGCGCCGCCGAGACGGGCGCCGGTTCCGCCGAGACGCAGACCACCGACCCCGACGTCGCCGACGGGTTCGCCCTGCGCAAGGACCCGGAGGGATTCCGCGTCGCCGTCGCCGAGGGCTGGACCCGCACCCCGCGCAACGGGAGCGGCCAGGTCGTCTACGGCAAGGGCGGCCTCGAGCTGATCGTCGTGCCGGGCCGGGACCGCACCAGCGAGTTCGGCGACGACCCGATGGCGTACCAGCGCGACAGCGAACCCGAGTTGGCCTCCTACCGGGCCTCCAGCTGGGCGACCTCCAGTGGGCTGAAGGCCATCGAGGTGGGCGGACGGACCATGGCGGAGGGGCAGTTCACCTGGACCGGCGCGAACGGCGAGCTGTACGTGCGCAACGTCGCGATCCTCATCGACGGCCGGTACCACGTCGTGCAGGTCCGCGGACCGGTGGCGGAGCGGGACGAGGTGAGCCGGCTGTTCGAACAGGCGTCGACGACCTACCAGTACACCGGCTGACCGCGGTTCGGCCCGATGGTTGCCCTCCGGGACGGAAAGCGACAACCGTCACAGAGCGGTTTCCGTACCACCCCACCCGTTCCCCGAACAGGGACCGGTCCCTAGTCTGACCCTGACAAGACCATTGCGGGGCAACGTGAATCAGATGCAGGGCCGGCTCGTGGCGGGCCGTTACCGGCTCGGCGACACCATCGGCAGCGGCGGCATGGGCCGGGTGTGGCGCGCCCACGACGAGGTGCTGCACCGGGCCGTCGCCATCAAGGAGTTGACCGCCGCGCTCTACGTCTCGGAGAGCGACCAGGCGATCCTCCTGGCGCGTACCCGGGGCGAGGCGCGCGCGGCGGCGCGGATCAACCACTCGGCCGTCGTCACCGTGCACGACGTACTCGAACACGACGGCCGGCCGTGGATCGTGATGGAGCTGGTCGAGGGCCGCTCCCTGGCCGACGCCGTCAAGGAGGAGGAGCGGGTCGACCCGCGCGAGGCGGCCCGCGTCGGCCTGTGGGTGCTCCGGGCACTGCGCGCCGCCCACACCGCCGGCGTGCTGCACCGCGACGTCAAGCCCGGCAACGTGCTGCTCGCCGACGACGGACGGGTGCTGCTCACCGACTTCGGCATCGCGCAGATCGAGGGCGACAGCACGATCACCCGGACCGGCGAGGTCGTCGGTTCGGTCGACTACCTCGCGCCCGAGCGCGTCCGGGGCCACGACCCCGGCCCGGCCTCCGACCTGTGGGCGCTCGGCGCGACGCTGTACACGGCGGTGGAGGGCAGGTCGCCGTTCCGCCGGACCTCGCCGCTCACCACCATGCAGGCGGTCGTCGAGGAGGAGGCCTCCGAGCCGCGGCACGCCGGTCCGCTCGCGCCCGTCATCAGCGCGCTGCTCCGCAAGAACCCGGACGCGCGGCCCGACATGACCGAGGCCGAGCACATGCTCGCCCAGGCGGCGGAGGGACGCCGGCCGGACGCGGCCCAGGCGTACGTGCCGACCCAGTACACGGGCCCGGCACGGCAGGGCGACACGCTCCACCAGGGGACGCCGGGTGCGCCGGGGGCGCCGGGGGCGCCGGGGACTCCGCTGACACCGGAACCGGCCGACGCGACGCCGTACCCGCCGGTGACCGGCCCGACGACGTTCGGCCACCCGGCCGTCGGCCCCACGGCGAGCGCACACCCGGTGCCGGGACACGCGCCGGGCGCCCCGCCCGCGGGGAGCGTCCCCACGGGCCCCACGGCGGCGGGGTACGCGCCGCCCGGACCGGTGGGCACGACCGGGTCCCGCGGTCCCCGGCGCGGCCGGCTGCGCATGGTCGTGGGGATCGTCGCCGTCGCCGCGCTCATCGGCGCGGGCACCGCCGTCGTCCTGCAACAGCGCGACGGGGGCGGCTCGCAGGCCGGGCCCGGGCCCACCCCCTCGACGTCCTCCTCGCCCTCCGGCTCCGCCACCGGGAGGGACCCCGGCGGGTCCGTACCGGCCGACTGGGTGCGGCGCGACGACCCGCTGGGTTTCAGCCTCTACCTGCCCGAGGACTGGAAGCGCGAGGCCTTCGACGACGAGGGTGAACTCCGGCAGGTCGACTACACCCCCGACGGCGGCGAGCACTTCATCCGCATCTCCGTCGACACCGCCCCCGACTACAACGACCCCTACGCACACCAGCTCGACCTGGAGGCGCAGCTCCAGCGGCTGGTCGACTACCGGCGCGTCACCCTGGAGCGCACCACCTACCGGGACCGCGACAGCGCCCGGTGGGAGTACACCTGGACCGCGCTGGCGAAGGACACCCCCTTCCCCGGGCCGCGCAGCGGCGTCGTCCACACGTACCTGTCCCGGGGCGGGGCCGAGTACGCCCTCAACATGTCGGGGCCCACGGGCGACTGGCCGGTCACCCGGCGGCAGTTCACGGCGGTGCTGCAGAGCTGGCAGGAGCGGACCGGCTGAGACCCGTGGCGGACACCGTCCGCGGCCGCCGCGACGCCGCCCGGGTACCCGTCGGTTGTCGGCCACCCGTGGGACGGTGACACGGAGCCGCCACGTCCGGTCGGGCATGATGGGACGCATGGTGACCGAGGGGGCGGGCGGGCGTGTCATCGCGGGCCGTTACCGGCTCCATGAACGGCTCGGCCGCGGCGGCATGGGCATCGTGTGGCGGGCCACCGACCAACTGCTCGCCCGCGAGGTCGCCGTGAAGGTGCTCCCGCTGGACGAGACCCTCTCCGCGGCGGAGGCCAGGCGGCGCAGGGAGCGCACCCTGCGCGAGGCCCAAGCGGTGGCGCAGCTGAGGCATCCGCACGTCATCGTGGTGCACGACGTCGTCGAGGACGACGAACGCGCGTACATGGTCATGGAACTGGTCGACGGCGGCTCGCTCGCCGACCGCGTCCTCGGCCACGGCCCGGTCGACGCCACCGAGGCCGCCCGGATCGGCGTCGCCCTGCTCGACGCCCTGGGCACCGCGCACGCCGCCGGCATCCTGCACCGGGACGTGAAGCCGTCCAACGTGCTGATCGCCGAGGACGGCCGGGTCGTCCTCACCGACTTCGGTGTCGCCCAGGTCGCGGGCGCCACCACGCTCACCGAGAGCGGCTCCTTCGTCGGCTCCCCCGAGTACACCGCGCCGGAGCGGATGTCCGGTGCCGGGACCGGACCGGAGTCCGACCTGTGGTCGCTGGGCGTGCTGCTCTGCGCGGTGCTCAGCGGCGCCTCGCCCTTCCACCGGGACTCGCTGGGCGGCGTCCTGCACGCGGTGGTCACCGAGGAGATCCGGCCGCCCGCACAGGCCGGGCCGATCCTGCCCGTCGTCCGGGGGCTGCTGGAACGCGACCCCGAGCGGCGGCTGGACGCGGCCGAGGCGGAGCGGATGCTGCGCGCCTTCCTGGCCACCGGGCGCACGCCCCCGCCGCCCCGGCCCGGCGGGCCCCGGCAGGTGACGCGGGGCGTGCTCATGGCGGTGCTGCTGGTGGTCGCGGCGGCGGGCGCGGGTGTCGCGGCGGCGGCGCTGCTGGCGGACGCCGACGGCGGCGGGGGCGGTACGCCGACGAGTTCGGCGCCCGTGACGCCGACCACGGGCCCGACGTGGACCGCCACGGCCTCCTCCGCGTCGCCGCCCGGCGCCGGGTCGCCCGTCGCACCGCACCCAAACGGGAGATAAGCGGCGCGACGCGTCACGGGTCTGTGACCGAGGCGCACGGGTGGTGGATGCGGACCCGCCGGGCGAGATAAGGATGGAGCCATGAGCAGCAACGGGGGACCGCGCAAGGGCTCGGACGAGCCGACGAGTTTTGGGCTGCAACCGCCGAACCCGCCCGCCGCGGTGCCGCATCCCGGCAATCCGTACGCGGCGCCCACCCAGGTCGTACCGCCGCGGACCCCGGCAGGGCCCGCGCCGGCGGACGTGGGTGAGCCGGGCGCCGGGCGGCTCATCGCGGGACGCTACCGGCTGATGGCCAAGCTCGGACACGGCGGCATGGGCACCGTGTGGCGGGCGAAGGACGAGACGGTGGACCGTGAAGTCGCCGTCAAGGAACCTCGCGTACCCGATCATCTTCCCGAGCGTGAACGGGACAACGCCTTCGAACGGATGCGTCGCGAGGCGCGCGCGGCGGCCCGGCTCGACCACCCCGCCGTGGTCAACGTGCACGACGTGGCGGTGGTGGACGACCAGCCGTGGATCGTGATGGAGCTGGTGCGGGGCCGTTCGCTGGGTGACGCGCTGCAGGAGGGAACGCTGGGCGCGCGCGAGGCGGCCAGGATCGGCCTGGAGGTGCTCGGCGCGCTGGAGGCCGCGCACGCGGCAGGCGTCCTGCACCGGGACGTGAAGCCGGACAACGTGCTGCTCGGCCGGCACGACCGGGTCGTCCTCACCGACTTCGGCATCGCCCGGATCGAGGGCGAGACCAACCTGACGGACACCGGCGGCTTCGTCGGCTCCCCCGAGTACATCGCCCCGGAGCGGGTGCTCGGCCAGCGCCCCGGCCCGGCGAGCGACCTGTGGTCGCTGGGCGTGGTGCTGTACGCGGCGACGGAGGGCGTCTCGCCGTTCCGCCGCAGCAACACCCCCGCTACGCTCCAGTCGGTGCTCAACGCCGCACCGGCGCCGCCGGCCTCCGCGCGGGGACCGCTGGCCGAGGTGATCACCGGCCTGCTGGACAAGGACCCGGCGCGCCGCCCGGACGCCGTCCGGGTCCGCGCCCTGCTGGACGCCGCCGCGAACCCGCCCGCCCCGGCCCCCACCCAGGTCGTGCGGGTCGACGGACCGGGCGCGGCGCCCGTGTCCCGGTGGGGCGTCCGGCTGGGCCGCAACGCGTGGATCACCCTCGGTGCCGCGGTCGCCCTGGCCACGGTGGCGTCGTACCTGGTGATCGCGGACCCCTTCGCCGGGCCGCTGCCCGAGGGCTGGAAGAAGCAGGAACTCGGCGCGAAGCTCGGCATGGGCGTGGCGGTGCCCACCGCGTTCGTGAAGCAGAAGCACGCCGACGACTGGGACGGCACCGACGAGTCGTTCGCCGACCCCAGCGGCGCGGTCGTCGTCCACGTGGACCGCGACATCAAGGCCGACGACACGGAGAACCGGATCCCCGACTCCGCGATCGCCAATGCCTGGGCGGACTGGGACGTGCTCAAGGACGGCGAGTACTCCTGGAACTTCGCCGACACCCCCGCCCCGAGGGGCGAACCGGTCGCCACCGAGTACGAGGGCGGCAAGGCCGCCGAGAACACCATCGCCTACACGACCGCGGACACGCAGAACCCCCGCGAGCGCGAGTTCCGCATCGTCTACTACCGGGCGGGCAACGGCGACATGTACAAGGTCTCGATCGACTACCCCCGCAAGGGCTACTTCGCCGACGAGGGATGGGACATCGCCCGGACCGTCGTCGCCAACTGGGAGGTCGACAAGCTCTGATGGAAGCCCAGGGCCGTCTGGTCGGCGAACGGTACCGGTTGCGGCGGCGCGTCGGTGCCGGTGCCTCGGGGACCGTCTGGCAGGCGTTCGACGAACGCGCGGCACGGGAGGTCGCCGTCAAACGGCCGAGGCTCCCCGGCGACCCGGAGGACGAGGCCTACCGCCGGGCCGCGCACCGCCTCTACCGCGAGGCACGGGCCGCCGCCCGGGTCGACCACCCGGCGGCCGTGCGCATCCACGACGTGGTCGTGGAGGAGGCCGGGCTCGACGGACTGCCCTGGATCGTCATGGAGTGGGTCCCCGGCGAGTCCCTGCACGAGGTGCTCCGGCGCGGTCCGGTGGAGGCCCCGGAGGCGGCCCGTATCGGCCTCGCGGTCCTCGGCTCCCTGCGGGCGGCGCACGCCGTCGGCATCGTGCACCGCGCGGTCAGGCCCGCGAAGGTCCTGCTCGGCCCGCACGGCCGGGTCGTGCTCACCGACTTCGGGACGGCCCGTGCACCGGACGAGAGCCCCCACCGGGGCGCCGGTCCGGAGGCGGACCTGCGCTCACTGGGCGACCTGCTGCGCACCGCCGTCGGTGACCGGGCGCCCGCCGCACCGCTCGGCCCGCTGATCGCATCGCTGCGGGCCGGGGACGGGGCGGGGCGACCGGACGCGCAGGAGGTCGAGCGGCACCTGCGGGAGGTGGCCGGCACCCGTCGGCCCGCGCCGGACCGACGGGACGCGATCAGGTCCGGCCCTTCCGCGTAGCCGTCCCCAACTCCCTGATCAGCACGTTTGTTGCCAGTGATCACTGGCGGTGTGTGAGCACTCGGTGAATCCCCATTACCGACGGGTACACAAAGCTCGCGCGGCGGCATACCCTGCGGCTCATGACGGATGCGCAGGCCCCGGAAATCACCGGCACGAACCCCCTGGCCCCCGCCCCCGCGGGTGCCCGTACCGCTGCCGACGTGGTGACACCCGAGCTGGTCGCCCAGCTCACCAAGGGCGTGGCCGGCTCCGGCCGCACCGCCAACCACTCGCCGTTCACCGGCGAGAAGCTGGCCGACCTGCCCGAGTCGACACCCGAGGACGTGGCCCACGCCTTCGAGCTGGCCCGCGCCGCCCAGGCCGTCTGGGCCCGCACCCCGGTACGGCAGCGCGCCGCCGTCCTGCTGCGCTTCCACGACCTGGTGCTGGAGCGCCAGGCCGAGGTGCTCGACCTGATCCAGCTGGAGACCGGCAAGGCCCGCCTGCACGCCCACGAGGAGGTCCAGGCCGTCGCGGTCGCCGCCCGGCACTACGGCCGCAAGGCCCCCGCGTACCTGCGGCCCAAGCGGCACACCGGCGCGGTGCCGACGCTGACGAAGGTCACGGAGCTGCGCCACCCGCGCGGGGTCGTCGGCCAGATCGTGCCCTGGAACTACCCCCTCGAACTCTCCGTCGGCGACGCCCTGCCGGCGCTCGTCGCGGGCAACGCCGTCGTGATGAAGCCCGACACCGAGTCCTGCCTCACCGCGCTGTGGGCCCGCGACCTGCTGATCGAGGCGGGGCTGCCCGCCGACGTCCTCCAGGCCGTCATCGGCGTCGGTCCCGTCATCGGACCCGAGGTCGTCAAGCACGGCGACTACGTCTCCTTCACCGGCTCCACCCGCACCGGCCGCGAGGTCGCCACCGTCGCCGCGGACCGCCTGGTCGGCGTCTCGCTGGAGCTGGGCGGCAAGAACGCCATGCTGGTCCTGGAGGACGCCGACATCGAGAAGGCGGCCGCGGGCGCGGTCCGCGCGTGCTTCTCCTCCGCCGGCCAGCTCTGCGTCTCCATCGAGCGGCTCTACGTCCACGAGTCGGTCGCCGACGCCTTCCTCGACCGCTTCGCCGCCCGCGCCCGCGCGATGCGGCTGGGCAGCGCCCTGGCGTACGGCGCGGACATGGGCTCGCTGGTCAGCGGGCACCAGCTGGAGACCGTCAAGCGGCACGTGGAGGACGCCGTCGCCAAGGGCGCCCGCATCGTCGCGGGCGGAGTCGCCCGCCCCGACATCGGCCCGTACTTCTACGAGCCGACCATCCTCGACGGGGTCACGGAGACCATGACCCTGTGCTGCGAGGAGACCTTCGGCCCGGTCGTCTCCGTGTACCGCTTCTCGGACGTGGACGAGGTCGTCGAGCGCGCCAACGCCACGCCGTACGGGCTGAACTCCTCGGTCTGGACGACGAACGCCCGCCTCGGCCGCGAGGTCGCCGCCCGGCTGCGCACCGGCACCGTCAACATCAACGAGGGCTACGCCTCGGCGTACGGCAGCGTCCAGTCGCCCATGGGCGGCATGAAGGAGTCCGGCCTAGGCCGCCGGCACGGCTCCGAGGGCATCCTCAAGTACACCGAGTCGCAGACCGTCGCCCACCAGCGGCTGCTGCCGATGGCGCCCTCGCTGGGCATGGACGACGAGAAGTACGCGGCGTTCATGAGCCGCAGCCTGCGCCTGATGAAGGCGTTCCGCTTCCGCTAGACCACCGGACCCACCAGGCCACCCAGGCCGCCCCAGGCCCTCAGTCCACCCCGTTCTCGACGAGGAGAGCACGTGCCGCAGGAGAAGACCGTCCGGACCCGGGACGAGAACGGGTACGACTACGACGTGGTCGTCGTGGGCTCGGGGTTCGGCGGCTCCGTGTCCGCCCTCCGGCTCACCGAGAAGGGCTACCGCGTCGGCGTCCTGGAAGCCGGCCGCCGCTTCACCCGCGACTCGTTGCCGAAGAACTCCTGGGACCTGAAGAACTACCTCTGGGCCCCCAGGCTCGGCATGTTCGGCATCCAGCGCATCCACCTGCTCGGGAATGTCATGGTCCTGGCAGGCGCCGGGGTGGGCGGCGGTTCCCTGAACTACGCCAACACCCTCTACGTGCCGCCGAAGCCCTTCTTCGAGGACCCCCAGTGGCGCGACATCACCGACTGGCACGAGGAGCTGACGCCGTACTACGACCAGGCCCGGCGCATGCTCGGGGTCCGGCTGAACCCGACGATGACCCCGTCCGACGTCCACCTGAAGGCGGCGGCCGAGCGGATGGGCGTGGGCGACACCTTCCACATGGCGCCGGTCGGCGTCTTCTTCGGCGACGGTGAGGACGCCGACGGCACGGCGAAGGCGAAGCCCGGCGAGAAGACGCCGGACCCCTACTTCGGCGGCGCCGGCCCCGAGCGGCAGGCCTGCACCGAGTGCGGTTCGTGCATGACCGGCTGCCGCCTCGGCGCGAAGAACACCCTCAACGAGAACTACCTGTACCTCGCCGAGCGGGCCGGAGCGGTGGTGCACCCGATGACGACGGTCCTCTCGGTCACCGAGGACTCGCGCGGCGGGTTCGCCCTCGCCACCCTGCCCACGGACCGCCGCAAGAAGGGGGCGGGCCGCACCTTCACGGCCCGCCGGGTGGTCGTGGCCGCCGGCACCTACGGCACCCAGACGCTGCTGCACCGCATGAAGGCCGGCGGTCAGCTCCCGCACCTGTCCGACCGGCTCGGCGACCTGACCCGCACCAACTCCGAGGCCCTGGTCGGTGCCCAGACCGACGACCGGCGCTACCGCAGGGCCACCGGCGAACCCCGGGCCGACTTCACCCGCGGCGTCGCCATCACGTCCTCCATCCACCCGGACGCCAACACCCACATCGAGCCGGTCCGTTACGGCAAGGGCTCCAACTCGATGGGCAGCCTGTCCATCCTCCAGGTCCCCTACGCCGGTCAGACCGCGTCCGGCGCCGCCCGTGTCCTGGGCTTCCTGGGCCACGCGGCCAAGCACCCGCTGCTGGTGCTGCGTTCGCTGTCCAACCGCAAGTGGTCGGAGCGGACCATCATCGGCCTGGTCATGCAGTCCCTGGACAACTCGCTGACCACGCACCTGAAACCGAGCGGCGTCGGCAAGGGCCTGCTCACCGCCCACCAGGGGCACGGCTCGCCCAACCCCAAGCAGATCAAGGCGGCCACGGAGGGGGCCTCCGCGCTCGCCGCCGAGATCAACGGCTTCGCGGGCTCCAACGTCGGCGAGCTGATGGGCACCCCGCTCACCGCCCACTTCCTCGGCGGCTGCCCGATCGGCGCCTCCCGCGAGACCGGCGTCATCGACCCGTACCACCGGCTCTACGGCCACCCCGGCATCTCGGTCGTGGACGGCGCCGCGGTCTCCGCGAACCTGGGCGTCAACCCGTCGCTGACCATCACGGCGCAGGCCGAGCGGGCGATGTCCTACTGGCCGAACAAGGGCGAGAGCGACCCGAGGCCGGCCCAGGGCACGGCGTACGAGCGCCTGGCCCCCGTCGAGCCCAAGGCCCCGGCGGTCCCGGCGGAGGCCTTCGGCGCGCTGCGGCTGCCGTTCCTGGGGATGCCGGCGGTGCCGCCGAAGGAGTAGCGCGGACCGGACGGCGAAAGGACCTGCGCCCCCCTCCGAGCGCAGGTCCTTCCCGTCCGGTGGGCCGTACCGGCGGCTACGCCTCGGTACCGGCCTTGCGGCGGCGCACCGCGAAGACCGCGCCGCCGCCGACGACGAGGGCGAGCCCGCCGACGAGCCCGATCATCGGCAGCGCCGAACCGGCGCCGGTCTCGGCGAGCGCGCCGGTGACCTCGGGCGTCCCGGCGGCCGGCTTCTCGACGGCCACCGGTGCCTTGCCGCCTTCCTGCGGCTCGGTGCCCTCGGTGTCCGTGCCGGCGGCCACGATCCGGAACTCGTAGGCGACGTCACCGAAGCCGGTGCACTCACCGTCCGCGTCCCCGTAGATCGTCGCGCCCAGCGTGAAGCCGGCGCCGACCGGGGCGTCGGCCCGCACGTTGATCCGCATCGCGATGTCGACCTCGTAGCCGGGCGCCAGCTCGTCGGTGTAACCGATGTAGCCGACCGCGTACCCGAACTCGTCGAGCTCCTCCCAGCTCCCGTCCTCGGGGTTCCAGGCCTGGAGGCTGACCTTCCTGCTCTCGAACAGCTCCACGCCGTCCAGGTCGGCGGAGGCACCGGCCAGGTATTCGAGGTCCCGCAGCGTGGAGCCGGAGTTGTTCGCCACGGTCAGCGAGAACTCGTGCCAGCCGCTGCCCACCGCGATGCTGCCGGGCAGTCCGCTCATGGCGACATCGACCTTGCTGTCCTCGCACACGGACGGCTCGGGGTCGGGGGTCTCCGTCTCCTCGGGCGCCGAGGTGCTCGGGGACGGCGAGGCGGGCGGCGTCGAGGTGCCGGGCGCCGTGGTCCCGGGCGCCGTGGTCCCGGGGGCCGTGCTCTCGGGCGCCGTCGTGCCCGGGGAGCCGCTCGGGGAACCGCTCGTCGTGTCACCCGGCGCGGGAGCGGTCTCGCTCTCGGACGCGCCGGGGGACGGAGCGCCGGTCGTGGGCGTGCTCTCGGCACTGCTCGCGGGCGGGGACGACGGCGTGTCGCCGGTCGCGTGGGCGGCCGGTGCAGCGAGCAGCGCCACCGGGGCCATCACCGCGGTGACGGCCGCGGCGGCCACGGCGCGACGAAGCTTCATGAAGACCTCGAGGTGTCCGGCGTGCCGCGCGTGCGGCACGGGAGGGTCGGGAGGCCTCCGCGTGTGGGGCGCGGGTGTGGCCCGTGGTTCGTTCTGTGTGGCCTGTTTGATCAGTGAAAGCTGTGAATGGTTGTCCGTCACTCACAGAACTTTTATGTAACGTGCGTCACCCATTGCGTCACCCACGACCGGGGAGCGGCATGCACGACCGGGGGGCGGCACGGCGAAGGGCCCCGCGGGCTGGTGCCACGGGGCCCTTCCTCAGCCAGCACCGGCGTCAGGGCAGCGCCGGTGCCTGGGGAGCGGCGCCGGGGGGTTGCGCCGCTTGCCTCGGAGGCAGTGCGATCGAGTGGGTCGCGCGGGGGACTCGGGCGCGGACCTGTTCCGTCGGCCGGCTCCGGGCGTCCCCGGAGCCGACCGTTCTCTGGGTGACCGGGCTGCTGTCCCCTGCCGTCCGGTCACTTCCCTGGAGCGAGGTCCCACGTGCGGCACGATCCGTACGTCTCATCGCTCCAGCGAGCCACGCGTGGTTCTTTCGGGCCCGCCCCTGGATGACACGGACACCGGGACCAACGAAGCCGTCGGCGTCCCGGTCACGCGCCGTACGGGTGAGTCGGGATCCGAACGCGGATGCGACGCTCGGACGCGTGCGGGCCTCAGACGCGCCCGCGGCACAGCTCCAGCATCGTCATCGCCAGCCCCGTACCCGGCTTGCCCAGCGCCGCCCGGTAGTGGTCGAGGACCTCCATCTCGCGGGAGAGGTTCACCCGCCGGCCGCCGGAGGTGATCCGCGCCTCCTGGATGACGGCGGACACGGCCATCCGCTCCTGGATCAGCCCGATGATCCGGTCGTCCAGGGCGTCGATGCGCTCCCGGGCACCGGTGATCACACCGGCGGCCTCACTGGTGCGGGCGCCGGTCCTCTCGGTCGCGGTCAGGGCTGTCGCGGTGGCGTCTGCTGCGGTGACGGTCATGTCGGGGTCTCCTCGCCGAGGTGGGGCGGTGCCCCTGGCCGACAGGCCCCCAAGACGCCAGACGCCCCGGGCCTTGTCGGCCCGGGGCGCCTGGGAAGTCGCTTGTCAGTTGCTCAAGCAGCACGACCATGGCAGCCGGCGGGCCGGTTGCCATAGGTAAACAGGAAGGTCTGGTGCGTGAGCATGGGCCCAGTATGCCCCGGCGACGCACGGTGTCCAAGCCGGTTCGGATCGTGAGACGCGGGGAGCGCGGTCGCCCCCCGGGGCCGCGGGCGGGACGGGCCACCTGCCCGTCTCGGTAGAATCGGCAGTACAAGACCCCCGCCCGACCGCCGGAAGGCACCCCGTGTCATCAGCGACTCCCGCTGCCGCCGCCCCCGACACCGTCCTGGTCGTCGACTTCGGCGCGCAGTACGCCCAGCTCATCGCCCGTCGTGTCCGCGAGGCGCGGGTCTACAGCGAGATCGTGCCGAGCTCCATGCCGGTCGAGGAGATGCTCGCCAAGAACCCGGCGGCCATCGTCCTCTCCGGCGGCCCCTCGTCGGTGTACGAGCCGGGCGCCCCCACCATCGACCGCGCCCTGTTCGAGGCCGGTGTCCCCGTCTTCGGCATGTGCTACGGCTTCCAGCTGATGGCGCAGACCCTCGGCGGCACCGTCGACAACTCCGGCGCCCGCGAGTACGGCCGCACCGACCTGTCGGTCTCCAAGCCGTCCTCCACCCTCTTCGAGGGCACCCCCGCCGAGCAGGCCGTGTGGATGTCGCACGGCGACGCCTGCTCCGCCGCCCCCGAGGGCTTCACCGTCACCGGCTCGACGAGCGTCGTCCCGGTCGCCGCCTTCGAGAACGACGAGAAGAAGCTCTACGGCGTCCAGTACCACCCCGAGGTGATGCACTCCACGCACGGGCAGCAGGTGCTGGAGCACTTCCTGTACCGGGGTGCGGGCCTGCGCCCGGACTGGACCACGGGCAACGTCATCGAGGAGCAGGTCGCGGCCATCCGCGAGCAGGTCGGCGACAAGCGCGCCATCTGCGGCCTGTCCGGCGGCGTGGACTCCGCGGTCGCCGCCGCCCTCGTCCAGAAGGCCATCGGCTCCCAGCTGACCTGTGTCTACGTCGACCACGGCCTGATGCGCCAGGGCGAGACCGAGCAGGTCGAGAAGGACTTCGTCGCCGCGACCGGCGTGCAGCTGAAGGTCGTGGACGCCCAGGAGCGGTTCCTCAAGGCGCTCGCCGGGGTCTCCGACCCCGAGGAGAAGCGGAAGATCATCGGCCGCGAGTTCATCCGGGTCTTCGAGCAGGCCCAGCTGGAGATCATGCGGGAGGACGGCCCCGAGGTCGCCTTCCTCGTGCAGGGCACCCTCTACCCGGACGTCGTCGAGTCCGGCGGAGGCACCGGCACCGCCAACATCAAGTCCCACCACAACGTGGGCGGGCTCCCGGACGACATCGAGTTCGAGCTCGTCGAGCCGCTGCGCAAGCTGTTCAAGGACGAGGTCCGGATGGTCGGCCAGGAACTGGGCCTGCCCGAGGAGATCGTCCAGCGCCAGCCGTTCCCGGGCCCGGGTCTGGGCATCCGCATCGTCGGCGAGGTCACCGAGGAGCGGCTCGACCTGCTCCGGGCGGCCGACGCCATCGCCCGCGAGGAGCTGACCGCGGCCGGCCTCGACCGCGAGATCTGGCAGTGCCCCGTGGTGCTCCTCGCCGACGTCCGCTCGGTCGGCGTCCAGGGCGACGGCCGCACCTACGGCCACCCGATCGTGCTGCGCCCGGTCTCCTCCGAGGACGCGATGACGGCCGACTGGTCCCGGCTGCCGTACGACGTGCTGTCCAAGATCTCCACCCGGATCACCAACGAGGTCAAGGACGTCAACCGGGTCGTCCTCGACGTGACGTCGAAGCCGCCGGGGACCATCGAGTGGGAGTGACCCCTGCCTAGGTGCGCCTGAGGGTGCGCAGGGGTTTCCCGGGCTGCCAGACCTGGACGACCAGATACGCGTCGTCCTCCACGTAGGTCCGCACGACCTCCGTCAGCTCGGTACGGAAGAGGTGGAACGGCTCCGGCGGTTCCACCTCTTTCACGTACCCCGCCCGGACCGCGGGGTCCTCGACCTCGACCGCCCGTCCCGAGATCCGCACGTCCCCGCCTCCCATGCCGGTGCCGTCCCCCGGGTTCGCCTGCAACGCGAACCGCGGATCGCGCCGCAGGTCGAGCGCCTTCACCGAGCCCGGCATCATGCCGAGCCACAGGCCGCCGCTCAGGAAACGCACCTCCAGTCCGCTGGTACGGGGCGAGCCGTCCTTGCGCAGGGTGGCGAGGACGTGGTGGGTGTACGCGCCGAAGCGGGCTTCCACGGTGGCCGCCAGCGCGGGCTCGGCGCCCGCGAAGGACGACCAGTCCGTCGTGGTGTTCTGGGTCATACGGTGAGTGTGGCCCCGAAAGGGGACACCTCGTGTCGGGTATGGCCCCCGTGTCTGTCGTCCCGGCCGCACCGCCGGTAACTTCCGGCCCTAAGGCACATCCAGTGCCGGTCCGGCGCCGAAGGACAGAGGACACATGGACGGGACGCCCGGGGCCACGCCGCCCCCGCCGCTGCCCACCGAGAAACTGCGGTTCGCGATGCCGCCGATGCACGACTCGGTCGAGGAGGAACGCCGGCACCGCAAGGAGCGTCTCGCGGGCGCGCTGCGGCTCTTCGGCCGGTACGGCTTCGAGGACGGGGTGTCGGGCCACATCACGGCCCGCGACCCCGAGTACAGCGACTGCTTCTGGGTCAACCCGTTCGGTATGCCGTTCGGGCACATCACGGTGGGCGACCTGGTGCTGGCCAACTCCGACGGGCAGGTGATCGAGGGCCGCCACCACGTGAACCAGGCCGCCTTCACCGTGCACTCCCGGGTCCACGCCGCCCGCCCGGACGTCGTCGCGGTCGCCCACTGCCACTCGGTGCACGGGCGGGCGCTGGCGGCCCTCGGCGACCTCCTCGACCCCATCACCCAGGAGAGCTGCGCCTTCTACGAGGACCACGCGCTGTACGACACCTACTCCGGTGTCACCGTCGACGCCGAGGAGGGACGGCGCATCGCCGAGGTGCTGGGTTCCGGCAAGGCACTCGTGCTGCGCAACCACGGGCTGCTGACGGTCGGCGGGTCGGTGGACGCGGCGGCCTGGTGGTTCCTGTCCATGGAGCGGTCCTGCCAGGTGCAGCTGACGGCCCGGGCGGCGGGCCGGCCGGTGCTGATCGGCCACCGGCAGGCGGTGGCGACCCGGGAGCAGCTCGGCGGGGACCTGGTCGCGTGGATCAACTACCAGCCGCTGTGGCAGGAGATCAGCCGCAGCGAGCCGGACCTGCTGGACTGAGCGTCACCGGGGCCGGCGCGGACGGGTTCAGAAGCACCGCAGCACGGCGGCCTTCGTCCGCGCGAACTCCTCGTCCGTCAGGACGCCGCCGCGATGCAGCTCGCCCAGTTCGCGCAGCCGGCGCAGCAGGACGTCATGAGGGCCCGCCGGGCGCGGTACGGCGGCCCGGGGCAGCCGGGCCGACGGATGCGGCAGCCGCGCCGTGACCGCGGTCGCGATCAGCGCGGTGAGCAGATCACGGCGGGCACTGCCCCACAGGTCCAGGGCGTACGGGTCCTGCCGCGGAGGCAGCCCGGGGGACGGCGCCCCCCGGGTCACGAAGCGCAGGAAGCCGCCCTCGGACCCGGAGGTGGGCAGCCACTCGACCCGGGCCAGATCACCGAGGCCGACGGTCCGCGGACCGGCGGCGCGCTTGACCCGCTCGGAGGTGTCGGCCCAGTCGATCCGCACCCGGGCCCCGTCGAAGGAGACCGTGCCGTCCGAGGAGCGCACCGAGACCGGCACCGGCGGTCCGGGCAGCAGATAGGCCTCGGTGGGCCCCTTCGGGATCCGGTCGAGGAGGAGGGCCCGGCGGATCTCCTCGGCGACGTACTCGGCGACCGAGCCGCGGTCGGCCTCCACCCACAGCCGGTAGGGGTTCGCCGCGTCGGGCAGCCGGCCGCCGGTGGCACGCAGGAGGGGATCGGCGCCCTCGCGCAGCCGCAGACGCAGCCACCCTCGCCTGCGGTCCGGTGCCAGCGCGATGCCCGCGACGGCCTCCAACGGCACCGAGACCTCTCCGTAGGCCTGCCGGAACGGCGACACCGAGCGGTGCAGCCCCGGCGTGATCCGAACCGTGCCGCCGTCGAACGCCCAGGTCCCGTCGCGCTGGATGATCTCGGCCACAACGGGATTCTCGCAGCCGGGTCAACACGGAGGTCCCCGTGTCACTCGCCCTGAGCAGAGCGGACCGGGGCCGCCCGGTGCGCGGGGCGCCATGTGCGGCACAATTCGCGTGCGCCCCACGGGACTTGCGGGTAAGGCCGCGGGGGACTGCGGCACTGCCGCAGGGGTCGTTGCTGGGTTTCGCGGGAGTTCGGGAAGGCGGGCGTCGGGCGTGGCGGTGCAGGAGGCGAGACGCGGGAGCGGCTCGGACAAAGGCGCGTACGAGGCGGCGCACGGGGGCGGCTGCACCTGTGGGGACTGCCCCCACGGGGCCCGCGAGGGGCACCGCCGGGCGGTGGCCGCGTTCCTTGAGCGGCGGGACGAGTTCGCGGCCGGGCAAGGGCTGCCGGCCGCCGTGGCCCACTCGGCCTCCGCCTCCCGGCAGTGGGTCTCGGAGGAACTGACCCAGTCCGCGGAAGTCGTCGCTGAACGGGGTCGCGCCGAGGGCGAGGCATGGCTGGCGGGCCTCGGCCGGCGCACCGCGGCCGTCGCGTGGGGCGCGGTCGTGCTGCTGCTCCTCGTGCAGGCGCTCAGCGCGATCGGTGCCGGATGGACGGCGGCGCGCACCGCCGGGCTCGCGGCCGCGCTGGTCGTGGCGGGCGCGCTGAGTGCCGCGTCGTGGTTCCACCGGGCGCGGGGCGGCGCGCTGGCGCCGGTCATCGGTGAGGACAACCGCCTGTCCACGTCCCGGGCCGTGGCCGCGGTCTGGGTGCTGTTCGTCGCGTACGCGGTCCTGGTGCTGGCCGGACAGCTGGCCGTGGCCTCGGACGGCGAGCGGCGGGACGCGCTGATCTCCGGTCTGGAACTGGCCCGCGGCGCCGGGGCGGTGACGGTGCTCGCGGTGGTGTGCGGGATTGCGGTCCTGGTGCGGCGGGTGGTCGGGCTGCGGGTGCTGGGGCGGCGGCTGCAGAAGGTGCGGGCGGACCGGCCGCGCGCCGCCGACCTGCTGACGGACGACGCCGGACGCGGGACCTTCGCCGACATCCAGTACGTGGTGATCAGCGCTGTCGCCCTGGTGTTCGCGGCGGTACGGCTGGCCCGGCGTCCGGAACAACTGCCCGACCTGCCCTGGGGGCTGGCCGTCGTGGTGCTGGTGTCGGCGGCGACCTACGTGGCCGGCAAGTACGCGGAGGGCGGCCGGCCCGTCATCCTCTCCGTGGTCCGGGCGCGGGAGGCCGGCGACCTGGACGCGCCGATCCGCACCGGTGACGACATCGAGATCCGCGGCGCCGGATTCGTACCCCCGGGCGCCCAGCGCGCGGACCGCCTCTCCCGGATGGTCGTCCGCATCGGGGCGGTCAACGTCCACGTGCCGCTCGTCCCCGTCACCGGCGGCTTCAGCAACCCCGCGGACGACCTGCTGACCGTCCCGGTCCCCGCCGACGTCGAGCCGGGCCGGGTCGACGTCCAGGTGGTCACCGCCGCGGGCGTGGAGACCGACCGGTACGCGATCGACGTCACCGACTGAGCACCCCCTCGCCGCGTCGGCCGCCTGTCGAAACCGACAGGAAGATCCCGGCCGGCGGAGGATTGAGCCGGGCTTCCGCGTCGTACGTATGGACTGTTGACGGAGGCTCGGCACGCGGGTGAGAGGCGGCTGGCAGTGATGGCTCACGGCATGCGGACGGACGCGTACCCCTCACCTCCGGGCGGCGGCGGGGACTGGCGCGACCACGCCACCCGGTACGCCCTGCTGCCCCTGCGGATCTTCCTGGGCGTCACCTTCGTCTACGCGGGGCTGGACAAACTCACCGACAGCGCCTTCATGAAGGACGCCGGGGCCGGCTCCGTCGGCGACATGATGCGCGCGGTCCGCGACTCCTCGGCCATCCCGTCCCTGGTCGACCTGGCCCTGGAGAGCCCGGCCGGCTTCGGCTACGCCATCGCCCTCGGCGAACTGGCCGTCGGCATCGGCACGCTGCTCGGCCTGCTGACCCGTCTGGCGGCCCTCGGCGGCGCGCTGATCTCGCTGAGCCTGTGGCTGACCGTCAGCTGGGCGTCCGACCCCTACTACTACGGCAACGACCTCGCCTACCTCATGGCCTGGACGCCGCTCGTCCTCGCGGGTGCCCCGCTGCTGTCCCTGGACGCCGCCCTGCGTACCCGGCGACGGCGCGGGACGGGCGACGGACACCGCGGCTAGCCGGAGAGGCCGGTCCCCGGCTCGTCGGCGTCCTCGCGGAGCGCCCCGCGGCGCCGGTGCGCGGAGCGGGCCACGACCCCGACCGCGCCCGCGAGGCCGAGGCCGCCCATGACGAGGGGGATCACCACGAACCACGGCGTCTGCCAGAGACCGCCCGTCTCACCGGCGTAGACGACGCCCGCCGCGGTCAGGAAGAGGCCGGCGACCAGGCGTCCGGGCTGGAAGCTATGACGCAGCACGGGACACCTCCGCCTGCCCGACGCCGACCTGGAGGTCGAGGTCGAGCGTGCCGACGGCCTTGACGCCCGCGGTGGGGGACAGGGTGATCTCCTTGTGCTTGCCCGGTGCCACGTCCACGTCCTTCTCGTCGTCGCCGGGCAGTTGGATGTCGCCCACGCCCACCTCGACGTTCAACCGGACCGTCATGTCCTGCGGCACGACCACCCGTACGCGGCCCACGCCCACGTCGGCCCGCGTGGTCACCGTCTGCCCCGCGGCCAGGTCCAGCCCGGACAGGTCGAGGGTGCCGGTGCCGGCCCCGATGTCGTACTGGTCGCGCACACCGGCCGCCGTCGTGGGCTCCCAGGTGCGCCGGACCCAGTCGGTGCCGACGTCCTCGGGGACGGCCGCCGAACCGGCCAGCAGGCCGGCCGTGACGATCGCCAGGAAGATCGAACCGGCGCCCGTGCGCCCCAGGAAGGAGCTGACCGCGATGCCGATGCCGAGGACGGCGAGCGCACAGGCGAGTCCGGCCTGGAGACTCGTGCCGAGCGGCTGGTCGTCCCAGGTCAGCCGGGTGCCGAGGAATCCGGCGAGCAGGGCGAGGAGGAAGACCCAGCCGCCGATCCCGTGCGGGCCGCGCGGCTGCGGTGGCCGCGGGCGCCGGTCGCACCCGCCGGCGTGGCCGCCGCCCGGGACGCCACGGCCGATGTTGACGGCCGCCGCGATGTCGCGGTCCTCGGAGTCCGACGGGCCCCACAGGTACCCCGTCCCGCCGACGCGCGTGCCGTCCTTGACGATGGGCTCGCGCCACCAGGAGGGCCACGTGAACATGATCGGCGGCGCCTGGGCCTCCGGCGGGGCGTCGGCGACGGCCTGGGCGGCGAGGGGGTCGGGATCGGGTGTCTTGCGGTGCCGCGACCAGTAGCCGGCGCCCGCGAGGAGGAGGGAGAGCACGACGGCGAAGGTCAGTACCCCGCCGTTGTTCAGCATGGTCAGCAGGACCCCGCAGCCGACCAGGGCGAACAGCACGGCCGCCAGCGCCTGGCCGTCGACCCGGCCGGTGAGCAGCTTGCGCACCTCGTTCTCGTCCTCGTCGTCGTAGGGGACGAAGAGCCAGGCGAAGCCGTAGAAGATGAGGCCGATGCCGCCGGTGGCGGAGAGCACCGCGAGCGTGATGCGGAAGATCACCGGGTCCATGTCGCACTGCCGCCCGAGACCGGCGCACACCCCGGCGAACGTCTTGTGCCGCCGATCGCGCCGGAACGAGGGGGGCGGCTCGGGGACGTCCGGGCCGGCGGAGGAGCCCGAGCCGGCCGCGGGGCCCGCGGCACCCGCGGCACCTGTGCCACCCGCGGCACCCGCCGCCTCCGCGGCGGGCGCGGCACCCTGCGGCCCGGCGCCCCGTGGCGGGCGTGGGCCGGAGCCGGGTCCCGGACCCGTCGCGGCGTGCTCGTGATCTGTCATGCGTCCATGGTGACGGGCGCGGCGCCGTGACGGCAGTCGGTTCGACCCTGGTCGGACCCTGATATCGGCCCTGACGCCTTGCCGGGGGAGCGTTCGAGGCCGCCCCGGACCGAAGATCAGGGGAGTCTCGGGGGCCGACCCTGATGCCCGCGCTCCCGGGGCCGTGTGACCATCGGTGTCATGCCGGACGCCGCCACAGCACCAGTCGCCGAACCGCGGCCGCCGCGCAAGCTCTACCGCAGCGGTGACGGACGCTGGCTCGGTGGCGTGGCGCGGGGGCTCGCCGGGCACCTCGGCCTGCCCGTCATCTGGGTGCGGTTCGCCTTCGTGGGCTTCTTCATGGCCGACGGCCTGGGTGCGCTGCTGTACGCGGCCTTCTGGTTCTTCGTGCCGCTGGGCATCGGCGGCGTCGACGCCCAGAAGCCACCCTCGCTCGTCACCTCCGAGACCGCGCCGGACGGCCGCCGCAGACTCGTCGCCCGCAAGCCGGACAAGGGCCAGATCGTCGCCCTGCTCCTCATGGTCGTCGTCGCCCTCGTGTTCGTGGGCAACGTCGACCTCGGCGGCGGAGCCAAGGCCTACCTGTGGCCGACCGTGCTGGTCGGTGCCGGCGTCGCCCTCGTGTGGCGCCAGGCGGACAACGCCCGCCGGGCCCGCTGGGCCGAGGTGGGCCGCCACCGGCGCACCGTCACCCTGCTGCGTTCGGTGGCCGGCGTGCTGCTGGTGACGGCCGGGGTCACGGGCATCTTCGTCCTCCAGGGTTCGGCCGCGCACCTCGGCTCCGTTCTCCAGGCGGCCCTCGCCGTCCTCGTCGGGATCACCCTCCTCGCCGGCCCCTACCTGGTGCGCATGACGCAGGACCTCTCCGAGGAGCGGCTGATGCGCATCCGCGCGCAGGAGCGCGCCGAGGTCGCCGCCCACGTGCACGACTCGGTGCTGCACACCCTGACCCTGATCCAGCGCAACGCCGAGAGCCCCGGCGAGGTGCGCCGGCTGGCCCGCGCCCAGGAGCGCGACCTGCGCGCCTGGCTCTACAAGCCGGAGGGCAACGGCAAGGACGAGGACGACGAGCCCACCACCCTCGCCGAAGCCGTCAAGCGCAATGCCGCCGAGGTCGAGGACAAGCACGGCGTCCCCATCGAGGTCGTGGTCGTCGGCGACTGCCCGCTCGACGAGAAGATCAGCGCACAGATGCAGGCCGGACGCGAGGCGATGGTGAACGCGGCCAAGTACGGTGGCGAGGGCGGCGCCGTGCAGGTCTTCGCCGAAGTCGAGGGCAGGACGGTCTTCGTGTCCGTCCGGGACCGGGGACCGGGCTTCGACCTCGACTCGATACCCGCGGACCGCATGGGCGTCAGAGAATCGATCATCGGCCGTATGGAGCGCAACGGCGGCACGGCGCGGCTGCGCGCGGTGCCGGACGGCGGCACGGAGGTCGAGCTGGAGATGGAGAGGGCGGAGAACACGTCATGAGCGACCCGACCGAGACGGACGGCGCGGCGGAGAGGCACGTACGCGTGGTGCTCGTCGACGACCACCGCATGTTCCGCACCGGCGTCCAGGCCGAGATCGGCCAGACCGCGCAGACGGGGGTCGAGGTCGTCGGCGAGGCCGCCGACGTCGACCAGGCCGTCACGGTGATCACCGCGACCCGGCCCGAAGTCGTGCTCCTGGACGTCCATCTCCCGGGCGGCGGCGGGGTCGAGGTGCTGCGCCGGTGCGCCCCGCTGATGAGCGACGCCGAACAGCCCGTCCGCTTCCTCGCCCTGTCCGTCTCGGACGCGGCGGAGGACGTGATCGGCGTGATCCGGGGCGGCGCCCGGGGCTACGTGACCAAGACGATCACGGGGACCGACCTGATCGACTCCGTCTTCCGCGTCCAGGAGGGCGACGCCGTCTTCTCCCCGCGGCTGGCCGGGTTCGTCCTCGACGCGTTCGCCTCCACCGACGCCCCTCCGGTGGACGAGGACATGGACCGCCTGACCCAGCGCGAGCGCGAGGTGCTGCGCCTGATCGCCCGCGGCTACGCGTACAAGGAGATCGCCAAGCAGCTGTACATCTCGGTGAAGACGGTCGAGTCCCACGTCTCGGCGGTCCTGCGCAAGCTCCAGCTGTCCAACCGGCACGAGCTGACCCGCTGGGCGACGGCCCGCCGGCTGGTCTGACCCGGCCGCGGGGAGGTCACACCACCCGCGTCGCCCCGGCGAACGGCATCTGGTCGACCGGGGCGAGCCGGACCGGCGCCGAGGGGTTCGGGGCGTGGATCATCATGCCGTCGCCGACGTAGAGGCCGACGTGGCTGATGCCGGAGTAGAAGAAGACCAGGTCGCCGGGGAGCAGTTCGGAGCGGGAGACGCGGCGGCCCGCGTCGATCTGGGCGTAGGTCGTGCGGGGCAGTGAGACGCCGGCGGCGCGGTAGGCGGCCTGGGTGAGGCCCGAGCAGTCGAAGGCGTTCGGGCCGGTCGCGCCCCACACGTAGGGGCTGCCGAGCTTCTGGTGGGCGTAGGCGACGGCCGCGGCGGAGCGGGAGTCGGGCGCCTGGGCCGCGGCGGTGAGGCCGGCCCGGGGACCCGCCGAGGCGCGGGAGGCGCGCTCGCCCGTGCCGTGTCCGACGCGGTCTCGTTCCCCGGCGGTCAGCCCGGACAGCAGGCGGCGGGCGGCCCCCAGCTTGCCGGTGACGGTCTCGCGGTGGCGTTTCAGCTCGGCCCGGCGCGACGTCAGCGAGGCCACCTCGACACGAGCGGCGCCGCGCAGTTGCTCGATCTCCCGCAGTTCCTCGCGCACCCGGCGCACGGTGGCCGCCTGCCGGCTGCCCGCCCGTTCGACGAAGGCGGCTCCGTCGAGATACCCGTCGGGGTCGGCGGAGAGGGCGAGTTGCAGGGCCGGCGAGAGGCCACCGCCGCGGTACTGGGCCGCGGCGGCCGAACCCAGCTCCTCCCGCGTCGAGTTCAGCCGGTCCTCCTTGCGGGCGACCTCGTCCCGCAGCCGCTCCAGGCGCCGTTCGGCGGCGTCGGCCTTCTCCTGGGCGCCGTTGTACTTCTCGGTGGCGACCTCGGCCTGCTGGTACAGCTTGTCCACCTTGGCCCTGACCTGCGCCGGCGTCGGCTGAGGAGCGGCGTGGCCGGTACCGCCGCCCAGGCCGGTCGCGGTGGCCGCGCCCGCGAGGGTGAGGGTGGCGGCGGTGCGCGCCGCCCCGCCGCTCGCGGGACGCCGTGGCCTGCGGTGCGCTGCCACCTGGATCCCCGTCCTTCCGTACTCGGAGCCTGCTCGTGCCGGTCGCTTCCGGTCACTCGCCAGGACGCTAGGCGGGGTCGCGGCGCGGGGGAGACGGGTTGCGCGGAACTGGCGGTACCGGATCACGGAGCGACCGCATGTGACCGGAGAGCCGTCGTACGGCCGTCCTCTTCACGCAGGGTGATGACCGAGATGCCCTACCGGGGGCGGGTGAGGGGACTGAGGTGTTATGGGGCGCATATATGCACTCACGCCGGTTCCGCACGCTCCCGCATCCGCCGGGCCGGTGTCGGACGGTGTCCAGGCCCCTGATTAGGCTCCGGCCCCATGGACGTACTCATCCACCTCTTCGTCGGTCTCCACATCATCGGCATCGCGGCGCTCCTCGGGGGCTTCCTGACCCAGATGAAGGCGATGGGCCAGGGCACGGCCCGTTTCACCCCCGCGATGCTGCACGGGGCGCTGACGATGCTGGTGACCGGCATCGCCCTGGTCGGCCTCAACCAGGCCCAGGACCACTCCGTCGACAACATCAAGATCGGCGTGAAGCTCGCCGTGCTGATCGTGATTCTCGGCCTGGTCTACGTGAAGCGCGACGACGAGAAGGTGGAGAAGCCGCTCTTCGGCCTGGTGGGCCTGCTGACCGTCGTGAACGTCTTCATCGCGGTGCTGTGGACCTGAGCCCCTTCGCCCCCGCGTCCGCACCACCGGACCGCAGCCCCGTCCGGGCCTGCAGGACCGCCCCGGCCGCCACCGCCAGCCACGCGGCCACCGCGATCCACAGCAGCACCTGACCCGGAGCGTCCAGCCACGGGACGTCGACGGCGGCGGCGACGGACAGCGTCGCCGCCGCCGTCATGCCGAGGGGGAAGACCGTCGACCAGCGGCGCACGTCGTAGCGGATCCGCGGCCACGCGATCTCCGCGGCGAGGAGCACGGCGTACCAGGCCAGGTCGAGGAAGAGCAGGAAGACGGTCAGGTCGTGCAGGACGGCGCTGTCGTCCTCGTTCCACAGGTACATGCCCGACCCGGCCGCCGCGAGCAGCTTGGCGCCGGCGAGTGCCGAGATGGCCAGCGCGCCGCCCGCCACCCAGTGGTCCCCGGCCCCCCGCGCCACCTGCCGCAGATCGAAGCGGAACAGCGCGACCAGGTACAGCA
Organism: Streptomyces sp. NPDC041968; assembly: GCF_055589025.1. Taxonomy (NCBI): domain Bacteria; kingdom Bacillati; phylum Actinomycetota; class Actinomycetes; order Kitasatosporales; family Streptomycetaceae; genus Streptomyces; species Streptomyces sp. NPDC041968. The sequence continues at coordinate 136,087 of NZ_JBVJCB010000005.1, read as the reverse complement.
CGATCCCCAGGAAGAACGGCACCAGCGACGCGTGCGCCAGCCAGGGCGTCGAGGTGGTGGCGGACAGCGTGGCACCCAGTACGGCGAGCCCCTCCGTCGCCACGCAGCCCAGGAACACCGCCCCCGGCATGCGGCGCCCCCAGTGCGTGACGACCAGGAACAGCAGCGCCGGCCACAGCAGCGCCGCCAGTGCCAGCAGCGCCGCCGCCGGGGTGGACCGGTCGAACAGGGCGATCCGGGTGCCGAGCACCGTCGTCGCGGCGACGGCGGTCAGCGCGCCCGGCGTCCCCGCCCGCGTCAGCCACTGCGCCCGCTCGACCAGCAGCAGGTAGGCGAAGTTCGCCGCCAGGGTCAGCCAGGCCGCGCAGGCCAGGACCAGGGCGATGCGGGAGAGCAGTTCGTGGCCCGTCAGGTGCAGGCCGACCGACAGGATGCCGGTCGCCATCACCGCGGCCCCGGCCGCCGGCGGACGCTGCGCCCACCAGGCGCGCAGAGGGTAGGGGGAGGTGCGCGGTGACATGCGCCCGATGCTAGAGAGCCGTGCGGCTCAGGCCGGGCGCACCACGCTGTGGATCGACGACTCGCCGTCGTAGAAGATCGACTCCTCGCGGACGTACGCCCCCGGCTTCGGGGCGTGGATCATCATGCCGTTGCCGATGTAGAGGCCGACGTGGCTGAGGTCGTCGTAGAAGAAGACCAGGTCACCGGGTTGTGCCTGGGAGACCGGGACCGTCGTGCCGGCGTTCACCTGGTCGTAGGTGGTGCGGGGCAGCGTGACGCCCGCCGCCTTCCAGGCGGCCTGGGTGAGGCCCGAGCAGTCGTAGGAGCCGGGGCCGGTGGCACCCCAGACGTACGGCTTGCCGATCTGCGCGCGGGCGAAGGCGAGCGCCTTCCCGGCCTTGGTGCCGTTCGAGGCGTCGGGCGCGGTGGAACCCGAGGAGGCGCCGGTGCCGCCCGAGGACTCCGACGAGCCGGAGGCGGCGTCGCTCTCCTCCTGGGCGGCCCGCTCCTGCCGCTCCCGCTCCCCGGCCTGCCGCTCCGCGAGCTCCGCGGCCTTGCGGGCAGCCTCCTCCTGCTTCTTCCTCTCGATCGCGGCGAGCCGGGCCTTCTCCTCGGCGGTCAGCTGCGACAGCAGCTCGCGCGCGGTGGAGAGCTTCTTCTGGACGGTGGCCTTGGCCGTCTTCAGATCGTTCTGCGACTCGGTGAGCGTCGCCAGGCTCTCGGTGGCCTCGCGCCGCTTCTTCATCGTCTCGGACTGCTGGGTGGTGAAGTCGTCGACCGCGTCCTTCTGGCGGCCGGTGAGCCGGCTCAGCAGGTGGTTCCGGTCGACGTAGTCCTGCGGCGAGTCCGCCAGCAGGAAGGTCGTCGTCTCCGGGATCGCGGAGCCGGTGCGGTACTGCGCGGAGGCGTAGGACCCCAGCTCCTCACGCGCCTCGTTGAGCCGCTGGGTGCGCTTGGCCACGTCGTCGAGGAGGGTGTCGACGCGCTTGCGCTGCTTGGTCGTCTTCTCCTTGGCCGCGTTGTACTTCTCCGTCGCCGAGCCCGCCTGGCGGTAGAGGTCGTCGACCTTCTTCTCGACCTCTTCCAGGCTCGGCCGGCCGTCGTCCGACGGGGCGGCCGTGGCCGTCTGGGACAGCAGGGCCACGGAGGTGAGGGCCGCCGTCGCGAGGGCGGGGGTCCGTATGCCTGCTACGCGCGTACCGGTGGCACGCGACTTGCGGTGCGACGCCAAGGAGGCGACTCCTTCCGATGCTCCGCCCACCGGGTTAGCGGTGGGGGTCCCCCCAGGTCTTCGGCCCCTGGGGGAGGGTTCGGGCGGTGTGGCGCGGAAGGGTTGCCCTACGGCGGTCCGCCCCGGCGGGGGCTCGGCGGCCGATTCACCCCAAGGTTCTCGGTGGGTCCCCGGCTCCGGCTGCCGTGCGGGCACACCGGACTCGGCGGAGGCCGCGCGGCCCGGCGGGGTTCGCCGGTGGGGGTCGTGCGGCCTGCCCGCACCGTAGCCAACTCGTGCGGTGGCTGTGAAGGTTGCCGGGTGATATGCCCGATACATTTTCGTGACCTTGGCGACAGGCGTCACTCTTCGTGTCACGACAGGTCGCAGCGCGTACCGGTGTGAGGTGTCCCGGCCATTTCCCGGGGTGGCACCGGGTTGTCGGTGGGGCGCCCTAGACTCGGAGAGCGATGAGCAGCCTCTTTGACGACAGCTTCCTGGCGAGCCTCCAGACCCCCCGGGGTCACGAGGAGGAACCTCCGCCGCCGCCCGAGGACGATCACGCACCGGAAGCGGTGCCGCACGATCTGTTCGGCGGGAAGTTCGACACGCCCCCGGACCGCGACACCCACTACCGGGACGGCGCCCCGCGCCCCGCCCTGGACGCGGCCGCCCTCCTGGACGGGCTGAACGAGAACCAGCGCGCCGCCGTCGTCCACTCCGGCACCCCGCTGCTCATCGTCGCCGGTGCAGGCTCCGGCAAGACCCGCGTCCTCACCCACCGCATCGCCCACCTGCTGGCCGAGCGGAGCGTCCACCCCGGCCAGATCCTCGCGATCACCTTCACCAACAAGGCCGCGGGCGAGATGAAGGAGCGCGTCGAGCAGCTCGTCGGCCCGCGGGCGAACGCGATGTGGGTCATGACCTTCCACAGCGCCTGCGTCCGCATCCTGCGCCGCGAGTCGAAGAAGCTCGGCTTCACCTCGTCGTTCTCCATCTACGACGCGGCCGACTCCAAGCGCCTCATGGCGCTGGTCTGCCGCGATCTCGACCTGGACCCGAAGAAGTTCCCGCCGAAGTCCTTCAGCGCCAAGATCTCGAATTTGAAGAACGAGCTGATCGACGAGGAGGACTTCGCCGCCCAGGCGAACGACGGCTTCGAGAAGACCCTCGCCCAGGCGTACGCCATGTACCAGTCGCGGCTGCGCGAGGCCAACGCCCTCGACTTCGACGACCTGATCATGACGACGGTCAATCTGCTCCGCGCCTTCCCGGACGTCGCCGAGCACTACCGCCGCCGCTTCCGGCACGTCCTGGTCGACGAGTACCAGGACACCAACCACGCCCAGTACGCCCTGGTGCGTGAGCTGGTCGGCACCACCGAGCACCCCGTCGACGTACCGCCCGAGGCCGAGGTCCCGCCCGCCGAGCTGTGCGTGGTGGGCGACGCCGACCAGTCGATCTACGCGTTCCGCGGCGCCACCATCCGCAACATCCTCCAGTTCGAGGAGGACTACCCGGACGCCACGACCATCCTCCTGGAGCAGAACTACCGCTCCACCCAGACCATCCTCAGCGCCGCCAACGCGGTCATCGAGCGCAATGAGTCGCGCCGCCCCAAGAACCTGTGGACCAACCAGGGCGCGGGCTCGCAGATCACCGGGTACGTCGCCGACACCGAGCACGACGAGGCCCAGTTCGTCGCCGACGAGATAGACCGCCTCACGGACGCGGGCGAGGCCAAGGCCGGCGACGTCGCCGTCTTCTACCGCACCAACGCCCAGTCCCGTGTCTTCGAAGAGGTCTTCATCCGCGTCGGCCTGCCCTACAAGGTCGTCGGCGGCGTCCGCTTCTACGAGCGCAAGGAGGTCCGGGACGTCCTGGCCTACCTGCGCGTCCTGGCCAACCCCGAGGACTCGGTGCCGCTGCGCCGCATCCTCAACGTCCCCAAGCGGGGCATCGGCGACCGCGCCGAGGCGATGATCGACGCCCTGTCGCAGCGCGAGAAGATCAGCTTCCCGCAGGCGCTCAAGCGCGTCGACGAGGCGTACGGGATGGCCGCGCGCTCCAGCAACGCCGTCAAGCGCTTCAACACGCTGATGGAGGACCTCCGTACGGTCGTCGAGTCCGGAGCCGGACCGGCGACCGTGCTGGAGGCGATCCTCGAACGCACCGGCTACCTCGCCGAGTTGCAGGCCTCCACCGACCCGCAGGACGAGACCCGCATCGAGAACCTCCAGGAGCTGGCCGCCGTCGCCCTGGAGTTCGAGCAGGAGCGTGCCGAGGGCGAGGAGGCCGGCACCCTGGCCGACTTCCTGGAGAAGGTGGCGCTGGTCGCGGACTCCGACCAGATCCCCGACGAGGAGGACGGCGACGGCGTCGTCACCCTGATGACCCTGCACACCGCCAAGGGCCTGGAGTTCCCCGTCGTCTTCCTCACCGGCATGGAGGACGGCGTCTTCCCGCACATGCGCGCCCTCGGCCAGGCCAAGGAGCTGGAGGAGGAGCGGCGCCTGGCGTACGTCGGCATCACCCGCGCCCGCGAGCGGCTGTACCTGACCCGCTCGACGCTGCGCAGCGCCTGGGGTCAGCCGTCGTACAACCCGCCCTCGCGCTTCCTGGAGGAGATCCCGGCCCCCCACCTGGAGTGGAAGCGGACCGGGGCGAACGGGCCCGCTTCCGCCGCGCCCGTCTCGGCGGTGGCGGCCTCGCTGTCCTCGTCCCGTTCCCGCTCCTCGGCGTCGGGCGCCTCCGGCTTCGCCACGCGTCGCACCGCCGAGAAGCCGACGGTCTCGCTGTCCGTGGGCGACCGCGTCACGCACGACCAGTTCGGTCTCGGCACGGTGGTCGCGGTCAAGGGCACGGGGGCGAACGCGGAGGCGACGATCGACTTCGGAGAACCCAAGCCCAAGCGGCTGCTGCTGCGGTACGCGCCGGTGGAGAAGCTCTGACGGCGCGTCCCGGGCGCGCCGCGCGGTGAAGCCCCGTCGGCCGACGGGGCTTCACCGAGGACTTGCTGAGACGTTACTCCGTCACTGCGGATCGAGGCCGTGGCTGCGCAGCCACGACAGCGGGTCGATCGCCGAACCGCCGGCGGGACGCACCTCGAAGTGCAGGTGCGGTCCGGTCGAGTTGCCCGAGTCGCCCGAGGACGCGATCGCGTCGCCGGCCTTGACCGTGGTCCCGGTGGGTACCTGGTAACCGGAGAGGTGGCAGTACCACGTCTCGGTGCCGTCCTTGGCGGTGAGGATCATCATGTTCCCGTACGCCACGTTGAACTGCGTACGGACGGTGCCGTCGGTCGCGGCCATCACGGTCGTGCCGTAGGACACGGGGAAGTCGATGCCGCTGTGCGCGGACATCCAGTTGATGCCGGCCTGGCCGTAGTACGCGCTGAGGCCGTGCTGGGCGACGGGGAGCGCGAACTTGGGGCGCAGCCGCTCCTTGCGGGCCGCCTCCTCGGCCGCCCGCCTCTTCTCGAGGGCCTGCTCGGCCTTGAGGTCGATGCGTTCCTGCGTACGGCTGGCCCGGTCGGCGAAGTCGTCGGCTCCGGCGGCGAGGCTGGTGAGCTGGGTGTCCAGCTTGTTGTTGGCGATGGACGGCTTGACCGGCGCGGCAGCGGGGTCCTCCGCGTCCGCCGCGGACGCCGTGGCGTCCGCGCCGTCGCCCCCGGTCATGCCGACGGAGGCGGCGGCGATGCCGGCGACGCTCATCACGCAGGCCGACGGCACGGCGATGGTCATCAGCGCCGAGCGCTTGGCGGGCTGGCGGCGCCGGGAACGGGACCCGTTGCGGGAGGCGGCGCGGGCGGCCGGGATCCGGGGAGCGGGGGTGACCTCCTCCTGGCCCTCCAGGAGGGTGGGCACGGTGGGGAGTTCCCCGGTGACCGCCGGGTCGTCGTACGGGTCGGGTTCCTCGGCGGCCGGCTCGACGTCGGCCGTCCCGTTCTCCGGGGACTGCGTGGTGTCCTGCGGGGCGCCGTCCGAGTTCCACTGCGTGGCGTCGTAGGCCCCGGTGTCGGGGCTGCCGCCGTCGTACGCTCCGGTGTGGAACGTGCCGGTCGCGAACGTGCCGGTGTCGAAGGTGCCCGTGTCGAAGGTCTGGGTGCCCCAGTCCCACTGCTGGGTCCGGTCGGCCGGGTTCCCGGACTGGTCCGGCGGCGACCAGGCGCCGGTGTCCCACTGGCCGGTGGCCTCGGACTGCGCCGCCTGCGGCGGTACGGCCGCGGACTGCTGGTGGTGGCCGTCCGTCCACGTGGTCGTGTCGTAGGCGCCGGTGTCGTAGGCGCCGGTGCCGTAGCCGGCGTGCTGGGCCGCGTACGCGTCGTGGTTCAGGACCGGACCGCTGCCGGTGGACCACTGGGTGGCGTCGTAGGCGCCCGTCGTGTCGTACGCGCCGGTGACGTCGTAGCTGCCGGTGTCCTGGCCCGGGAGACTGCCGAAGAGGGGGTCCGAGGCGAAGGTCGCCGTGGCGGTGCCGCCGGGCGGAAAAGCGGTGGCGTCGTAGCCGCCGTACGTGGTGAGGTCGCCGTACTGGGCCTCCCCTGTGCCGTACGACGCGTAGGGCGCCGATGCGGCTTCGGAAGCCGAGGCCGGGGTGGTCAGGCCCCCCGACGGGTGACGGTCGTTCACCAACTTCTCTTTCGCCTCGACAACAGGGCTGCCAGAGCAGTGCGGCGACTGTACCCGTCGGTATACGGGCGCGACAATCTTCCCCAGGTTTCGTGCCCGAAGGAAACGGGCAATCGGCCGTGTTTTGGGGGACGGCGGGCACGAGTTTGGCTTTGTGTTCGACGTTTGTTCGAAGCTGAACGGGTTGTGTCCGCCTGGTTCCGGACCCGTCAGGGGTTCGGGCGGCCACCCCTGAGGTGTCAGACGGCCGTCCCGAAGCGTCAGGCGACCGTCCCCGGGGCGTCAGGCGACCGTCAGTCCGCCGACCTGGCTGCCGGGCCGGAGGTCAGGCTCCGCGGCGACGGCGTCGAGCGCCCGGCGGATTCCGGTGGCCACGGCGGGGTGCACGGGCAGGGCGAGATGGCCGATGCCGCTCACCCTCACGTTCTGCACGGTCAGATCGGGGTGGTCGAGGCAGGCCGTCTCCAGGGGGTCCATCACGCGGTCCAGATCGCTCCAGAAACTGACGAACCGCGTACGGCAGCCGGGCGCGGGCAGGGTCAGCTCCTCCAGCACCGCCGATCCGGGGCGCATCTGGCGCACGATGGGGTGCGCGTTCGCCAACGGGATCACCCGGGTGCCGGTGTGCGGCGTGCCGAGCGTCACGAGCGTCCGGACGCGGTGGTCGCCGCCGAGCCGCTGCACGTAGTACCGCGCGATGAGTCCGCCGAGGCTGTGCCCGACGACGTCGACCCGCTCGCTGCCCGTCCGCTGGCAGATCTCCTCGATGTGCCGGCCGAGCAGCTCGGCCGCGGTGCGGATGTCGCAGGTCAGGGGGGAGTAGTTCAGCGACTCGATCTGGTGCCTGCCGTGCTGGGTCAGGCTGCGGCGCAGGAGCAGGAAGACCGAGCGGTTGTCGATGAAACCGTGCAGCAGGACGACGGGCGGGCTGGCGGGGGCCGGGAGGCGGCAGGTGGGCGGGTCGGGTTGCTGGTCCCGGGGATCCACCGTCGGCAGGGTGGAGACGGGCCGGCGCTCCTGGATGACCCCGGAGGGGTAGAGGAGCAGGTGTCCGGCGAGGATCGCGGCCTCCAGGGCGCTCGCCTTGAGGAGGGTCAGGGAGAGCCCGGTCAACCGGCCCGGAAGGGCCGCCAGCTCCGACAGTCCCGGGAGTCCCGGCACCCCTGGAAGGGCGGGGAGGCTGGGCAGGAGACGCTGACAGAGCGGGAGAAGGGGCAGTGCTGCCGTGATGACCTTCATGGGCCGACCTCCTGTCGGCACGCGCAGGGAGCCTCTGTCCCCCGTGTGCCCTCGGGGAGAGACGTGACACCAGTGTTTCGTGGTGATTACGAGGTTTGACCGACCGGATGTGCCGCCGCGCCACGTCAGTGCCCTGCGTGCCCTGCGTGCCCTGCGTGCCCTGCGTGCCCTGCGTGCCCTGCGTGCCCTGCGTGCCCTGTTCAGCTCCAGTGAGCCCTGTGTGTTTCGTGAGCCTTGTTCGTGAGCTGGCGGAACCGGCCGTTCCGTGGTGTCGTCCCGCGAGGGCGAGGCGTGCTGACGCCCCCGTCCGGCCCTCGCTGCGGCTCTCCGTACGCGTGATGTCGCCGCGCCCCGGAGCGGTGCGCGGCGAACGTGTCCCACCGTGTGATTTCCCCCTCTGTATCGACCACGAAACTGCCGGTTGCGGGATCCTGGCGATAACGTTCGTTCACTTCCCGGACGAAGCGGTGCGGGGGTCCGTGCCCGCGTCACGGAAGCGCGCCTTCGGGACTGGGCGCCCGGGGCGATGTGCGGCTCGTGTGTGCCGTTGCCCGTGCCCGTGTGTACGGCGTCGGCGAAGTGTGCGGTACTTGTCGGTACGGATGGATGTAGTCGCTTCATGGAGGCAGTGATGGGTGTGGCAGCCGGTCCGATCCGCGTGGTGGTGGCCAAGCCGGGGCTCGACGGCCACGATCGTGGGGCCAAGGTGATCGCGCGGGCGCTGCGTGACGCCGGTATGGAGGTCATCTACACCGGGCTCCACCAGACACCCGAGCAGATCGTGGACACCGCGATCCAGGAGGACGCCGACGCGATCGGGCTGTCCATCCTCTCCGGCGCGCACAACACGCTCTTCGCCGCCGTGATCGAGCTGCTCCGGGAGCGCGACGCGGAGGACATCCTGGTCTTCGGTGGCGGGATCATCCCCGAGGCGGACATCGCACCGCTGAAGGAGAAGGGCGTCGCGGAGATCTTCACGCCCGGGGCGACGACGGCGTCGATCGTGGACTGGGTGCGGACGAACGTACGGGAACCCGCGGAGGCGTGACCGCGGGGGACGGGAGCGGGTCGGGAGCGGGTTTCGAGGGTTGGTGGTCGGCGGGCGGATGTGTCCCCCGTGGGTGCGGGCCCCTGTCCCGCCTTATCGCGCCCCCAGTTCCTCGGCCATCGCCGCGCGCAGTCGCAACGTCGTGACGAGCCGTTGGAAGGCCTCCGCCCAGTACCCCCCGGCACCCGGCGCCGCGTCCTCCGATTCGTCGGGTATCGCCAGCAGCCCGTCGAGCCGGCCCGCCTCCGACGGGTCGAGGCAGCGCTCGGCCAGCCCCATGACGCCGCTGAAGCTCCACGGGTAACTCCCCGCGTCGCGGGCGATGTTGAGCGCGTCGACCACAGCCCGTCCCAGCGGCGGTGCCCACGGCACGCCGCACATGCCGAGCAACTGGAACGCCTCCGACAGCCCGTGTGTCGCGATGAACCCGGCGACCCACTCGGCCCGTTCACCGGCTCCCAGCGTGCCGAGCAGCTTGGCCCGCTCGGCCAGTGACACCGCGCCCGGTCCCCCGGCTTCGGGTGCCGTGGGCGCGCCGAGCAGGGCCCTCGCCCACGTGCCGTTCCGCTGCTGCACCGCGGCCCGGCACCACGCCGCGTGCAGATCGCTCCGCCAGTCGTCCGTCACCGGCAGGGCGACGATCTCCTCGGGGGAACGGCCGCCGAGCCGGGACGTCCAGGCACCCAGCGGGGCGGCCTCCACCAACTGGCCCAACCACCACGACCGTTCTCCCCGGCCCGAGGGCGGTTTGGCCACGACGCCGTCCCGCTCCATGCCGGGGTCGCACTCGTGCGGCGCCTCGACCGTGATCGCCGGCGGCTCCACGGCCCGGTCGAGGAACACGCACGTCACGGCCCGCGCCGCCATCCGCGCGGCCAGCGCCGAGTCCGGCAGCGCCGACAGCAGTTCCGCCGCCGTCGCCCGTACGTTGCGGCTCCGATCGGCCAGCGCCGCCTCGAGGAACGGCTCGTCCGCCGGTGCCAGCCCCGACCGCAGGGAGTCGAGGAACATCAGGCGGTCCTCGGCCCGTTCCGTCGGCCAGGTCGAGGCCAGCAGCTCTCGGGCGCCGGCGGGATCGCGGGACCGCAGGGCCGTCAGCAGGGCGACCCGCTCGGCGAAGAGGCCCTCCTCCCAGAGCCCCCGCACCTGGTCCGCGGCATCGGGACCGGGCAGTGCGGTGCCTCCGCCCGGCGTGGCGCGCAGGGCGAACCGCCAGTCCGGATTCAGCCGGGCCAGCCACAGCCCGCGCGTCCCCGCGAACGCCAGCGCCGCAGGACGCAGGTCCGTGCGGCCCCGGGCCGCGTCCAGCAGGGCCGGGAGTGCCTCGGGGGGTGGCGCGAAGCCACGGGCGTTCGCCGCCGCCAGCCACTGGGGGAGCAGCTCCATCAGGTCGGGCGCGGTACCCCGGCGGCCGCCGCCCGCCGTGCCGGGGCGGTCGGTGAGCAGCATCGCGAGCCGCCGGGCGGCCGCGGCCGGCAGCGGCGGACGGTGATCTGCGGGGGTCGCTTCGGGACGGCGGCCCGCGCGTGCCGGGCGCAGTCCGGCGCGTCGGCGAACGGTCTCCGCGGCGGCCGCGTCCAGCAGCGCCGTCGGTGCGTGCGCACCGGGCGGGCAGCCCGGAGGGGTGCGCCGGTCCGTGCCGAGCAGCGCTGCCGTGACCAGTTCCTCCCAGGTGCCGGACCCGGGGGAGACGGCGGGCTCCGCGGCGGGTGCGGGTGTGCTGGTCATGCGATTCCCTTCCGCTTTCATTCCGGGTGCCTTCAGGTGCCTTCAGGTGCCTTCGGGTGCCTTTGAGTTCCTGCGGGTGTCTTCCGGCTCCTTCCGGTCCCGTTCCGTCTTCATGTCGTGGGGCGGGTCAGCACAGCGGCACCGCCGGGCCCGGTCCGGTCGGCCAGGCCGTCAGCGGAGTGAAGCCCCGGTGGCCGAACTCTCCGAAGACCCGCACGGGCGCACCCCCCGACAGGGCGACCAGGCGCCACAGGCCCGGGCGGCTCCCGGCCGGCGCCGACAAGGGCAGTGCCGTGTCCCCTTCGGCATCCGCCAGCTGCCAGCGGTCTCCGTCCGGCACCGGGACGACCCGATCCAGGGTCACCGGCACCGCGTCCAGCCACGGGTCGTCGCGGAGGGCCTCGCCGTACCGGACGGCCGCTCGAGCCGTCGTCCCGCCCTGCGGGCGCAGGTCCGCGGGCCTGGGCGGTGTGAACTGCTCCCGCAGGGCGACGCGCTGCCGCCCGGCGCCCGGATACGTCGACACCTCGGCCTCCAGGGCCGACCCGACGGGCAGCGTCAACTCCGGTGCCCGGCCCGCCGCACCGTAGGACAGGAGCAGTGCGGTGCGCTCCGTCTCCGCGCCGTACAACCAGATGCGACGCGTCGTCAGCCGGCCGTCCCCGGTGTCGTGCTGTGCGAGGACCAGCCACCGGTCGCGCACCGGAGGGCCGTCCGCGGACGCCGGCAGACCGACGCGTGAACGGACCGTCGCCGCCAGGCCCTCCGGCAGCCGGTGCCGGCGCAGCCAGGCCTGGTCGAGCAGATGGAGGAGGGCGCACTCCTCCAGCAGCCGGACCGGCCAGCCGACGCCCGACGACGGTATGCCGCCCAGGTCCCGCACCCGCGCGGCCAGCCCCGACGCCTGGGCGTCGACCATGCGGGCCGCCGTCTCCTCCCACAGCTCGTACCCCCCCTGCTCGGCGCCGGCCAGGCCGCCCCGCAACAGGTCCGCCAGCCGCTGCTCCAGCTCCGTCGCGCCCGCGGTGATCCGCTCCGCGCGCTGCTCCGCCCGGCGCCGCGCGGCCACCTGATCACCGGGTCCGGCCGCGGCCCCGGCCGTACTCTCCGTCCTCTTCCCCTCCGCGCGCTCGCGCCGTCCCGCGATCCACCGGTCCACCCAGTCCGGCGCCTCCGCCACCGGCACCGCGTCAGCTGCGTCCGCCCAGAGCAGCAGCAGCCCGATCGCGTGCTTGCACGGGAAATTGCGGCTCGGGCAGTCGCACCGGTAGCCGGGCCCGGACGCGCCCGCGATGTCCACGGCCGTCCGATACGGCCGGCCACCGCTGCCCCGGCACAGCCCCCACACCACCCCTTCCCCGGAACTTCCCGCCTCCGACCACGGCGCGGCCACACCGAGTCTGCTCCCCGCTCCGCGTGACGCTGCGTCAGGCGCCAGTGCCAGCACCTGGTCAGCGGTCCAGCGCACCCCCTGCTGTGTCATGCCATCGAAGGTAGATCCCCCCTCTGACAATCAGTCGAGATCCAGCGTTTGTGCAGGTCAGAGTCATTGTCAGTGGTGTGGTGCACCGTGGATGCCAGATCGAACCGGTCGAGCTGGAGGGGGACCAAGCCATGCCCGTGTCCGCAGAACCGACGTCCGTCGACCCGGGGCGGGACGTGTCGGGACCCGCCGCGGAGGCGCTGCGGCCGCACGCCGAGGACGCGTTCGCGGCCGAACTGGCCGCGCTGGCCGCCCGGGACGACCGCCCGCGTCCGGCCCGCTGGAAGCTGTCGCCGTGGGCCGTCGCCACCTACCTGCTCGGCGGCACCCTGCCCGACGGCACGGTGATCACACCGAAGTACGTGGGCCCGCGCCGTATCGTCGAGGTCGCCGTCACCACGCTCGCCACCGACCGTGCCCTGCTCCTGCTCGGCGTGCCCGGGACGGCGAAGACCTGGGTGTCCGAGCACCTCGCCGCGGCCGTCAGCGGTGACTCGACCCTGCTGGTGCAGGGCACGGCCGGCACACCAGAGGAAGCCATCCGCTACGGCTGGAACTATGCGCGGCTGCTCGCCCACGGCCCGAGCCGCGACGCCCTCGTGCCGAGCCCGGTGATGCGGGCCATGGCGGAGGGCAGGACCGCCCGTGTGGAGGAGCTGACCCGTATTCCGGCCGACGTACAGGACACGCTCATCACGATCCTGTCGGAGAAGACCCTGCCGATACCGGAGCTGGGCCAGGAGGTGCAGGCGGTCCGCGGCTTCAACCTCATCGCCACCGCCAACGACCGGGACCGCGGGGTCAACGAACTCTCCAGCGCCCTGCGCCGCCGCTTCAACACGGTGGTGCTGCCGCTGCCGGAGACCGCCGAGGCAGAGGTCGAGATCGTCGCTCGTCGCGTCGACCAGATCGGCCGCTCCCTCGATCTGCCCTCGGCACCCGAGGGCATCGACGAGATCCGCCGCGTGGTCACCGTCTTCCGCGAGCTGCGCGACGGACTGACGGGCGACGGGCGTACGAAGGTGAAGTCGCCCAGCGGCACGTTGTCCACGGCCGAGGCGATCTCCGTGGTCACCAACGGCCTCGCCCTGGCCGCCCACTTCGGTGACGGGGTGCTGCGGCCCGGGGACGTCGCCGCGGGCATCCTCGGCGCCGTCGTCCGCGACCCGGCCGCCGACCGCGTCGTCTGGCAGGAGTACCTGGAGACGGTCGTCCGCGAGCGCGACGGCTGGAAGGACCTCTACCGGGCGTGCCGGGAGGTGACCGGGTGACGGTGACGGGAAACGGCGGTCTGCCGGACGGTGCCGGGACCGCCCGGGCCAGTGGTGACGTGCTGCTCCTCGGGGTGCGCCACCACGGACCGGGGTCGGCGCGCGCGGTCCGGGCGGCGCTGGAACAGACCCGGCCCGCAGTGGTGCTGATCGAGGGTCCGCCGGAGGCCGACCCCTTGATCCCGTTGGCCGCCGACGAGGACATGCGCCCTCCGGTCGCGCTCCTCGCCCACGCCGTGGAGGAGCCCGGCCGCTCGGCCTTCTGGCCCCTGGCCGAGTTCTCCCCCGAGTGGGTGGCCCTCCGCTGGGCCCTGGAGCACGACGTCCCCGCCCGCTTCATCGACCTCCCGGCCACGCACACGCTGGCCTGGCAGGAGCAGGAGCAGGAGCAGGAGCAGGAGCAGGAGCGGGAACCCGAAACCGCGCGGGAGGAGTTGGAGCCGACAGGGCCGACGGCCCCGACGGGCGGCACGGGCCGGGGGGAGCACACCACCGGCCGGGGCACCGAGGCCGCCGCGCCCCTCCCCGACGTCCGGGTCGATCCGCTCGCCGCCCTCGCCGAGGCCGCCGGCCACGACGACCCCGAGCGCTGGTGGGAGGACGTCGTCGAGCACCGGGGCGCCGAGGACGGGGACGCGCTGGCACCCTTCACGGCCCTGGAAGAGGCCATGAGCGCGCTGCGGGAGACGGAGACGGAGACGGAATCGGGGACCGGGACCGGGACGGGGACGCGCTCGGGGGAGGGCGGCGGGCGCGACCGGGACTGCGTCCGGGAGGCCTACATGCGGTTGCAGGTCAGGGCGGCGCAGCGGGAGTTCAAGCAGGCCGTCGCCGTGGTCTGCGGGGCCTGGCACGTGCCGGCGCTCCGGCGCAGGGCCACCGTCGCCGCCGACCGCGCACTGCTCAAGGGGCTGCCCAGGACCAAGGTCGACATGACCTGGGTGCCCTGGACCCACCGCAGGCTGTCCCGGTCCAGTGGGTACGGGGCGGGAATCGAGTCACCGGGCTGGTACGGGCACCTGTTCGGAGCGCCCGACCGGCCCGTGGAGCGCTGGCTGACCAGGGTGGCCGGGGTGCTGCGGGAGGAGGACCGGATCGTCTCCTCGGCGCACGTCATCGAGGCGGTGCGGCTGGCCGAGACCCTCGCGGTGATGCGCGGCCGTCCGCTGCCCGGGCTGAGCGAGACGACGGACGCCGTGCGGGCGGTGATGTGCGAGGGCTCGGACGTACCGCTGGCGCTGGTGCACGACCGGCTGGTCGTGGGGGACGTGCTGGGGGAGGTGCCCGCCGGGGCGCCCGCGGTGCCGCTGCAGCGGGACCTGGACCGGAGCCGGCGACGGCTGAGGCTGAAGCCGGAGGCGTCGGAGCGGGAGCTGGAACTCGACCTGCGCAAGGAGACCGACGCGGGGCGCAGTCGGCTCCTGCACCGGCTGCGGTTGCTCGGCGTCGGCTGGGGCGAGCCGGCCGCCTCGCGGGGCAGCACGGGGACGTTCCGGGAGACGTGGCGGCTGCGGTGGGAGCCGGAGCTGTCGGTGCGGGTCGCCGAAGCCGGGGTGTGGGGCACGACCGTGCTGTCCGCGGCGACCGCCAGGGCGGAGGCGGACGCCGTCACCGCGCAGGGCCTCGCCGACGTCACCGCCCTCGCCGAGTGCTGCCTGTTGGCCGAACTGCCGGACGCGCTCCCCCCGGTGATGCGGATACTCGCGGACCGCGCGGCACTGGACATGGACGTCGGCCACCTCGCCCAGGCCTTGCCGGCCCTCGTCCGCTCACTGCGCTACGGCGATGTGCGCGGTACCGACACCGGAGCGCTGGCCGAGGTCGCCGCGGGTCTCGCCGAGCGGGTCTTCGTCGGCCTGCCCCCCGCCTGCGCCGGGCTCGACGCCGACGCGGCGGATGAGATGCGCCGGCACGTGGACGCCGTGCACGGGGCGGTGGGACTGCTGGGCGACGCCCCCGCCGCGGACCACGGCGCCCTGAGGTCCCGTTGGCGGACCGTGCTGCGCACCCTCTCCGCGCGGGGCGGCGTGCCCGGGGTGGTCCGGGGGCGGGCCGTACGGCTCCTGCTGGACGACGGCGCGCTCGCGCCGGAGGAGGCGGCGCGACTCATGGCGCGGGTGCTGTCCCCGGGGACGCCACCGTCGGACGCGGCCGCATGGATCGAGGGCTTCGTCGGAGGCGGCTCGGGAGGCGGCATGCTTCTCCTGCACGACGAGCGGCTGCTCGCCCTCGTCGACGCCTGGCTGACCGGCGTCCCGGGGGAGACGTTCACGGACGTGCTGCCGTTGCTGCGACGCACCTTCTCGGCCTACGAACCGGGGGTCCGCCGCAGCCTCGGCGAACTGATCAGGCGCGGACCGGAGTCGCGGGGGAGCGTGACGACGACCGGCTCGGACATCCCCGGTTTCGGCGCCGGGCTCGCCACCGGACGCGCCGAAGCCGTACTGCCGGTGGTCCGGCTGCTGCTGGGGCTGGACGAGGCGGAGGCGCCGGACGCCGACGGCAACGACCTCGTGGGGGTGGACGCATGACGACGGAGCCGGTGCAGGGCGACCCGGCGCAGGAACGGCTGCGGCGGTGGCGGCTGGTGCTCGGGGGTGACCCGGCCGACGGCACCGGTCGCGCTCTCACCGGACGGGACGCCGCGATGGACGGGGCGCTCGCCGCGCTCTACGGGAAGGAGGGCAAGCCACGGGCGGGTCGGGACCGTTCGGCGGGACTGGGGGCCTCCGCGCCGGCCGTGGCGCGCTGGCTGGGGGACATCCGCACCTACTTCCCGTCCTCCGTCGTGCAGGTGATGCAGCGGGACGCGATCGACCGGCTCGGACTCGCCACCCTCCTGCTGGAGCCGGAGATGCTGGAGGCCGTGCAGGCCGACGTACACCTCGTCGGCACGCTGCTCTCCCTCCACAAGGCGATGCCGGAGACGACGAAGGAGACGGCGCGGACCGTCGTCCGCAAGGTGGTCGCGGACCTGGAGGAGCGACTCGCCACGCGCACCCGGGCGACCCTCACCGGTGCCCTCGACCGCAGCGCCCGCGTCACCCGCCCCCGCCACCACGACATCGACTGGAACCGGACGATAGCGGCCAACCTCAAGCACTACCTGCCCGAGTACCGGACGATCGTGCCGGAGCGGCTCATCGGTCACGGGCGGGCGTCCCGCTCCGTGAAGAAGGAGGTCGTCCTCTGCGTCGACCAGTCGGGCTCGATGGCGGCGTCCGTGGTGTACGCGTCCGTGTTCGGCGCGGTGCTGGCGTCCATGCGGTCCATCGACACCCGGCTCGTCGTCTTCGACACGGCGGTCGCCGACCTCACCGATCAGCTCGACGACCCGGTCGACGTCCTGTTCGGCACGCAACTCGGCGGCGGCACGGACATCAACCGCGCGCTGGCCTACTGCCAGTCGCGGATCACCCGGCCCACGGAGACGGTGGTGGTGCTGATCAGCGATCTCTACGAGGGGGGCATACGCGACGAGATGCTCAAGCGGGTCGCGGCGATGCAGGCGGCCGGGGTGCGGTTCGTGACGCTGCTGGCGCTGTCCGACGAGGGGGCGCCCGCCTACGACCGGGAGCACGCGGCGGCGCTCGCCGCGCTGGGCGCGCCGGCCTTCGCCTGCACGCCCGATCTGTTCCCCGAGGTGATGGCGGCGGCGATCGAGAAGCGGCCGTTGCCGATCCCGGACGCCGGGTGACGACTTGTCGCTGCGAGACGCCCCGCTTCCCCTTCCCTCTTCCATAAAAGGGACATGACTGCTCATCGGTGACGACGGGCTTGCGTACCTGCCGGAGTTCCGTGCGAGGATCGCGCGTCGTATCGATGTGTTGTTCGATGCCCGCGCTGTCCGGTGAAGTGTCCGGTGCGCGTGCCCGTTCCGTCGTGCGGAGGAATCTCCCCTTTGAGCTGGCCAGCGGTTCTGCCCGGTGCCGCCCCGCGTGTCATGCGCGCGGCGGCAGGGCGGCGTGCGCTGCACGTGGGACTGCTGGTGGCCGGCTTGTTCGTGCTCGGGGTGCTGTGCGGGGAACGGGCGCGGGCGACCGAAGAGGCGCCGTCGGTGAGGGACACGGTCCACCAGGTGATCGATGTCCCCCAGGACCAGCACGGGGGCCGGGCCGAGTCCCACACCCAGGCCCACACCCGGACCGAGGCTCCGACTCCGACCCGGCGTCCGAGGGCCGGCGTTCAGGAGTCCGGGGCCCTCGCCGAGAACGCCGACCTGGTGCTGCCGGGACTCGGCCCCGTGACTGCGGGACTCCGTCCGCTGACGGAAGACGTCGTCCGGCCCGTGCGGGAACGAGTCCTGGAGCCCGTCGGGAACGCGGTGGAGGCGGTGGACGGAGAGCTCGGTGCGCTCGTGCGGGCGCAGGTGCCGCCGTCGGCGGCGCTGCCGATTCCGTCCCTCCCCACCCTGCCTTCCGCATCCACCTCGCCTTCCACTCCCTCCCTCCCGGACTCGCCCTCCCTCCCGGACTCGCCCTCCCTTCCGGACCTGCCTTCCCTTCCGGACCCGTCCCACCCGTCGGCCTCGCCCGGCCTGCCGGAGCTGCCCGAGCCGACAGGCCCGGCCGGTCCCGTCCCGCCCGGCGGACCGGCCCAGGAGCCCTCGGCCCCGGAGCCGGACGCCTCCGACGACGTCAGCACCTCCCGAGACGCCGGCACCTCTGACGAGGCAGGCGCCCGAGCCTCCGCCGACGGAGCCGCCGGCGTCGCAACCGCCGCGCACGGGCCGGAACAGGTGGGTGACGGGCCGTCCACCGCGGCCCGCGTCGACACTCGGCGCGTCCAGTCGGCCCCCGCCGGACAGGCTCCCGTCCGCCGGGCGCCCACCGGCGACCCCGACGGCACGCTGGGCGCCGGGGCGGGTGCCGACCACGGCGCGCCGCGCCACGGCGACGCGCACGCGGTCACCCCGCATCACCGGATCCCCTTCCGGCTCGTGCCCGGCGCCGTCGAGCGCGCCGACGCGGCGGAGACCCGGGACCGGTACCGGGACATTCCCGTCTCGCCCGCCTAGGCAGGGCCTCCCCCCGCCACAGACCTGCCGCCGCGCGCGATGCGGGGGCGGGCGGTCAGCCCACGGCTCATCGCCCACGGCTCCCACGGCTCACCGCCCATGGCTCCCACGGCCCACGGCCCACGAGTCACCGCCCGCTGCCCGCCGTCCCTGCCGGCACACCGGAGAACCGTCGCTCCTCCAGGCGGACGTCGTCGGTTTCCCGCAGAAGCCGTCGGGTCCGGCCGGCCCCGCCCTCGACGGTCGGCCCGGTGGAGCCACATCCGCCCACCTGGACATCAGGTGGAGCACGAGCTTCGCGGGGCACGGGGCCCTGGACGGTCCGGCCGAAAGCCGTCGGCCGCCGTCCGGCCGCATCCCCGCGGATCGGGTGGAGCGGTCCCCATTGGGGTGGGGACCGGCCGCCCACACCTCCAGGGCCGCACCCTGCGGTCCCTACGGGGGCGTTCCACGGGCCTCACCGGGCCGACCCCAGCCCGGTGAGGCCCGCACCACCCGGACGAGGTCCGCACCACCCCGACGAAGCCCGCGTCGGCCCAGGAGACCAGCGGCAGACCAGCGGCAGACCAGCGTCACCCGGCGCCCCGTGTCCAGGTCCGCCCCGTCGTGCAGGCCGGCGGGCCTCACATCCGGCACCCCGTGCCAGTGAGCGCGGCATCATGTGACAGGCATCACCGCTCAGGTGTGACCCACGATTTAGAGACCCTCCGCATGCGGCGATAACCTGCGAGACGGACATGCCGCGCGCTCGGACACCGTGTGCGCCCCCCTTGTGACACAGCGGACGTCACGTTGCCCTTCGCGGCACGCCCACGCATCCAACGAACCGCTAGATCACTGATAGGGACGGAAGCGCGTGGACCTGTTCGAGTACCAGGCGAGGGACCTCTTCGCCAAGCACGATGTACCGGTGCTGGCCGGTGAAGTCATCGACACGCCTGAGGCGGCGCGCGAGATCACCGAGCGTCTGGGCGGCAAGTCCGTCGTCAAGGCGCAGGTGAAGGTCGGTGGTCGTGGCAAGGCCGGTGGCGTGAAGCTGGCCGCCTCCGCGGACGAGGCCGTCGCCCGCGCGACGGACATCCTCGGCATGGACATCAAGGGCCACACGGTCCACAAGGTGATGATCGCCGAGACCGCCCCCGAGATCGTCGAGGAGTACTACGTCTCCTTCCTCCTCGACCGTGCCAACCGCACCTTCCTCTCCATCGCCTCCGTCGAGGGCGGCATGGAGATCGAGGAGGTGGCGGCCACCCGTCCGGAGGCCGTCGCCAAGACCCCGATCGACGCGATCGACGGCGTGACGCCGGAGAAGGCGCGCGAGATCGTCGAGGCCGCGAAGTTCCCGGCCGAGGTCGCCGACAAGGTCGCCGACATCCTGGTCAAGCTGTGGGACACCTTCATCAAGGAGGACGCCCTCCTGGTCGAGGTCAACCCGCTGGCCAAGGTCGTCTCCGGTGACGTCATCGCCCTCGACGGCAAGGTGTCGCTGGACGACAACGCCGAGTTCCGTCACCCCGACTTCGAGGCCCTCCACGACAAGGCCGCGGCCAACCCGCTCGAGGCCGCCGCCAAGGAGAAGAACCTCAACTACGTCAAGCTCGACGGCGAGGTCGGCATCATCGGCAACGGCGCGGGTCTCGTCATGAGCACCCTGGACGTCGTCGCGTACGCCGGTGAGAAGCACGGCAACGTGAAGCCCGCCAACTTCCTGGACATCGGCGGCGGCGCCTCCGCCCAGGTCATGGCGAACGGCCTGGAGATCATCCTCGGCGACCCGGACGTCCGTTCCGTGTTCGTCAACGTCTTCGGCGGCATCACCGCCTGCGACGAGGTCGCCAACGGCATCGTCCAGGCGCTGAAGCTCCTGGAGGACCGCGGCGAGAAGGTCGAGAAGCCGCTCGTCGTCCGTCTCGACGGCAACAACGCCGAGCTGGGCCGCAAGATCCTCACCGACGCCAACCACCCGCTGGTCCAGCGCGTCGACACCATGGACGGCGCGGCCGACAAGGCCGCCGAGCTGGCCCACGCCGCCAAGTAAGCACTCAGGACGAGGACAGAACACACCATGGCTATCTGGCTCAACAAGGACAGCAAGGTCATCGTCCAGGGCATGACCGGCGCCACCGGCATGAAGCACACCAAGCTCATGCTCGGTGACGGCACCGAGGTCGTGGGCGGCGTGAACCCGCGCAAGGCGGGCACCTCCGTGGACTTCGACGGCACCGAGGTACCGGTCTTCGGCACCGTCAAGGAGGCCATCGAGAAGACCGGCGCCGACGTCTCCGTCATCTTCGTGCCGGAGAAGTTCACCAAGGACGCCGTCGTCGAGGCCATCGACGCCGAGATCCCCCTGGCCGTCGTGATCACCGAGGGCATCGCCGTGCACGACTCGGCCGCCTTCTGGTCGTACGCCGGCAAGAAGGGCAACAAGACCCGGATCATCGGCCCGAACTGCCCCGGCATCATCACCCCGGGCCAGTCCAACGTCGGCATCATCCCGGGCGACATCACCAAGCCGGGCCGCATCGGCCTGGTGTCGAAGTCCGGCACGCTGACGTACCAGATGATGTACGAGCTGCGGGACATCGGCTTCTCGACCGCCGTCGGCATCGGTGGCGACCCGATCATCGGCACCACGCACATCGACGCGCTCGCCGCGTTCGAGGCCGACCCCGAGACCGACCTGATCGTCATGATCGGCGAGATCGGTGGCGACGCCGAGGAGCGTGCGGCGGAGTACATCTCGAAGAACGTGACCAAGCCGGTCGTCGGCTACGTCGCGGGCTTCACCGCGCCCGAGGGCAAGACCATGGGCCACGCCGGCGCCATCGTCTCCGGTTCGTCCGGCACCGCCCAGGCGAAGAAGGAGGCCCTGGAGGCCGCCGGCGTCAAGGTCGGCAAGACGCCGACCGAGACGGCGAAGCTCGCCCGGGCCATCCTGGCCGGCTGACCGCCGCACCGGCACACCGAACGGCCCGCTCCCGGCACCCGGGAGCGGGCCGTTCGGTTTCCCCACGCCATCCGGTCCTCCGTCAGTCGAGGCGGGGCGTCAGGCGCTCCGGCCCGTGCTGCAACTGGTCCCGCAGTTTCTGCCGCAGCTCCAGCTGCTCGTCCGACAGCGCTCCCGGCGCCACCCGGGGCGGCACTCCCCGCACCGTCTCGCCCGGGGACACGGGCGGCTCGTAGTGCGTGGGCGCGGTGCGCAGGGTCAGGGCGGTGGTGCCGATGAGGGCGACCGTGAAGGCGATCGCGGCCCGGGTCCGGTACCGCGCCCGGCGTTCGCTGCCCCGCCGCACCGTCGGTGGCCGGGCCGCCCGCAGCCGCTCGGCCGACGCCACCTCGGCCAGCCGCCGGTGCAGCACCTGCGGGTCGGCCAGCTCGGGCAACCGGTCGGCGAGGGCCTCGCGGGCACGCAGCAGCCGGTTCGCCGCCGTCGGTGTGCTCGCCTCCGTCTCGGCGGCCGTCTCGGGCAGGCCGAGGCCCACACCGTCGTAGAGCACCAGCGTGCGGCGGCGCGGCGGGGGGAGCCGCAGCAGGGTGTTCAGCAGGGTGCGGTCGCCGGGGTCGGCGGGCGGGGGCTCCGGGTGCCGGTGACGCAGCCGGAACCGCTGCCACGGCGACAGCGCGTACTCGTACGCCGTCGCCCTCACCCAGCCCACCGGGTCGCGATCGCGGGCCACCTCCGGCCATCGCTCCCAGGCGGACTGGAAGGCACGCTCCACCGACTCGCGCGCCAGCTCGCGTCGGCCGGTCAGCAGGTAGGCCTGCCGCACCAGGGCGGGGGCGCTGAACTCGTACAGTGCGTCGAAAGCCTGAGCGGGTGTCATGCCGAGCGGCGCGAGTCCCGGCTCCGGCCCCGACAAGGGGCCCGCGCCCGGCTCAGTACCCGCGTCCGACACCGCCCCCGCGCCCGACACCGTCCCCGGACCGGAAGCCGCTCCCGCCCCGGCCCCGGGCTCCGCCCCGGACTCCGCCTCCGCCCCGGCTCCCGAAGCCCCCGGCTCGATCCCCGACTCCCGTCCGTCCAGCGGTTTCGCGGGGAGGACGAGGCTGTCGGTGGCCTCGTCCGCGGGGGCACCCGGTCCGGCGCCGACCGCCACGACGACGGGCACCGGCTCCGCCTGCCGGGACGCCGCCTCCTCGGCCAAGGTGGTCAGCAGCTTCGCGTACGCCTCCCGTTTCCGGCCACGTGGAGTCGTGCGGCCGCTCTCCCACGCACGGACCGTCTCGTGGGTGACGCCCACCCGCGCCGCGAGCTGAGCCTGGGTCAGCGCGGCGTTCTCCCGCAGGCGTCGGCGTGCCTTGGGCGGAGGCAGCGGGGTCGCAGGGCTCCGTGTCACAGGGCGCCCCTTCGTACGAAAAAGTACATAAACATATATTGAGCGACACAACGGTCGTTCGCCTGTTACGCCGGGAAAGCGCGTGTCGTTGGGAGCATGGCGGGCGTGACCCAGACGACCGCTCACCGAGCCCCGTTGTCCCTGCTGCACACCCGTTGGCGTGACCGTTCGCCCGGACTGGGCGCGGGCCTTCTGGGCGGCACGCTCGCCGCGTTCCTCGGACTGGTCTCGTGCGCCGCGCTCGTCGCCCTGCTCTGGATCAGTTCGCCGTACCCCGACAGCGGTCCCGGCGGTGCCCTGCACGTCGCCACGGCGCTGTGGGTGCTGGCACACGGGGTCGACCTGGTCCGCCTCGACACGCTCTCCGGCGTCCCCGCGCCCATGGGCGTCACCCCGCTGCTGCTGCTCCTGCTGCCGGTGTGGCTGGTGCACCGTGCGGCCCGGGACGCCACGGACCCCGGGGACGGTGTGGGGGTGGCCGTGGGCGCGGGCCCGCGAGCGGGGGCCGGTGGGCGTCCGGGCGGACCGCCGGACGCCGGGCCGCCCCCCGTCTCCGCGCGGATCGCCTGGTCAGGGGTCGTCCTCGGGTACCTCGCCGTGGCCGCGCCCGTCGTCCTCTACTCGGCGGACGGTGTGCTGCGGCCGTCCTGGTGGGGGGCGGTGGTGTGCCTGCCGCTGCTCACCATGGGCGCGGCGGGCGCGGGTGTGTGGACGGCGTTCGGCCGGCCGGGCGGGCCGGTGGGGCGGGCGCTGCGCGTGCTGCCCCGGGAACTGCGGGAGCTGATGGTGGAGCCGGACGCCCGCCTGGGCGCCGCGACGCGTGCCGCGGGCGCCGGCGCGGCCGTGCTGGTCGGTGGCGGCGCGCTGCTGCTCGCGGTCTCACTGGTCTGGCACTCGGCCGCCGCCCAGGAGGCGTTCCTGCGGCTGACCGAGGGCTGGTCGGGCCGGTTCGCCGTACTGCTCCTCTGCCTGACCCTGGTGCCCAACGCGGCCGTCTGGGCGTCGGTGTACGCCCTCGGCCCCGGGTTCGTGCTCGGCACCGGGCATGTCGTCGGCCCCCTCTCCTCCGCCCCGGCACCACTGCTGCCGCCGTTCCCGCTGCTGGCGGCGGTGCCGGACGCGGGCCCCGGGACCCCGCTGCACTGGGCGGCCGCGGCGGTGCCGCTCGCGGCGGGGGCGGTGGTGGGCTGGTTCACGGCACGGGCCGCGACACCCGCGGCGACGGAGTACGAGGAGGGGACCGGGGTGTGGTCGTGGCGGCGGACCGTCGTCGCGGCCGTACTGGCCGCCGTCCTGTGCGCGACGCTCGTCGCCCTGCTGGCCGCGCTCGCGGGCGGTCCGCTCGGCGGGGCCGGCCTCGCCCGCTTCGGGCCCGTGTGGTGGCAGGCCGGCGGCGCGACGCTGGGATGGATCGCGGTGGTGGCGGTGCCGGTGGCGTCGGTGGTGCGCGCGTGGCGGCAGCACGGCCCCACGGCGAAGGCGTCCGAGGCGCCGGCGTCCGGCACCGGCGGCACCGGCGACGGCGGCGGGCGTCGCTGGGGCCGTGGGCCGGAATCCGGCAGCGGGAACGGGGACGGGAACCGGGACGGAGCCAGCGGCCGACGCCGGTGGCGCCTGGGACCGGTGTCCGAGGTGTGGCGTCGCCGGGGGCGCAAGCAGGCGAAGGCGAGCGGCGACGGCGGCAGGGGCGCGGGCGCGGGCGGCGCGGAGGGGGACGAGGACGCCGTGCCCTTCGGGCTCTACGACGGGGACGGCGCCGACGCCGACAAGGCGCCCTACGACCTCCTGCCGGCCGATCCCCCCGGGGAGCCGCCCCGGGCGTCCTGAGGAGGCCCCGGAGCCCCGGCGCCTCCCTCTCCCGCGAGCCGGAGAGCCGGCCCGCGGGCGTCAGCCCTCCGTGCCCAGCAGGTCCCGGAACTCCTCGGGGAGGTGGGTCTCGCAGGACTGCCGCGCCTCGTTGGTCGGGGCGTCGGTCCGGCAGGTGTAGTAGTCGTTGAAGACCAGTTGGGCGCCGAAGGACGCGGCGACCAGCAGGATGGCCAGCGAAGCCGTGACCAGGCCACTGATCGAGGCGGTCCGCTGCGGGCCGCCGGACTGGCCCGCGGGCGCGGCCGGGGTGTCCGGGTCGGAGGCGGCGCGGGGCTTGGCGCGCAGGGCGCTGATGCCCCAGTAGAGCGCCAGCGCGCCGAGCAGCAGCGCCACGTACGGCCAGTCGAAGAGCGCGAAGAAGAGCGCCCACATGCCGCCCATCAGGGCATAGCGGGCACGCCGCTGCATGGGGTCCGTGGGGTCCCAGCGCGGGCCCGTGCCGCCGCCCGAGCCCTCGGGGCCGGGACCGGAGCCCGGGGCGCCGGGCCGCTCGCCGAAGCCGCCGGGGGAGCGGCCGGGCTGCCGGTCGCTCCACTGCCGGCCCCACGGGGAACGGCCGCCCTCGCCCCGGTCGCCGGACGGACCCCGGGAGTCGTCGTCACCCGACGGGTGCCGAGGCTGCCACGGACGGTCCGGCGTGCCCTCCGGGGGCGGGGCGAACGGGTTGTCCTGCTGGCCGGCGCCGTCCTGCCCGCCGCCGTTCCTCCCGTCCGAAGGGGTGTCGGGCGGTGAGGAGGGGCGCTCCCGCAGCAACACGGTGCTGCGCTCCCCTGGCTGCGCCGACTGCTGGGGGAGGGTGAGCAGTCGCAGGCTGCGGTCCGGCATCAAGTGAGCGTCTTCCCCTTGGCGATCGTGACGGTAAGGAACGGGCGAACGGGTCGGTACGACTGGTGAACGCCTGACACACGGGTCGCGTTCCCGGCCCGGCTCCACGCAGACGCTACCTCCCGGCCGCGCCCCCGTCCCGAGGGGGCCGTCCGGTGTGCCGGTATCGTTGCTGACGGTCGGCCGCTTCGTAGACTTCCCCGTATACCGGGGCGCGAAGCATTCGTACGACCGTACAAACCGATGAACGTGCACAACCGCCGGTCGCCTCCGACCGGCGGACGAGCGCAGCCGACGGCCGTACGAGACCGACCGCACCGACCCGCTCCCCCGAGAAAGGCCCCCACCGTGGCCGCCAAGCCCGTGGCCCAGCGAGCCAAGCGCCTCGTCGTGCTGGTCTCCGGTTCCGGCACCAACCTCCAGGCGCTCCTCGACGAGATCGCCGCCACCGGGGTCGAGGCCTACGGGGCCGAGATCGTGGCCGTCGGCGCGGACCGCGAGGGCATCGAGGGGCTGGCCCGCGCCGAGCGCGCCGGGCTGCCGACCTTCGTGCGGAAGGTCAAGGACCACGGGACCCGTGAGGAGTGGGACGCCGCGCTCGCCGAGGCCGTCGCCGCGCACGAGCCGGACCTCGTCGTCTCGGCCGGGTTCATGAAGATCGTGGGCAAGGAGTTCCTGGCCCGCTTCGGGGGGCGGTTCGTGAACACCCACCCCGCCCTCCTCCCCAGCTTCCCGGGAGCCCACGGCGTGCGGGACGCGCTCGCGTACGGCGCCAGGGTCACCGGCTGCACCGTCCACTTCGTCGACGACGGCGTCGACACCGGGCCGATCATCGCGCAGGGCGTGGTGGAGATCCGGGACGAGGACGACGAGAGCGCTCTGCACGAGCGCATCAAGGAAGTCGAGCGAAGGCTGCTCGTCGATGTCGTGGGGCGGCTCGCCCGCAACGGCTATCGCATCGAGGGACGAAAGGTAGTTATCCAGTGACCGCCGAGAGCAACAAGCGGGCCATCCGTCGCGCGCTGGTCAGCGTCTACGACAAGACCGGGCTGGAGGATCTCGCCCGCGGGCTCCACGAGGCGGGCGTCGAACTCGTCTCCACCGGCTCCACGGCCGGCCGTATCGCCGCCGCCGGCGTCCCGGTCACCAAGGTCGAGGAGCTGACCGGCTTCCCCGAGTGCCTGGACGGCCGCGTCAAGACCCTGCACCCCAAGGTGCACGCCGGCATCCTCGCCGACCTGCGCCTGGACAGCCACCGGCGGCAGCTCGGCGAGCTGGGCGTGGAGCCGTTCGACCTGGTCGTGGTCAACCTCTACCCGTTCCGCGAGACCGTCGCCTCGGGCGCCACCCCCGACGAGTGCGTGGAGCAGATCGACATCGGCGGCCCCTCCATGGTCCGCGCCGCCGCCAAGAACCACCCCTCCGTCGCGGTCGTCACCAGCCCCGCCCGGTACGCCGACGTGCTCTCCGCGGTCAAGGACGGCGGCTTCGACCTCGCCGCCCGCAAGCGGCTGGCCGCGGAGGCCTTCCAGCACACCGCCGCCTACGACGTGGCCGTCGCCTCCTGGTTCGCCTCCGAGTACGCCCCCGTCGACGAGACCCGGTTCCCGGACTTCCTCGGCGCCACGTACGACCGCGCCCACACCCTGCGCTACGGCGAGAACCCGCACCAGCCGGCGGCCCTCTACACGTCCCCCGAGGGCGGCGGCCTCGCCCGTGCCGAGCAGCTGCACGGCAAGGAGATGTCGTACAACAACTACACGGACACGGACGCCGCCCGCCGTGCCGCGTACGACCACGACGAGCCCTGCGTCGCGATCATCAAGCACGCCAACCCGTGCGGCATCGCGGTCGGCGCGGACGTCGCCGAGGCCCACCGCAAGGCGCACGCCTGCGACCCGCTCTCCGCGTTCGGCGGCGTGATCGCGGTCAACCGCCCGGTGTCCAAGGAGATGGCCGAGCAGGTCGCGGAGATCTTCACCGAGGTCATCGTCGCGCCGGACTACGAGGACGGCGCGCTGGAGGCCCTCGCCAAGAAGAAGAACATCCGCGTGCTGCGCGCCCCCGAGGCGCCCGCCGCCCCGGTCGAGGTCAAGCCGATCGACGGCGGCGCCCTCCTCCAGGTCACCGACCGCCTCCAGGCCGAGGGCGACGACCCGGCCACCTGGACGCTTGCCACCGGCGAGGCCCTCTCCCCGTCCGACCTGGCCGACCTGGCCTTCGCGTGGAAGGCCTGCCGCGCCGTCAAGTCCAACGCGATCCTCCTCGCCAAGGACGGCGCCTCCGTCGGGGTCGGCATGGGCCAGGTCAACCGGGTCGACTCCGCGAAGCTGGCGGTCGAGCGGGCGGGCGCCGAGCGCGCCGAGGGCGCGTACGCCGCCTCCGACGCCTTCTTCCCCTTCCCGGACGGCCTGGAGATCCTCACCGCGGCCGGCGTGAAGGCCGTGGTCCAGCCCGGCGGCTCGGTCCGCGACGAACTGGTCGTCGAGGCGGCGAAGAAGGCCGGCGTCACGATGTACTTCACGGGGACGCGGCACTTCTTCCACTGACGCGGCACGCGAGGGCGCCCCGGTGCACCGGCACCGGGGCGCCCTCCGTCGTCCCCGCACCGAGCGCGGCCGTCCCTCAGTCCTCCCCGGGTCGGACCTCGCACCAGACCGTCTTGCCACAACGCCCCTGCTCGACGCCCCAGCGCAGCGCCACCGCGGCCAGCAGCGGAAGGCCCCGGCCGCTCTCGTCGTCGTCGCGGGCGCGGCGCGGCGCGAGCCGGGTGTGCGGTGCGAGGTCGGTGACTTCCAGTCGTACGCGGTCCCGTGTCCGCGTCAGCCGCAGGGCCACCGGAGTGCCCTCGCCCACGTGGTCGATGACGTTCGTCAGCAACTCGCTGACGCAGAGCTGGACGTCCGGGCAGGGGAAGCCCAGGTACGCGCGGACGTGGCGGCGGGCCTCCGGGACCGCCTTGGGGAGCGCGAGCAGGTCCAGCACGAGGGGGTCGGGACTCACGTGCCGGCCGCCTTGCGCAGAACGGCGGTCAGGGCACGGGCGGTCTCCTCGTTGCAGTTGCCGAGCGCGATGAGCGGCGGCGTGCGGTACACGCTCGCGAAGGTCGGCAGGTCGGTTCCCAGGGACGGGAGCGTGATGCCGTGCGCCGCCAGGGCGGCCCGGAGTTGTTCGACTTGAGACGTCGTGTCGTGGGGGTGCATGCAGTACGCCTTTCACGTCCAGTGCGTTCCGTGACGGATCGCTCACAGAGTGACGCGGGCCGGGGTACCGTGACAGACGTTTCGGTTGCGCACGGTAACTGGTGAACGGCGGTGGTGGGTGGTGCCTCCTCGTAAGGACACGGACGCCTCGGCGAGCGTCCCCTGCTTCTACGGCGCGGAGTTGCGCTTCCAGCGGGAGCAGGCGGGGCTGACACTGGAGCAGTTGGCGGCAGGCAGCTTCCGGGGGATCTCGTTCCTGAGCCAGATCGAGCGCGGTGAGCGGGGGATGCCGATGGATCTGGCCCGGCATGTGGACGAACGGCTGGGGACGGACGGGTTTTTCCAGCGGCGGTGTGAAGACGCGGCGCGGGCGCGGCGGGTGGGTATCGCCGAGTACTTCGCGGATATCGCCGAACTGGAGAGGCAGGCGGAGGGCATCGAGGAGTGGGCGCCCTTGCTCGTTCCGGGCTTGTTGCAGACCAGCGCGTACGCGCGCGCGATCACGAAAGCGGCGATGTGGCGGGCGTCGGACGACGTGATCGCGGAGAGGGTCGGTGCTCGACTGGAGCGGTCCCGGCTCTTCGAGGGCGAAGCCCCGCCCAGGTTCTGGGCGATCCTGGACGGCTCCGTGATCCGGAGGCGGGTGCTGCCGCCCGCGGGAATGGCCGAACTGCTGAGCCACATCGCAGCACGGGTCAAGGCCACGCGGTCCATTCTGCAAGTCGTGCCGGAAACCGCCGCAGTTCACCCCTTGATGATGGGGATGGCCAAGATCATGACCTTTTCCGACGCGCCCCCGCTGGTGTACACCGAAGGGGAGCACAGCGGTCAGGTCATCGACTATCCGGCTCTCGTGAAGGACTATCGCGAGTCATACGATCTGCTCAGGGCCGCCGCCCTGCCGCCGGAGGCGTCCCTGGCCATGATCGAGGCTGCGGCTGAGGAGTACCGGAATGAAGCCCAACAGCAGGATCGACCTGAACTCCGTGCAGTGGCGCAAGAGCAGTTACAGCAACGGGACCGGGGGTGACTGTGTCGAGGTGAGCGACGATCTCCCCGGTCTCGTCCCCGTCCGTGACTCCAAGAACCCGCACGGCCCCGCCCTGCTCTTCCCCTCCGCGGCCTGGTCGGCCTTCGTCGGCGCGCTCTGAGCCGGGCTCAGGTCAGCCCTCCCACAGCGCCCGCCACCGCGGGCATTGGCATCACAAGGCCCCCGGGCCCTCCAGGGAGGGGCCGGGGGCCGCCGTTCGCCGGCCGGCGAACGGAGTGGATCAGCAGGGGCGCAGCGACCAGATCGGGTCCCACGTCGCGGTGCCCGCCTGGTAGGCCGTCGAGGTCCAGCGGACGCTTCCGTCCTGGTTGAAGAACTTGGCGACCGTGCCGCGCGTCTGGTTGTTGGTGAACGGCCCGTCACCGGTCCAGTTGGTGAGGTTCCATGTCTGGCACTTGTAGAAGTCGAACTTGGTGCCCTTGACGACCATGCACAGGTGGCCGTAGTCGCAGGCCAGGTCCTGGGCGCCCATGGTCCGGGGCGCCTCGGTGACGGTCAGGCCCTCGTACTTCACCGCGTCGGCGGTCACCCGGAGCGGTTCGGGCCGGTCGGCCAGCACCTGTTCGGCCGCCTGCTGGAGCGCGGTCACCCGGGTGCCGGCCGGGTCGGCGGCGGTGGCCGCGGCCGTGGAGCCGGCGACCAGGGCCGAGGCCGCGACGAGCAGCGCGGCGGGCTTGAAGATGTTCACTGTGGTTCCCCCATGAACGTCGGTGTCGTACCGCCGAAGCGGTGTGCTCACACCGTGCCCGTGCCGCCCGCCGCGCGGTACCTGCCACTTCACAGGGTCACTTCGCGCCCCGCGGCGTGTACTCCTTGAGGTGGTGGGCGACGCGGTCGGCGTAGTCGCGGTACTTCGGGGGAACACCGCCCGCGTCGTTCACCTTGTCGTACGACGTCCGGTAGGCGACCGCGATCAGCACCCGGCGGTCTCCCGGCAGGCGGGCGTCGAGGCGCGGCGCGATCCAGCACAGGTAGCGGCCCATCGCCGGGATGGACTCGGCGGGCGGGAACGGCGGCTCGGGGACGGTGGTGCCGGGGGTGCCGTCCTCGTTCATCCACCAGCGCAGCACCTTCGGGGTCCAGCGGGCGATGCCGTACTCGTCCCGGGCGGGGTCGGAGAGGGCCGGGTCGAAGTCGCTCTCCACCTTCAGCATGGCGGCGATCAGGGGCGAGCTGACGTCCTTGCGATCGCAATCGTGTGCGGTCTCGACGATCAGCAGGCGGTAGGCGGGCGGCACGCCCCGGTCGGTGCGCAGCTCGTCCGCGCCGTAGGAGGCGGCGGAGACGTTCGTCGCGGTGGCGCCGGTGCCCTGGGCCCCCGGCCCGGAGCCGCCGCCCTCGTCGTCGTCGCGGACGGCGAGGCCGTACCCGAGCGCGGCGGCGGTCGCTGCGGCGGTCAGGGCGAGGGCCACCCGCCGGGTGCGGGCGCGGCGCGGGACGGACCGCCCGATGCGGATACCGGACGCCGCCGCGACCCGCCGGGACAGGGCGTCCGTGCCGATGCGCTCGGCGTGCGTACGGGTCAGGCAGGCCCGCACGATCTCCCGCCACTCCTCGGGCAGCGCGGGGGACAGCCGCAGCTCCTCGGTGCCGCGGGCGTAGGCGGCGCCGGCGTCGCGGCGGGCCGCGGGGGTGCCGCCGGGCAGGGGGAAGGAGCCGCTGAGCACGAGGTGGGCGAGGACGCCGAAGGCCCACACGTCGGCCGAGGGGCGGACCCGGCGGCCGCGTTCACCGATC
This sequence comes from Streptomyces sp. NPDC041968, assembly GCF_055589025.1. Lineage (NCBI taxonomy): Bacteria > Bacillati > Actinomycetota > Actinomycetes > Kitasatosporales > Streptomycetaceae > Streptomyces > Streptomyces sp. NPDC041968. Next base: position 104,934 of record NZ_JBVJCB010000005.1, on the reverse strand, counting down.
TCGGACCAGAGCAGTTCGGGCGGCGTGTAGTCGGGGGTGGAGAAGGCGGGCGTGTAGGCGTGGGTGCCCTCCAGCTCGGCGGCCATGTTGAAGTCGGCGAGCCGGACCGAACCGTCCGCCATCAGCAGCACGTTGGCCGGTTTCAGGTCGCCGTGCACCCACCCGGCACCGTGCAGCTGGGCCAGGCCCTCGCACACCTCGGCGACCAGCGCGGCGCCGCCGGCCGGACGGGGCCGCGCGGACAGCAGGGCGGCCAGGGACCCCTCCGCCTTCTCCAGCACGAGGACGGTGGCACCGTCGAGGGCGGGGCGGGCCGGGTCGTCGACGACCAGTGTCTCGTACATCCGCACCAGCCGGGGCCTGCGCAGCCTGCGGTGCAACTCGACCTCTCGCTCGACGAGTTCGCGCAGGTGGGTGAGCTGGCGCGGGGTGCCCGTCCCGGTGGGCAGGAACTTCAGGGCGGCCGTGTGCGGCAGCCTCCCGTCGGCACCGTCACCACCGTCGACGCGGCGGGCCTCGTACACGCTGCCGAAGGCGCCCGTCGCGATCGGCGCCCGTACCTCCCAGCCGCCGACCCGGTAGCCCTTCGGGACGGCGACGGCGTACGGCTCGGTCACCGCGGCACCCGGCGCGGCGGTGGGGCGAGGACCACGAGGTCGTCCTCCCGCACGAGGTCGAAGCGGAGCGCCATGGAGACCAGCGACTCCTTCTTGCCGTTGAGCCGCGCGCCCGCCTCCGCCGTCTCCGGCCCCGGCTTCAGGCGCAGCTTCACCGCCAGGTAGTCGATGTTCCACTGGACGGTCGTGCGCGAGGCGGCCGGCCAGCCGGGCCGCAGCCGCTCGACGACCTGCTCGACGGTCGGCAGCGGCGCGTGCGGCGCCCCGCGCAGCCGCGGCTCGCACAGGGCGGCCAGGACGGCGAAGTACCGCTTGGTGCGGTCGACGGAGAAGGCCGGGGCGGTCGGCTCGCCGTCGGTGCCGTCCTCGGCGCGCAGGTAGTCGTGGCGCGGCGCCCACACCTCGACCGGCAGCAGGTCGCCCGCCGCGGGCAGCACGATCCGGGAGAACTCGAAGGGCACCGGGGCGTCCAGCCGGCCCGGCGCCACCTTGATGTGCTCGCCGGCGCCCTCGGGGTTCTCCACCACGTACGTCTGGTGGGCCGAGAGGTTGCTCACGGTCCAGAAGGTGCCGTGCGCGGTGATCTCACCCGCTCTGCGGGACACCCCGTCGTGCCCGATCAGCAGGCCGCCCTCGGGCACGGCCCGCCCGAAGACGAGCCGTTCGCCGGGGGCGAGTCGGAGCTGGGTGCGGGTGCGTTCGTCCTCCGTGGTCGGCGGAGGTACCACGATGATGCTGTACAAGGTGCGTCTCCCCGTGCCTGACGGCTACCCGGGCCAGACTATTGCGACGCACCAGGGCCGTGCCCCCCTCGTACGGGTGAGACACGGCCCTGTGACGTGATTGGCGAGAAAGCGTTCCGCGGCGGGTCAGTAGCGCGGGCGCTTGAACCAGGCGGCGCCGTTCGCATTGCCGACGAACACCGCGATCAGGATGCCGAGCACCAGATGGATGATGCCGAAAATGGTGAACGGGTAGACGGCGAGGATCGCGGTCAGGATGCCGAAGACCAGCGCGGTCACGCGCAGACCGCTGCCGCCGGCCGCGAACTTCACCGCCAGGACGGCCGCCCAGACGCCCCAGACCAGCGCGAGCACCGCGATGCCCCACAGGGCGCCGGTCGGGTAGTCGGCCAGCCCCTCGAAGGCGGGATCGTCCTTGGCCTGGTCGACGGCGACGGCCGAGAAGGCGAAGAGGGCCGTGCCGATCACCTGGAAGCCGACGATGACCCAGAGCATGACCCGGGCGGCACCGACGGTGCCGGGCATCGTGGTGGGCGCGCCGCCGCCGTAGGGCTGCTGCACGGGCGGCGCCGACGGGTAGCCGTAGCCGGGCTGTCCCTGCTGCTGGGGATAGCCGTAGCCGGGCTGGCCCTGGGGCGGCTGCTGGGGGTGGCCGTAGCCCGGTTGCTGGCCCTGCGGCGCACCGTAGGGATTGTTCGGGTCGCCGAAACTCATGGCGGGACTTCCTCCGTCGCTGTCACGTGCGGGGACGACGCGCGGCCCGGCTCGGAGGAGGTACGTCGTTGCGGTTCGTCCCCCCGGTACGGCCCCGCGGCACTGTGCACCCCAATCGTTCTTGACCCGTCTCTCGCTTGTCCAGCCCGGCAGCGAGGTGTTGTGCAAGTGCAACCACGTCGATCATGGACGGACACGCGTGAAGTGTTCCGTGATGTCGGTTTACTGGCGATTTGACGGTGCTTTGTCGTCGATCCGGTGCCCGGTCGGTGTCCGGGCGGCCTCCGCTCACCGTCCGGATCATGACCGGATTGGAACCGGGGGCCGGTCATCCGCGAGGATGGGGGCATGACCGCCCAGATTCTCGATGGCAAGGCCACCGCAGCCGCGATCAAGTCCGAACTGACCGCCCGCGTGGCGGCGCTGAAGGAGAAGGGCGTCACGCCCGGCCTCGGCACGATCCTCGTCGGGGAGGACCCCGGCAGCCAGAAGTACGTAGCCGGCAAGCACCGCGACTGCGCCCAGGTGGGCATCGCCTCCATCCAGCGCGAGCTGCCCGCCACGGCGACGCAGGAGGAGATCGAGGCGGTCGTCCGCGAGCTGAACGAGGACCCGGCCTGCACCGGCTACATCGTCCAGCTCCCGCTGCCCCGGGGCATCGACGAGAACCGCATCCTGGAACTGATGGACCCGGACAAGGACGCGGACGGCCTGCACCCGATGAACCTCGGCCGTCTCGTGCTGAACGAGCCGGCCCCCCTGCCCTGCACCCCGAACGGCATCCTCACCCTGCTGCGCCGCTACGGCGTGGAGATCAAGGGCGCCGAGGTCGTGGTGGTCGGCCGCGGTGTCACCATCGGCCGCCCGATGCCGCTGCTGCTCACCCGACGCAGCGAGAACGCCACCGTGACCCAGTGCCACACCGGCACCCGCGACCTGGCCGCCCACCTCAAGCGCGCGGACATCGTCATCGCCGCCGCCGGCTCCCCGCACCTGGTCCGCCCCGAGGACGTGAAGCCGGGCGCCGCCGTCCTCGACGTCGGCGTCTCCCGCAACGCCGAGGGCAAGATCATGGGCGACGTCCACCCCGGCGTGTCCGAGGTCGCCGCCTGGATCTCCCCGAACCCGGGCGGTGTCGGCCCCATGACCCGCGCCCAGCTGCTCGTCAACGTGGTCGAGGCGGCGGAGCGCAGTGCCGGCTGACGACACGCGCGCAGAGGACCAGGAGCGCGCAGAGGGCCAGGAGGACGGCGAGCGCGCCGAGGGCCGTACGCGCGCGGAGGCTCCGGCGGCCCCCGAGTACGGGGAGGAACTCACCGTCCGGGACCCCGTCAGCGCGCCCGACGCCGAGGGCAGGCCACGGCGGTCCACCCGCCGGTTCCCCCTCTTCACCCGTGACACCGCGCGCCCCGAGGGCGGCGGCCGGGCCGCCACCGCCGACGCGCCCGCGCCCGCCCGGCAGTGGCCGATCCTGCTCGTGGTCGGCCTGGTCGGGATCGGCCTCCTGCTCAGCGCGCTGGACGTGTTCCGCTGGGGTCTGGTCCTGATCGGCGCCGCGCTGCTCGGCGGCGCCGTGCTCCGCTGGGTGCTGCCCGACGTCGGCATGCTCGCCGTGCGCTCGCGCTTCACCGACATCGCCACCTACGGCGTCCTCGGCCTCTCCATCGCGCTGCTGGCGCTGATGGCCCAGCCGGACCCGCTGCTGGAGATCCCGTTCCTGAAGGACACCCTGCACTTCACGGTGAGCTAGGAACGGGGCGCGACGGCCCGTCCTCCACCCCCGTGGAAGGACGGGCCGTCGCCGCGACCCACCTTCCTGTACGCCGAACGCCCTGTTCAACGCCTGGCAGGCCGCTGTGGCACGGAAGTGACCGTTCCGCTACTCCGTCACGCGAGCCGTGAAAAAGAGGGTTCGGTGCGGGGCACGGTGACGCCGGTGGGACACTGGACCGCGGGCCGGTGGGCGTGCGACGGTGCATGCCCACGGCCCCTGTGCTCCTGTGCGCCCCCACCCCGGGAACTGACTTCCTGACCGGGCGCATCCCTGTGGGTAGCCAGAACGAGGACTCCGCGCGGGACGCCGCGTGCGAGGACAACGGGGAACGAACAGCACGTCACCGGGGGGAAGAGGGGGAAGCAATGCCTCGTTGGAAGGCCTTGCCGGAAGAACTCGATCCGCAGATCAAGGAGTTCACCAGCCAGCTGCGTCGACTCGTGGACCGCAGCGAGCTGGGCATCGCGTCGGTGGCCGACGCCACGGGCTACAGCAAGACGTCCTGGGAGCGCTATCTGAACGGCCGGCTGCTGGCGCCGAAGGGCGCCATCGTGGCCCTGGCCGAGGTGACGGGGACCAACCCCGTCCACCTGACCACCATGTGGGAGCTGGCGGAGCGTGCCTGGAGCCGCTCCGAGATGCGCCACGACATGACCATGGAGGCCATCCGGATCTCGCAGGCACGCGCCGCGCTCGGCGAGCTGGGCACGCCCGCGACCGCGTCGGGCAACGGCGGCAGGAACGGCAGGGGAAGCCGCTCCGGCCGCCACGGCGGGGGAGCGACGGCCACGCCCGGGATCGCCGGGCCGGCCGGTGTCGCGCCCACCCTGCCGCCGGCGGTCCCCGTGCAGCCGACGGCCGCCGACAGCCCCGACTCCGCCGTCGGCACGGCGCGGAGCGGCGGTGCGCCGGGCTTCCCCTCCGTCCCGTCCTCCGGCGACGCGACCGACGGCAACTCATGGAACATCGCGGGGTACCGGGGGCCGGCACCGACCGGTGACCGCACGGCGCGGCCCGCGCACCCGGCGGGCACCCGGGACGAGGCGGGGCCCGCGACCCCACCGGCCACCCCCGCCCCGGGCCACCGGGGGACCCCGGGCGCGCACGGCGAGCCCCCGCGCGGCGGCTCCCGCTCGCGGAACGGGTCCGCCGGTGGCGGCAGCAAGCGGACGGCGACGTTCGTCGCGGGTGTCGTCGGCGTGCTCGTCGTGATCGCGGGCGCCTTCTTCCTGCTGAACGACGGCGGTGACAAGAAGGACGAGGGCGCCGCGCCCTCCCCGTCGCCGACCGTCAGCAGCGACCCCGCGCTGCCGCCGGGCGTGAAGTGCAGCGGCGACTCCTGCACCGGCAAGGACCCGGAGGTCATGGGCTGCGGCGGCGACCTGGTGACCACCGCCGCGACCGCCACCGTCGGCACGGCCGCCGTCGAGGTCCGCTACAGCAAGACCTGCGGTACCGCGTGGGCCCGCGTCACCCAGGCCGCACAGGGCGACGAGGTCCAGGTGAGCGCGGACGGCAGGAACGCCCAGACGGGCTCGGTCACCGGGACCGGCGACACCGTCGCCTACACGCCGATGGTGGCGGTGAAGTCCCCGGCCGACGCCGAGGCGTGCGTGACGCTGGCCTCGGGCCAGAAGGGGTGCACGGAGTAGACGGGCGGCGGTTCCCGACGGCCGGAAAAGAAAATCCGCTCCGGACACGCATGGCCCGCGCCGAGTCGGGCACGCGAAAAGTACCCCCACGGGAGTCCGGCAACGGCACCCCCGAACGGCGGTCGCCTTCGTCCCTCCTCTCCCGGACAGGCGGCCGCCTCACTCATGCCCCCGCTCGCACCGTGCCGCGGCACCCCGGGCCCCCGCCCCCCCAGGCACCCCCGCCCTCCGCGGCGCCCGGGTGACCCGGCGGCGCCTGTGGGCCGGGCCACACGGGCCCGGACGTCCCGCGCACCGCGGGCGCGATAGCCTGACGGCTGCATGGATCTCTTGATACCAAGAGATCGATCAGACGCCCGGGGCAGGGACGCCCCACCGCCAGCTGTCATACGGAGAACGCCATGACCCGCACTCCCGTGAACGTCACCGTCACCGGCGCGGCCGGCCAGATCGGTTACGCCCTGCTCTTCCGCATCGCCTCCGGCCAGCTGCTCGGCGCGGACGTGCCGGTCAAGCTCCGCCTCCTGGAGATCACCCCGGCGCTCAACGCCGCCGCGGGCACCGCGATGGAGCTGGACGACTGCGCGTTCCCGCTGCTCCAGGGCATCGAGATCACCGACGACCCGAACGTCGCCTTCGACGGTGCCAACGTCGCCCTCCTCGTGGGCGCCCGCCCGCGCAGCAAGGGCATGGAGCGCGGTGACCTCCTGGAGGCCAACGGCGGCATCTTCAAGCCGCAGGGCAAGGCCATCAACGACCACGCCGCGGACGACATCAAGGTCCTCGTGGTCGGCAACCCGGCCAACACCAACGCCCTGATCGCCCAGGCCGCCGCCCCGGACGTACCGGCCGAGCGCTTCACCGCGATGACCCGCCTGGACCACAACCGCGCGCTGACCCAGCTCGCGAAGAAGACGGGCGTGTCGGTCACCGACATCAAGCGCCTGACCATCTGGGGCAACCACTCCGCCACCCAGTACCCGGACATCTTCAACGCCACCATCGCCGGCAAGAACGCCGCCGAGGTCGTGAACGACGAGAAGTGGCTGGCCGACGACTTCATCCCGACCGTCGCCAAGCGCGGCGCCGCCATCATCGAGGCCCGCGGCGCCTCGTCGGCCGCGTCCGCCGCCAACGCCGCCATCGACCACGTCCACACCTGGGTCAACGGCACCGCCGACGGCGACTGGGCCTCCATGGGCATCCCGTCGGACGGCTCCTACGGCGTCCCCGAGGGCCTCATCTCCTCCTTCCCGGTCACCTGCAAGGACGGCAAGTACGAGATCGTCCAGGGCCTGGAGATCAACGACTTCTCCCGCGCCCGCATCGACGCCTCCGTCAAGGAGCTGTCGGAGGAGCGCGACGCGGTCCGCGGTCTCGGCCTCATCTGACCCACCGCACCGGCCCCCGGCACCGCCTCACGGGCGGTCCGGGGGCCGAGGTGTTCCCGGGTGCCCTGTCCCCGTTCGGGACGTGCGGGCCCGGTCGCTCCCCTATGCTGATGCCTCGTCAATTCGTCCGTCGACGACGACGGACTTCACGCGCATCGGGGGATCGGCGTGAGCACCGCCTACGTGCCGCAGCAACCACAGCAGGGCGACGCGGCGACACCGCCGGAACCCGCACCCGTCCCGCCGTACGCCAGCGAGGCCACCCGGCTGCTGTGCGCGGGCACCTACCTCGACCCCGCCTACCGGGACCGCGTCATCGAGGAGCTGTACCTCGACGAGCAGCGGATCGTGGCGCCGTCCCTCGGCTTCGACGCGGCCCGGGTCCTCGCACACGCCCTGCGGGCCCGCCGGCACGAGCTGCTGTGGTCCGCGGCCGTCATCGGGCTGTGGGTGGTGGGCCTGCCCCTCAGCGGCTGGCTGCTCGCCTTCTTCGTGTGGCCCAGCGTGCTGCTCGCCCTGGCCCCCTGGCTCCGCGGCCGCGCCGAGCAGCCGCCCCTGTACCGGCGGCTCGCGGCCTTCGTGGCCCGCTGGTGGGGCCGGCTGCAGTTCGCCTTCTTCCTGTTCGTGCTGGTCGCCTTCGCGTTCGGCGGCGGCGAGGACGACTCCTCCTACGGATCGTCGTCGTACGGCCCCTACGACTCGGGCGGCGGCGACTGGCAGGAGGCCACGGAGCTGCTCACCCCGTCCGTCGGGGGCGACCTGATCGAGGTGTGGCAGGCCTGGTTCGGGATCGCCGTCCTGGTGCTCATCGGACTCTGCGTGGCCGCGCAGCGCAACCAGTTCGCCCGCGCGCTCGCCGCCGAGCTGTCCCCGGGACGCTTCCCGGACGCGGCCGGTGACCCGGCGGAGAAGGGCGACGGCGCCCGCTTCCAGCGGATGATGCGGCGCATCCGGCTGGAACAGCACGCACCGCTGGTCATGTACAACGAGAGGCACCCCTTCTGCGGGGCGGGAGCGGCGTACGACACCTGGGTCCTGGCCGTCGAGCTGAAGCCGGACGAAGAGAGGAAGCAGCAGCCGCTCAGCAACCGCGCGATCCTGGACCGCGTCCGGCCTCTGATCGAACAGCTGCGCCTGCCCTCCGAGTACGCGGGCGCCCAGGTGCGCGACCGGTTGCGCCGGCTGGAGATCGACGAGTGCGTCTTCCTCCCGGTGGAGGGGCTGCTCGACCGTGAGCAGGCCCCGTACGGCTGGGAGCTGTTCGAGCAGCACCGGACGAGCGCCGTGGAGGAGGGTGCCGAGAAGCGGCGGCACTTCCTGCGGATCCGGGTCGGCGGCTGGGAGGAGGAGCTGGTCGTCACGGTCTTCGTGCGCCTGCACACGCAGGGCCGGATGCTGATGCTGGAGATCGCCCCGCACGTGCTGACGCCGGTGCGCGCGGACTTCAAGGACGCCGACCGCGCCTCCCACCGGTTCCGCAACAACAACGTGCTGGGCAAGGCGGCCGGCGCCGTCGTCCTGGTGCCCGGGTCCGTGGGCCGCTCCCTGGTCACCCTCGGCCGCGGCGCGGTGTACGGCTGGCGGCTGCTGACCGGCGGCCACACCGGCGCGCTTCCCGCCGGGCCCGCGGTCTCCGTACGGGAGCTGGCCTCGACGCCCACCGGGTCGACCTTCCAGGAGATGGACGTCAGCCGCTATCTCCGGAGCATCCAGGACCGGGTCGGGCACGGGGTGCGGCTGGCCCTGGCCGACGCCGGTTACGAGACCGGCGAGTTCGTCCAGAAAATCGTGAACCTCAGCAACGGCAGCACCTACATCGGCAACGCGGAGGGGGCGACCTTCGCCGTCGGCGACAAGGCGCACGTCTCGTCCACGTCGGGCGGCCGCGCGCCGCAGAAGGGATCCGGAAACCATGGCGGCACATGAGCCGAACGTGCACATCGGCAACGCGCAGGGGGCCACGTTCGCCGTCGGCGACAACGCGAACGTGACGGGCAACTACGGCACCGCGCCGGCGCGCGACGAGGCGGCTGAGGAGCTGCTGAAGGCGGTGCGGGAGCTGCGCGCCGACCTGGCCCGCATCCAGCGGACCGAGCAGACCGCCGAGCTGGACACCGCCCTCGCGGACACCGAGGAGGAGATCACCCGGACCGGCACGACCCCCGAGGGCCGTCTCCAGCGGCTGCGGACCGCGCTCGAGGACACGCAGACCGCCCTGTCGCTGTTCGCGTCCTTCGGGACGGTGGCCGGGCTGCTGGGGATGTGAACCGATGAGCGGGGGACAGCAGCGGTACTGGAACGAGGCCGCCCAGCGCTGGGAGGACGCGGCGGGGAGCACGACACCCGCCACCCCACCACCACCGCCCCGGCCGGGGCCCGTGCCCGAGGCACCCCGAACGCCCACACCCCAGGCACCCCAAGAGCCTCGGCCACCCCAGACACCCCAAGCGCCCCAGCCCCCGGGCTCCACCGGCCCCTCCGGCCCCTCCGGCGGCTCCGCGCCGGTACCGCCGCCCGTCCCCGGCCCCTGGTCCGCGCCCGAACTGCCGCATCCGGGGGCGCCACCGCCCGGATACCCGCCGGCCCCGGCCCCCGCCGGCACCGGCGGGCCCAGCCGCCGGCTGGTGTGGTCCGTGCTGGGCGGAGCCGCCGCGGCGGGAGCGGTGGTGGCCCTCGTGCTGACGCTGGTGGTCCCGGGGGACGACGGCACGGACGACCGCGGCGGCCGGGCGGCGGAGTCGGCGAGCGCCTCCGGGAGCGCGGATTCCCCGGCCCCCGAGCCCACCGCCCTGCGGACCGGGGAGACAGGAGAGACAGGGGAGTCCGCATCCCCCGAGGAGCCCTCGGGAGCGGTCACCGAGCCGCCCGACGGCTACGAGGTGCACGTCGACGAGGAGGGCTTCACCCTCGCCAGGCCCGAGGGCTGGGTGCGCGAGGAACTGCCCTCGGAGTACGGCATGGGCGTGGTCAACTACCGCAGCTCCGACGGCGAGCGGCGGCTGCAGGTCTACCAGGTGGCGGAGTCCTCGCCCGCCGCGTCCTTCGAGCTGTTCCTCTCCGACGCCACACCCAAGGGGGACGGTTTCCGCCGGCTCTCCCTGGAGACGCTGGACGACGGCGACTTCACCGGCTCCCGGCTGGAGTACCTCGTCGACTCCATCAAGAGGGAGCCGGAGATCGGACCCTGGCACGTCGTGGACGAGCGTTTCGTGGCCGCCGACGGCGAGGTGTACGCGATCGCCGCCTACGGAGCCGACGCCGACGGCCGGGAGGACGAGCGCGAGCTCCTGCGGACGGCGCTCGGCCACTTCTGCCCGCCGTCCACCTCCTGCCCGCCGGCAACCGGTGACCAGTAGCGGGCCACCGGACTCCGGCCCCCCCCCGCCGCGCGGGTGATGTATTCCGTTCTGCCCGATTGTTCAGTGACTCGGCACACTTCCGGCCCGGGATCCGCATGCATGCGGAGCCCGAGGGCATGAGCCCCCGGTCCCGTGGGCGACACGCATGTGACTCACGGGCGCTGAACAGGAACGGAAGGCATTCATCGATCATGGCGGACAGTACGGAACCTCAGGCACGCGAGACGATCCACGCCGATGGCGAGTGGCGGGCGGCCGTCTCGGGCGGCACCCGCGAGATCCTCGACCCCGCGGACGGCCTGCCCTTCGCCGTGGTCGCGGAGGGTGACGAGCAGGACGCCGACCTCGCGGTGGCCGCCGCCCGGCGCGCCTTCGACGAGGGGGAGTGGCCGCACACCCCGGTCGCCGCCCGCGCCGCCCTGCTGCGCCGCGTGGCCGACCTCCTGGTGCGCGACCGCGAGCGGCTCGGCCTGCTGGAGAGCCGCGACGCGGGCAAGACGGTGGAGGAGGGGCGGGTCGACATCGACTGCGTCGCCGACGCCTTCCGCTACTTCGCGGACCTGGTCGCCGGCGAGGCCCCCGGCCGGGTCGTCGACGCCGGCTCGCCCGATATCCACAGCGTCGTCGTGCACGAACCGGTCGGCGTCTGCGCGATGATCACGCCCTGGAACTATCCCCTGCTCCAGGCCAGCTGGAAGATCGCTCCGGCGCTCGCCGCCGGCAACACCTTCGTGATCAAGCCCAGCGAGATCACCCCGCTCACCACCGTCGCCCTGATCGACCTGCTGGTCGAGGCCGGCCTCCCCACCGGCGTCGCCAACCTCGTCACCGGCCCCGGCCACACGGTCGGCGCCCGGCTCGCCGAGCACCCCGGCGTCGACCTGGTCTCCTTCACCGGCGGCCTGGTCAGCGGCACCAAGGTCGCCCAGGCCGCCGCCGTCACCGTCAAGAAGGTCGCCCTCGAACTGGGCGGCAAGAACCCCAACGTGGTGTTCGCCGACGCCTGCGCGACCGAGGAGGGCTTCGACACCGCCGTCGACCAGGCCCTCAACGCCGCCTTCGTCCACAGCGGGCAGGTCTGCTCGGCGGGCGGCCGCCTGATCGTCGAGGAGTCGGTCCGCGAACGCTTCGTCACCGAACTCGCCCGCCGCGCCGAGCGGATCCGCCTCGGCCGCGGTACGGAGGAAGGCGTCGAGTGCGGACCGCTCGTCTCCGAGCAGCAGCGCGCCAGGACCGAGGACCTCGTCGCCTCCGCCCTCGCCGAGGGCGCCGAACTGCGCTGCGGCGGCAAGCGTCCCGCGCCCTCACCCCAGCGGCCGGAGAGCGGCTACTTCTACGAGCCGACCGTCCTCGACCACTGCCACCGCGGGATGCGGGTCGTACGGGAGGAGGTCTTCGGGCCGGTCCTCACCGTCGAGACCTTCCGCACGGAGGACGAGGCGGTAGCCCTCGCCAACGACACCGAGTACGGTCTGGCCGGTGCCGTCTGGACCGCCGACGCGGGACGGGCCCGCCGGGTCGCCGGCCGGCTGCGGCACGGCACCGTCTGGATCAACGACTTCCACCCCTACCTGCCGCAGGCCGAGTGGGGCGGCTTCGGCAAGAGCGGAGTCGGCCGCGAACTGGGCCCCGCGGGCCTCGCCGAGTACCGCGAGAGCAAGCACGTCTACCAGAACCTCGCCCCCGAGCCCGTCCGCTGGTTCGCCGGCTGACCGCACCCGCTCCCCGCACCCTCCGCGCCCCCGCACCATCCGCTCGCCCCACTGGAGTACCTCCATGCCAGAGACCACCCATGTCTACGACTACGTCGTCATCGGCGGCGGCACGGCGGGCTCGGTGATCGCCTCCCGCCTCACCGAGAACCCGGACGTCACCGTCGCCGTCATCGAGGGCGGCCCCAGCGACGTCGGCCGCGACGACGTGCTGACCCTGCGCCGCTGGATGGGCCTGCTCGGCGGCGAGCTGGACTACGACTACCCGACCACCGAGCAGCCACGCGGCAACTCGCACATCCGGCACAGCCGCGCCCGGGTCCTCGGCGGCTGCTCCTCGCACAACACCCTCATCGCCTTCAAGCCGCTGCCGTCCGACTGGGACGAGTGGGAGGCCGCCGGTGCCGAGGGCTGGGGCGCGGTGCCGATGGAGGCGTACTACGCGCGGCTGAAGAACAACATCGTCCCGGTCGACGAGAAGGACCGCAACGCCATCGCCCGCGACTTCGTCGACGCCGCGCGGAAGGCGCTGGAGGTCCCGAGGATCGAGGGCTTCAACAAGAAGCCGTTCACCGAGGGCGTCGGCTTCTTCGACCTCGCCTACCACCCCGAGGACAACAAGCGGTCCTCGGCCTCGGTGGCGTACCTGCACCCGGTGATGGACGAACGCCCCAACCTCACCCTCATGCTGGAGACCTGGGCGTACCGGCTGGAGCTGGACGGCACCCGCGCCGAAGGCGTGCACGTGCGCACCAAGGACGGCGAGGAGATCCTCGTCCGGGCCCGCAACGAGGTCGTGCTGTGCGCCGGCGCGGTCGACTCGCCGCGCCTGCTGCTGCACTCCGGCATCGGGCCCCGCGAGGACCTCGAAGCCCTCGGCATACCCGTGGCGCTCGACCTGCCCGGCGTCGGCGAGAACCTGCTCGACCACCCCGAGTCGGTGATCGTGTGGGAGACCCACGGCCCCATCCCGGACAACTCCGCGATGGACTCCGACGCCGGCCTGTTCGTGCGCCGCGACCCCGAACACGCGGGCCCCGACCTGATGTTCCACTTCTACCAGATCCCGTTCACGGACAACCCGGAGCGCCTCGGCTACGAACGCCCGGCGCACGGCGTCTCCATGACGCCGAACATCCCCAAGCCGAAGAGCCGCGGCCGCCTCTACCTCACCAGCGCCGACCCCCAGGTCAAGCCGGCCCTGGACTTCCGCTACTTCACCGACGAGGACGACCACGACGGCCGCACCCTCGTCGACGGCATCCGCATCGCCCGCGAGGTCGCCGCGTCCGAACCGCTGGCCGGCTGGCTCAAGCGCGAGGTCTGCCCCGGCCCGGACGTCACGGGCGACGAGGAGCTGAGCGAGTACGCCCGCAAGGTCGCCCACACCGTCTACCACCCGGCGGGCACCTGCCGGATGGGCGCCGCCACCGACGAGCAGGCCGTCGTCGACCCCGAGCTGCGCGTGCGCGGACTGAGCGGCCTGCGCGTCGCCGACGCCTCCGTGTTCCCGACCATGCCCGCCGTGAACCCGATGATCGGCGTGCTCATGGTCGGGGAGCGCGCCGTCGAGCTGATCGGTGGTGACCACCGATGACCACGACCGTCAACGACACCGCCGCCGAGCGTCCCCCGGTCTTCGCCGTCGAGGGCCTGTGGAAGGTCTTCGGCCCCAAGGCCGCCCGCGTCCCCGCCGACCCGGAACTGGCCGCCCTGAGCCCGGCCGAGCTGCGGTCCCGCACCGGCTGCACGGCCGCCGTGGCGGACGTCTCCTTCGACGTGCGCAAGGGCGAGGTCTTCGTCGTCATGGGCCTGTCCGGCTCCGGCAAGTCCACGCTGGTGCGCTGTCTGACCCGGCTGATCGAGCCGACCGCGGGCTCCATCGCCATCGACGGCGAGGACGTCCGCGCCATGGACCGGTCCCGGCTGCGCGCCCTGCGCCGCCACCGCGCCGCGATGGTCTTCCAGCACTTCGGCCTGCTCCCGCACCGCACGGTCCTCGACAACGTGGCCTACGGCCTGGAGGTCCAGGGCGTGGGGCGCGCCGAACGCCGCGAGCGCGCCGCCGCCGTCGTCGCCAAGGTCGGCCTGGAGGGCCTGGAGCACCGCCGCCCCGGCCAGCTCTCCGGCGGTCAGCGGCAGCGCGTCGGCCTGGCCCGCGCCCTCGCCGTCGACCCCGAGGTGCTGCTCTTCGACGAGCCGTTCAGCGCGCTCGACCCGCTGATCCGGCGGGACATGCAGGAGGAGGTCGTCCGGCTGCACCGCGAGGAGGGCCGCACGATGGTCTTCATCACCCACGACCTCCAGGAAGCGCTCAAGCTGGGCGACCGCATCGCCCTGATGCGCGACGGCCGCGTGGTGCAGCTCGGCACCCCCGAGGAGATCGTCGGCTCACCCGCCGACGACTACGTCCGGGCGTTCGTCCGCGACGTCCCGCGCGAGCAGGTGCTCACCGTCCGGACGGCCATGCGCCCCGCCGCCTCCGCCGACGAGGCCGGGAACGGTCCGGCGCTCCGGCCCGACGCCACCGTGTCGGAGGCCATCGAGGCCGTCGCCCGGGCCGGCACCCCGGCCCGCGTCATGGACGCCGGACGCTGCCTCGGCGTGGTCGACGCGGACGCGCTGCTCGGCGTCGTGGCGGGCACGGAACGCCCCGGGGAGGCTGATGCCCCGGGCCCGGACCCCGTCGGGGAGGCGGACCAGCGCAAGGAGGCGGTCTGATGGCAACGGCCACCGCCCCCGCCGCCCGCCCCGCGCTCCCCGGCGTCCTCGGCCGCCCGGCCGTCCGCAAGCTGCTGGTCCTCGCGCTCGCCGCCGCCGTCCTGGTCCCCCTCGCCGTCGCCCGGTGGGGCGGAGCCACCTGGCCGGACGCCCTCACCGTCGACGTCTCCGGACCGCTCGGCGAGGCCAGCGACTGGATCATCGACCACCGCGACAGCCACCCGCTGTTCCTCCACTTCCTCGGCCACGTCAGCAACGTCGTCGTCATCGCCGTACGCGCCGTGTACCTCGCCCTCCTCGCCGTCGGCTGGGCCGGGGTCACCGCGATCGGCGCCCTGGTCGCCTGGCGCGTCGCCGGCGTGCGCCTCGCGTTGGGCACCGCCGCCGCGTTCCTGGCCTGCGGTCTGCTCGGCATGTGGGTGCCGACCATGCAGACCCTGGCCCTGATGGTCGTCGCCGTCCTCGCGTCGGTCGCCGTGGGCGCCCTGCTGGGCCTCGCCGCCGGCCTGTCCGACCGGATGGACCGCCTGCTGCGCCCGGTGCTCGACACCATGCAGGTGCTGCCCGCCTTCGCCTACCTCCTCCCCGTCGTCCTGGTCTTCGGCATCGGCGTGCCCGCCGCGGTCCTCGCCACCGTCGTCTACGCCGCACCGCCCATGGCACGGCTCACCTCGCTCGGCCTGCGCGCCGCCGACCAGGAGGTCCTGGAGGCCGTCGAGTCCCTCGGCACCACCGCCCGCCAGCGGCTGCTGACCGCCCGCATCCCGCTGGCCCGCAAGGACCTCCTCCTCGGCGTCAACCAGACGATCATGATGGCGCTCTCCATGGCGGTCATCGCCTCCGTCATCGGCGCCGGCGGCCTCGGCGACCGCGTCTACCAGGCGCTGGCCTCGGTCGACGTCGGCGCCGCCCTCGCGGCGGGCATCCCGATCGTGCTGCTCGCCGTCGTCCTGGACCGCGTGACCGGCGCGGCGGGGGAGCGGCTCGGCGGGTCCGGCACGTCCCCGCTGACCTGGCTGTACGTCCTCGTCGCCGCCACGGCCGTCGCGGTCGCCGGACGGGTCGCCGGGTTCCTGGACTGGCCCGAGGCCTGGGAGGTGGACATCGCCGAGCCCGTCAACCGGGCCGTCGACTGGATGACCGCCCACCTGTACTCCGGGGTACCCGTCGTCGGCGGCACCGCCGACTGGGCCGCGCACTTCACCAGCTGGGTCCTCAACCCGCTCCGGGACGGCCTCCAGTGGCTGCCCTGGTGGTCCGTCCTGCTGGTCGTCGCCGCCCTCGCCTGGCTGATCGGCACCTGGCGCACGGCGCTCACCGCCGTCCTCGCCATGGCCGCGATCGGCGTGCTCGGCGTGTGGAAGCCGTCCCTGGACACGCTCTCCCAGGTCCTGGCGGCCGTCGCCGTGACACTGGTCGTCGGTTTCGCCGCGGGCATCGCCGCCGCCCGCAGCGACCGCTTCGAACGCCTGCTGCGACCCGTACTGGACGTCTTCCAGACCATGCCGCAGTTCGTCTACCTGATCCCGGTCGTCGCCCTCTTCGGCGTCGGGCGCGCCCCCGCCGTGGCCGCCGCGGTCGTCTACGCCCTCCCGGCCGTCGTCCGCATCACCGCCCAGGGGCTGCGCCAGGTCGACCCGGCCGCGATGGAGTCGGCCCGCTCGCTCGGCGCCACCAGCGGACAGCAACTGCGGCAGGTGCAGCTCCCGCTGGCCCGCCGGTCGCTGCTGCTCGCCGTCAACCAGGGCGTCGTCCTGGTCCTCGCCGTCGTCATCATCGGCGGCCTGGTCGGCGGCGGGGCGCTCGGCTACCAGGTCGTCTTCGGCCTGGCCCAGGGCGACCTGGCGACCGGCCTGGTGGCCGGCGCGGCGATCGTCTGCCTCGGCCTGATGCTCGACCGGGTCACCCAGCCGTCCGAACGACGTACGAAGAAGGGGGCCTGAGATGTCCCGCAAGCGGATCACGGCTGCCGCCACCGTGCTGGTGCTGGCCACCGGCTGCGGCGCCGCCGACATGACCCGGCAGGCGTCCCCGTTCGCGAACGCGCAGGGCGCGAGGACGGTCACCCTGTCCGTGCAGTCCTGGGTCGGCGCCCAGGCCAACGTGGCCGTCGCCCAGTACCTGCTGGAGCACGAACTCGGCTACCGCGTCGACACCGTCCAGGTCGACGAGGTCCCCGCCTGGGACGCGCTCAGCCAGGGCCGCGTCGACGCCATCCTGGAGGACTGGGGCCACCCCGAGCAGGAACAGCGCTACGTCCGGGACAAGCGGACCATCGCCCCCGGCGGCGACCTCGGCGTCACCGGGCACATCGGCTGGTTCGTCCCGACGTACTTCGCGCAGAAGCACCCGGACGTCACCGACTGGAAGAACCTCGACAAGTACGCCGACCTCATGCGCACCGCGGAGAGCGGCGGCAAGGGCCAGCTGCTGGACGGCTCCCCGTCCTACGTCACCAACGACAAGGCCCTGGTGGACAACCTGGACCTGGACTACCAGGTCGTCTTCGCCGGCTCCGAGGCCGCCCAGATCACCCAGATCCAGCAGTTCGCCAAGGAGAAGAAGCCCTTCCTGACCTACTGGTACACCCCCCAGTGGCTGTTCGAGAAGGTGCCGATGACGGAGGTGAAGCTGCCCCCGTACAAGGAGGGCTGCGACGCCGACCCCGAGAAGGTCGACTGCGCCTACCCGGTGACCCCGCTGCAGAAGTACCTCAACGCCGACTTCGCGAAGGACGGCGGCAGCGCGGCGGAGTTCCTGAAGAGGTTCAGGTGGACCACCGAGGACCAGAACCAGGTCTCCCTGATGATCGCCGAACAGAAGATGCGGCCCGACGAGGCGGCGAGGAAGTGGGTGGACAGCCACGACTCCGTCTGGAAGCGCTGGCTTCCCTGACGGCACCCGAGCGACCCGGCCCCGGGCCCGCCCCCCGCGGCGGACCGGGGCCGGGGTCGCTCACCAGTCGTCGCTGCCGGGCGGGATGCGCCGGCCGACCATCAGCCGGTTCCAGCTGTTGATCGCGGCGATCAGCCCCAGCAGGTGGGCTAGCGCGGCGGCGTCGAAGTGCCGGGAGGCCTCCTCGTACACCTCGTCCGGCACGAAGCCTCCCCCGGACTTCGTCCGGGAGGTGCCCCCAGTCAGCACGGTCACCGCCTCGGTGAGCGCCAGCGCGGCCCGCTCCCGGGCGTCGAAGACCTCCTCGGCCTCCTCCCAGGCGTCCAGCAGACCGAGCTGCCGTTCACCCACCCCCTGCTTCCGGGCGATGCCGAGGTGCAGGTCCAGACAGAACGCGCAGCGGTTGAGCTGCGAGGCGCGGATCTGCACCAGCTCGGCGAGGGCCGGGTCGCCCAGGCCCCGCTTGGCGGCGGCACCCAGTTCCCGCAGTGCGGAGCGGACGCCGTCGGCCAGGAAGGTGGTGCGGGCCGTCACGCGTACTGGCCCGGCGTGTAGTGCCCCGGCGTCAGCCGGCACGTCACACCGAAGCGGTTCCAGGCGTTGATCACCGTGATCGCGGCGATCAGGTGGGCCATCTCCGTCTCGTCGAAGAACTTCGCGGCCCGCTCGTACACGTCGTCCGGCACGAACCCGTCCGTGAGCACGGTGACCGCCTCGGTCAGCTCGATCGCGGCGAGCTCCCGCTCCGTGTAGAAGTGCCGCGACTCCTCCCATGCGGCGAGCTGCACGATCCGCTCCACGCTCTCACCGGCCGCCAGCGCGTCCTTGGAGTGCATGTCGAGGCAGAACGCGCAGTGGTTGAGCTGGGAGGCGCGGATCTTCACCAGTTCCTTCACCTTGGGGTCCAGCCCCTGGCCCGCGGCCTTCTCCAGCCGCAGCATCGCCTTCCAGACCTCGGGGGCGTGCTTGGCCCACTCCAGCCGGGGGGCCTGCTCGGGAGCGAAGGAGTCGGGAGCGGCGGCCGTACCCGCCGTGTGCGTCGTCTGCGTCGTGTTCGTCGTCATGCCTTCGAGACTAGAAGCGGGGCAGCCCAGGAGTATGGTCCATTCCCATGGGGAAACCGTGGGCCACTTTCGGCGTCGACCTGCACCTCGACCGCTCCGGGCCCGGGCTGCGCCGCGGTCTCACCGACGCCCTGCGCGAGGCCGTCCGCGGCGGCAGGCTGGCTCCCGGCACCCGGCTGCCCTCCTCCCGCTCCCTCGCCGGCGACCTGGGCGTGGCACGCAACACCGTGGCCGAGGTCTACGCCGACCTGGTCGCCGAGGGCTGGCTCACCGCCCGCCAGGGATCCGGCACCCGGGTCGCCGAACGGACACCGGCCGCGCCCCGCCACCGCCCCGCCCCCACCCGCCCCGCCCCGCACCGCCGGGACCCCGCCCCGCCCGCCTACGACCTCGTCCCCGGCACCCCCGAACTCGCGTCGTTCCCCCGCACCCGGTGGCTGCGGGCGGCCCGCCGCGCCCTGACCGCCGCACCCGACCGGGCCCTCGGCTACGGCGACCCCCGCGGCCGCGTCGAGCTGCGCACCGCGCTCGCCGGCTACCTCTCCCGCGCCCGGGGCGTGCGCGCCGACCCCGACCGGATCGTCGTCTGCTCCGGCTTCCTCGGCGGACTGGGTGTCCTCGCCGACCTGCTGCACCGCCGGGGAGCGCGCTCCCTCGCGGTCGAGTCCTACGGCCTGCCCCACCACCGCCGGCTGCTCGGGCGCGCGGGCTTCGCCGTGCCGCCGCTGCCCTTCGACGACCGCGGCACCCGCCTCCCGGACGAGCGGATCACCGCCCGGGCCGTGCTGCTGACGCCCTCCCACCAGTTCCCGCTGGGCATGCCGCTGCTCCCGGAGCGCCGCACGGCACTGATCGACTGGGCCCGCGCCACCGGCGGCCTGGTCCTGGAGGACGACTACGACGGCGAGCTGCGCTACGACCGCCAGCCCGTCGGCGCCCTCCAGGGACTGGACCCCGACCGCGTCGTCTACCTGGGCACCGCCAGCAAGTCCCTCGCCCCCGCACTGCGCCTGGGCTGGCTGGTGCTGCCCGCGTCGCTCGTCGAGGAGACCATGGACGCCATGGCCGGCCGTACCCCGGGCGTCCTCGACCAGCTGACCCTCGCGGAGTTCCTCGGCTCCGGGGACTACGACCGGCACGTGCGGGCCGCCCGGCTGCGCTACCGTCGCCGCCGCGACGCCCTGGTCGCCGCCCTCGCCGAGCGCGCCCCCGAGGTGCGGGTCACCGGCATCGCCGCGGGACTGCACGCCGTCCTGCGGCTGCCGCCGGGCACCGAGCAGCAGGTCGTCCGGGCCGCCGCCTGGCACGGGCTGGCGGTGCACGGCATGTCCACCTTCCGGCACCCCGAGGCGGCCGTCCCCCCGTTGGACGCCCTCGTGGTCGGCTACGGCACCCCGCCCGACCACGCCTGGGCGGGGGCGCTGGACGCGCTGTGCCGGGCGCTGCCGTAGGGGTCCCCCGGCCGGTGACCGCCGGGTCACCGGCCCGGTCGACGCCGTCGAGGCGCCGTCCACGGCGATCCGCCGCACCCGTGCCCGGCGAGCGGCCCGGTGCGGCTCCGCACGGCACCCCGGCGGACGCCTTCCGGTAGCCTTGCCCCGGGCCGTGACTGGCGCGCTGGGATGGACCAACCATCGGGGAGCGGCCCGAGCAACGAGTGCCGTGCGCCTGGGCCGTCCGTACCGTGAACGCTGCACACAACGTCCGGAGGCCCCCATGTCCGCAGAGCGCACCCCCGAGTCCACCGCCTACCGAGCCGCCCTCGACGTCATCCGCGCCGTCGAGCCGCGCGTGGCCGACGCGATCGGCCAGGAGGTCGCCGACCAGCGCGAGATGCTCAAGCTGATCGCCTCGGAGAACTACGCCTCCCCGGCCACCCTGCTGACCATGGGCAACTGGCTCAGCGACAAGTACGCCGAGGGCACCGTCGGCCGCCGCTTCTACGCCGGCTGCCGCAACGTCGACACCGTCGAGTCGCTGGCCGCCGAGCACGCCCGCGAGCTCTTCGGCGCCCGGCACGCCTACGTCCAGCCGCACTCCGGCATCGACGCCAACCTCGTCGCCTTCTGGGCCGTCCTCGGTGCCCGCGTCGAGGTGCCCTTCCTGGAGAAGACCGGCGCCCGCCAGGTCAACGACCTGACCGACGCCGACTGGGCCGAGCTGCGCCGCGCCTTCGGCAACCAGCGCATGCTCGGCATGTCCCTCGACGCCGGCGGCCACCTCACCCACGGCTTCCGCCCCAACATCTCCGGCAAGATGTTCGACCAGCGCTCCTACGGCACCGACCCGGCGACCGGCCTCATCGACTACGAGGCTCTGCGCGCCTCGGCCCGCGAGTTCAAGCCGCTGATCATCGTCGCCGGGTACTCCGCCTACCCCCGGCTGGTGAACTTCCGGATCATGCGCGAGATCGCCGACGAGGTCGGCGCGACCCTCATGGTCGACATGGCGCACTTCGCCGGTCTCGTCGCGGGCAAGGTCCTCACCGGCGACTTCGACCCGGTCCCGCACGCCCAGATCGTGACGACGACCACCCACAAGTCGCTGCGCGGCCCGCGCGGCGGCATGGTCCTGTGCGACGACTCCCTCAAGGACCAGGTCGACCGCGGCTGCCCGATGGTCCTCGGCGGCCCGCTCCCGCACGTCATGGCCGCCAAGGCCGTCGCCCTCGCCGAGGCCCGCCGGCCCGCGTTCCAGGACTACGCCCAGCGCATCGTCGACAACGCCCGCGCCCTCGCCGAGGGCCTGATGAAGCGCGGCGCCACCCTGGTCACCGGCGGCACCGACAACCACCTGAACCTGATCGACGTGGCGTCCTCCTACGGCCTCACCGGACGCCAGGCCGAGGCCGCCCTCCTCGACTCCGGCATCGTCACCAACCGCAACGCGATCCCGGCCGACCCGAACGGCGCCTGGTACACCTCCGGCATCCGGATCGGCACCCCGGCACTGACCACGCGGGGCCTCGGCACGGCGGAGATGGAGGAGGTCGCGGGCCTGATCGACCGCGTCCTGACCGCCGCCGAGGCCGGCACCACCAAGTCCGGCGCCCCCTCCAAGGCCTCCCACGTCCTCGACGCGAAGACCGCCGACGAGATCTCCCGCCGGGCGACCGACCTGGTGGCGGGCTTCCCGCTGTACCCGGAGATCGACCTCGGCTGACGGCCGCGACCAGGGGAACGAGCCACGGGTGGAACCTGAGAGAATGGTGCGCATGGCGACTGACCGACCCCGCGTGCTCTCCGGAATCCAGCCCACCGCAGGCTCGTTCCACCTCGGCAACTACCTCGGCGCCGTCCGCCAGTGGGTGGCGCTGCAGGAGACCCACGACGCGTTCTACATGGTCGTCGACCTGCACGCGATCACGGTGCCGCAGGACCCGAAGGAGCTGCGCGCCAACACCCGGCTCGCCGTCGCCCAGTTGCTGGCCGCCGGTCTGGACCCGGACCGCTGCACGCTCTTCGTCCAGAGCCACGTCCCCGAGCACGCCCAGCTCGCCTGGGTCATGAACTGCCTCACCGGCTTCGGCGAGGCGAGCCGCATGACCCAGTTCAAGGACAAGTCCGCCAAGCAGGGCGCCGAGCGCGCCTCCGTCGGCCTGTTCACGTACCCCGTCCTCCAGGTCGCGGACATCCTGCTCTACCAGGCCAACGAGGTCCCGGTCGGCGAGGACCAGCGCCAGCACATCGAGCTGACCCGCGACCTGGCCGAGCGCTTCAACGGCCGCTTCGGCGAGGCCTTCACCGTCCCCTCCCCGTACATCCTCAAGGAGACGGCGAAGATCTACGACCTCCAGGACCCGTCGATCAAGATGAGCAAGTCGGCGTCGACGCCGAAGGGCCTGATCAACCTCCTGGACGAGCCCAAGGCCACCGCGAAGAAGGTCAAAAGCGCGGTCACCGACACGGACACCGTGATCCGCTTCGACCCGGCGGAGAAGCCGGGCGTCAGCAACCTGCTCTCCATCTACTCGGTGCTCACCGGCGCGGGCGTCGCCGAGCTGGAGGAGAAGTACGTCGGCAAGGGCTACGGCGCGCTCAAGACGGACCTCGCCGAGGTCATGGTCGAGTTCGTGACCCCCTTCCGGGAGCGCACCCAGCAGTACCTCGACGACCCGGAGACGCTGGACTCGATCCTGGCCAAGGGCGCGGAGAAGGCGCGCGCCGTCGCCGCGGAGACCCTCGCCCGGACCTACGACATGGTGGGCTTCCTGCCCGCCAAGCACTGAGCACGGCCCCGCACCCCAGTACGGGTCCCAGTACACCCGTGCGCCCCGGTACGCCGTCACAGCGCTGCACATCACTCCGGTTGCGCCTGCCCAGGGCACGGCCGTGGCCGTACAGTCGATAGCCGGGTGTCCGACACCGCGACACACCACCAGTGACACGGAACGACAGGAGACGACGTGGGGACCGTAACGATCGGCGTGTCGATCGCGGTCCCGGAGCCTCACGGCAGCCAGCTCCAGCAGCTGCGCGCGGGCTTCGGCGACGCCGCTGCTCACGGTATCCCCACGCACGTCACCCTGCTGCCGCCGACCGAGGTCGACGGCGCCGCGCTGCCCGCGATCGAGGCCCATCTCGCGGAGGTCGCGGCGCGCGGCCGGCCCTTCCCGATGCGGCTGTCCGGCACCGGGACCTTCCGCCCGCTGTCGCCGGTGGTCTACGTCCAGGTGGTCGAGGGCGCCGCGGCCTGCTCCTGGCTGCAGAAGCGCGTCCGGGACGCCTCCGGGCCGGTCCCCCGCGAACTCCAGTTCCCGTACCACCCGCACGTCACCGTGGCGCACGGCATCGAGGAGGCGGCGATGGACCGCGCCTACGAGGAGCTGTCCGACTACGAGGCCCAGTGGCCCTGCACCGGCTTCGCGCTCTACGAGCAGGGCGCCGACGGGGTGTGGCGCAAGCTGCGGGAGTTCCCCTTCGGCAGCGCCACGGTGCCCCCGCAGACGGGACGCGTGGAGAGCGGTTCCCTGCCCGCCCGGTAGCCCCGCTCAGACCGGCAGCCGCCGGAACACCGCCCGCGGCAGGTGCCGCAGCGCCGACATCACCACCCGCAGCGCGCCGGGCACCCACACCGTCTCCGAGCGCCGCCGCAGCCCCAGCTCGATCGCCGTGGCGACCGCCTCGGGCGTCGTGGCCAGCGGCGCCTCCTCCAGCCCCGCGGTCATCCGCGACCGTACGAACCCGGGGCGCACGACCATGACGTGCACGCCGGTGCCGTGCAGCGCGTCGCCGAGGCCCTGGGCGAAGGCGTCCAGGCCGGCCTTGCTGGAGCCGTAGATGAAGTTGGCGCGGCGGGCCCGCTCACCGGCCACGGAGGAGAGCACCACCAGGGAGCCGTGGCCCTGGGCCTGGAGGGCACGGGCGCTGACCAGCCCGGCCGAGACCGCCCCGGTGTAGTTGGTCTGCGCCACCCGCACGGCGTTCAGCGGCTCGCGCTCGTCGTGGGCCTGGTCGCCCAGGATGCCGAAGGCGAGCAGCACCAGGTCGACGTCGCCCTCGGCGAAGACCTTGCCGAGCGCCGCCTCGTGGGACTCGGGATCGAGTGCGTCGAAGGCGACGGTGCGCACCTCGGCGCCGAGGTCGCGCAGCTGCTCGGCCGCCCCGTCCAGGGCGGGGGAGGGGCGGCCGGCCAGCCAGACCGTGCGGGTGCGGCGGGCGACGAGACGACGCGCGGTGGCGAGCGCGATCTCGGACGTACCGCCGAGGACGAGAAGGGACTGGGGGATGCCGAAGGCGTCCTTCACTGCAGCTCCTGATTGCCTAGAGGTGGAGACGGCGGGCCAGGTCGGACACGAACACCCCGCGCGGGTCCAGCTCGGCCCGCAGGGCGCGGAACTCCTCCAGCCGCGGGTACATCGCGTCGAGCAGCTCGGGCCGCAGCCGGGAGTCCTTGGCGAGGTAGACCCGGCCGCCGGCCTGGGCGACCTCCTCGTCGAGTTCGTCGAGGAAGGCACCGAGTCCCGGCAGCCCCGCCGGGACGTCCAGGGCGAGGGTCCAGCCGGGCACGGGGAAGGACAGCCACCCCGGATCGGCGTCCCCGAACCGCTTGAGGACGGCCAGGAAGGACGGGCAGCGGTGCTCCGAGATGCGCCGCACGATCCGGCGCAGGGCGTCCTCCCGCCCGTGGCCGACGACGAACTGGTACTGCACGAAACCGCCGCGGCCGTAGACCCGGTTCCAGTGCGGGACGCCGTCCAGGGGGTGGAAGAACGTGGAGATCCGCTGGAGCTGGCCGGTGCGCCGGCGGGGGGCCCGGCGGTACCACAGCTCGTTGAACAGGCCCACCGTCGTCCGGCTCAGCAGGCCGTCGGGGACGAGGTCGGGAGCGGCCGGCAGGCGGGAGGTGCGGAAGGCCAGCGGTGCCCGCCGGGCCCGCCCGCCCTCGGGCAGCGCGTCCAGCGGGGCGTGGTCGCCGCGGGTGAGCACCGCCCGGCCGGTCGCCGCGCCGCGGGCGAGGAGGTCGATCCAGGCGACGGAGTAGCGGTAGCGGTGGTCGGTGGCCGTGAGGCGGGCCATCAGGTCGTCGAGGTCGGTGGCGCGCTCGGTGTCGACCGACATCAGGGAGGTTCCGACCGGCTGGAGCCGCACGGTGGCGGTGAGGATCACGCCGGTCAGGCCCATCCCGCCGGCGGTGGCGTCGAACAGGGGGGTGCCCTGCTTCACGGTGCGGACCCGGCCGTCGGCGGTGAGCAGCTCGAACGCCGGCACGTGCCGGGCGAAGGACCCCGACACGTGGTGGTTCTTGCCGTGGATGTCCGCGCCGATCGCCCCGCCGACGGTCACGTAGCGGGTGCCGGGCGTCACCGGCACGAACCAGCCGAGCGGCAGCAGGACCTCCATCAGCCGGTGCAGGGAGACGCCCGCGTCGCACAGCACGGTGCCGCCGGCGACGTCGATGGCGTGGATGCGGTCCAGGCCCGTCATGTCCAGCACGGCGCCGCCCGCGTTCTGCGCGGCGTCCCCGTACGCCCGTCCCAGGCCCCGCGCGATGCCGCCGCGGGCGCCGCAGTCCCGCACGGCGTCGGCGGCCTCCTGGTAGGTCCGGGGGCGGATCAGCCGGGCGGCGGTGGGCGCGGTGCGGCCCCAGCCGGTGACGGGTCCCCAGGCGACGGCGGGGCCCTCTGCGGCGGCGGGAACGGTGTCGGCAGACATGCCGGTGACCGTATCGCCCCCATGCGAACGATTAGTTCCAAAACATCCCGCTCATACCCGAAACGGGTGATTAATGGTATGTCGCTCCATCATGCCGGACTTCCCACGGCGTCGGCGTGAACAGTGAGGACACATGGACGACCTCGACGACATGGACCACCGGATCGTGACGGCGCTCAGAGCCTGCGGCACGGACCCGCGCGTGGCCGGTGCCGCGCGTGCCCTGTCCTGGGCCGGGGAGCACGGAGCGCTGTGGCTCGCGGCGGGCCTCGCCGGAGCCGCCGTGGACGGCGCGCGACGCGGCGCCTGGCTGCGCGGAACAGCGCTCACCGCGGGCGCGCACCTCGTCAGCATGGGAGTCAAGCGGGTCGTGCGCCGCCCGCGCCCCACCCACGTCGTGCCCCTGGTGCGCACCGCCGGCCGGCACTCCTTCCCCAGCTCCCACGCCGCCTCGGCCGCGGCGGCCGCCGTCGCCTTCGGCGCGCTGGGCATCGGCGCCGTCCGGCCCGTCGCCGCCGCCGTCTGCGTCTCCCGGCTGGTCGTCGGCGTCCACTACCCCTCCGACGTGGCGGCGGGCGCGGCCCTGGGCGCGCTCACCGCCCGCCTCGGCGCCGACTGGATGCGCGGAGGCACCCGTGACTGAGACGGCGGTCCTGCGGCAACGCGCCCCCGAACAGCGGCCGGACCCCGCCCCGCCCGGCCGCAAAGGGCTGCTGCCCGGCCTGCTCAGGACCGCGCGCCCCCGCCAGTGGATCAAGAACGTCCTGGTCGTCGCCGCCCCCGCCGCCGCCGGCGAGCTGTTCTCCCGGCACACACTGGTCCAGCTCGCCCTGGTCTTCGTCCTCTTCACCGCCTGCGCCGCCGCCGTCTACCTCGTCAACGACGCCCGGGACGCCGAGGCCGACCGCGCCCACCCCGTCAAGCGGCACCGCCCGGTCGCCGCCGGGCAGGTCCCGGTACCGGTCGCCTACGCGGTCGGGGGCGCCCTCGGCGTCCTCGCGCCCGTCGCCGCGGCCTGGTTGTGCCCGCCGGCCGTCGCCGCCCTGCTGACCGCCTACCTCGCGATGCAGCTGGCGTACTGCGTCACCCTCAAGCACGTCCTCGTCGTCGACCTCGCCGTCGTCACCACCGGCTTCCTGATGCGGGCCATGATCGGCGGCCTGGCGCTGGGCATCCCCCTGTCGCGCTGGTTCCTCATCACCACCGGCTTCGGCGCGCTCTTCATGGTCTCGGCCAAGCGCTACTCCGAAGCCGTCCAGATGGCCGGGAAGGCGGGCGCCACGCGGGCGCTGCTCACCGAGTACACCACCGGCTACCTCCGCTTCGTCTGGCAGCTCGCGGCCGGCGTCGCCGTCCTCGGCTACTGCCTGTGGGCCATGGAGGAGGGCGGCGTCCCGCACACCAGCGTCCTGCCCTGGCGCCAGCTGTCCATGGTCGCCTTCATCCTCGCCGTCCTGCGCTACGCCGTCTTCGCCGACCGCGGCACCGCCGGCGAGCCCGAGGACGTCGTCCTGCGCGACCGCGCGCTCGCGCTGATCGGGGTGGCGTGGATGGCGATGTACGGCCTGGCGGTGGCCAATTGGTAACCGCCCGCATCCCGGGCACCCGACGCGAGCTGGCCGGCTTCGCCGCCGCCGGTCTCCTCGCCTACGCGGTCGACCTCGGCCTCTTCACGCTCCTGCGCGGCCCGGCCGGCCTCGATCCGCTCACCGCCAAGACCCTGTCCTTCCTCGCCGGCTGCTCCGTGGCGTACGCGGGCAACGCGCTCGGCCCCTACCGGCACCGACGCCCGCGGGGCCTGCGCCCCTACGCCGTGTTCTTCGCCGTGAACGCCGCCGGCGCGGCCGTCCAACTGCTCTGCCTGGCGATCAGCCACTACGGCCTCGGCCTCACCTCGCAGCGTGCCGACACCGTCTCCGGGGCGGTCGTCGGCATGTTCCTTGCCACGCTTCTGCGTTTCTGGGGCACAAGGGCCCTGGTGTTCCGCGCCGGTCCCACGACCGGCGGCGCAGCGGGATCATGGAACGAGGGAACCGGGGGCAGGGTCGGATCATGGACTGGCTGAAGAAGCTCCCCGTCGTGGGGCCGTGGGTGGCACGGCTGATGACCACGCACGCCTGGCGGTCCTACGAGCGGCTGGACCGCGTGAAGTGGACGCGGCTGGCCGCCGCCATGACCTTCACCAGCTTCCTCGCGCTCTTCCCGCTGCTCAGCCTGGCCGCGGCCATCGCCGCCGCCACGCTCGGCAAGGAGCAGCAGGACCAGCTCCAGGACAAGATCGCTGAGCAGATCCCCGGCATCTCCGAGCAGCTGAACATCCAGGGCCTGATCGACAACGCCGGCACCGTCGGCCTCATCTCCGGCGCCCTGCTGCTGTTCACCGGCATCGGCTGGGTCGACGCCACCCGGGGCTGCCTGCGCGCCGTCTGGGAGCTGCCCGACGAGGAGGAGAACCCGGTCATGCACCGGGTCAAGGACGGGGGCGTCCTCGTCGGCCTCGGCGGCGCCCTCCTGGTCACCGTGGCCATCTCCACCGTCGCCTCGGCCCTCGTCGGCTGGATCATCCGCCAGCTCGGCATCCCCGAGGGCGGCTTCGGCGGGGTGCTGCTCTACATCGCCGCGATCGCCGTCGCCGTACTCGCCGACTTCCTCCTGCTGCTGTACGTCCTGACCCTGCTCCCCGGCGCCAAGCCGGAGCGCCGCCGCCTGGTGGTGGCCGCGCTGATCGGCGCGATCGGTTTCGAACTGCTGAAGCTGCTGCTGAGCGGCTACATGCAGGGCGTCGCCGCGAAGAGCATGTACGGCGCCTTCGGCGTCCCCGTCGCGCTGCTGCTGTGGATCAACTTCACCTGCAAGCTGGTGCTGTTCTGCGCCTCCTGGACGGCGACGGGCAGCAAGGAGCAGGAACTCGGCGACCAGGAGGACGGGGAGCAGGACGTCACGGGCGGGTCCGGCGACGGACCAGGTCCGGCAGCGGCCATTTCCGGTTGATCAGGAACACGCCGCCCGCGAGCAGCACCAGCAGTCCGCCGGCGATGCCGGCCGCGACGCCGACCCCGCTGGAGCCGTCGGCGGCCGGGGCGCCCGCCACCGGCTTGGTGCCCGCCGCGCCCTTCCCGGTGCCGCCGGCCTCCCCGACGGCGGTGTCGTCCGGCGCGGGGCTCGCCTGCGCGGCGCTCCTCGGCGGCACCAGCTCACCGACCGGCTCCACCTTGCCGGCCGCCTTGAAGCCCCAGTCGAACAGGCGGGCGGTCTCCTTGTAGACCTCGTTGTGCTCGTCCTTCGCCGGGTTCATGACCGTGACCAGCAGCACCTTGCCGCCCTGCTCGGCGACGCCGGTGAAGGTGGAGCCCGCGTTCGTGGTGTTGCCGTTCTTCACGCCCGCGATGCCCGGGTAGACGTCCACGTCCGAGTCGCCGGACAGCAGCCTGTTGGTGTTCTGGATCTCGAAGGGCTCGCGGGACGTCCTGCCCTTCTTGTCCTTCTTCGTCTCGCCCGGGAACTTGGCGCTCACCGTCGACGCGTACTCGCGGAAGTCCTTCTTCTGCAGCCCGGAGCGGGCGAACAGGGTCAGGTCGTACGCGGAGGAGACCTGCTCAGGGGCGTCGTAGCCGTCGGGGGTGACGACGTTCGTGTCGAGGGCCTGGAGCTCCTCGGCATGGTCGTTCATCTCCGCCACGGTGCTCTCGACGCCGCCGTTCATCGCGGACAGCACGTGCACGGCGTCGTTGCCCGAGCGCAGGAAGACGCCGAGCCACAGGTCGTGGACGGTGTAGGTCTCGTCCTCCTTGATGCCGACCATGCTCGACCCGGCGCCGACGTCCACCAGGTCGGAAGGGACGACCTTGTGCTTGGTCGACTTCGGCCACTTCGGCAGCAGCGTGTCCGCGAACAGCATCTTCAGGGTGCTCGCCGGGGCCAGCCGCCAGTGCGCGTTGTGCGCGGCGAGCACGTCGCCGGACTCGGCGTCGGCCACGATCCAGGAACGGGCGGTGAGGTCCTTCGGCAGCACCGGCACCCCGCCCGCCAGAGAGACCTGCGTGCCGGGCTTCCCGAGCCGCGCGCCGCCCACGGTCGACATCGACGCGGGCGGGGTGGCCGACGGGCTCGCCGAGGGATCCGGGGCGGCCAGTGCGCCGGGGGTGAGGGCGGCGAGAGCGGTCAGGGCGGCGGAGGCGACCGTCAGGGCGCGCCGGACGGTCTTCTTGGGTGCGGGCACGAGCGAGAACGTACCGCCCGCGACCGGCGCTGACCTAGCCCCCTCCCCACCCCGCGCACGGTTCCGGACACGGGGCGGCGATACTGAAGCCATGAAGCTCAGCCGCCCCGTCTCCTGGTTCCTGCTCACTTTCGGGGTGTGGAGCTGGATCATCTGGATCACTTTCGTCAAAAACCTGGTCAAGGACGGCAGCGGGCTCGCCTTCGAGGACGGCGACCCCACGGCGTACTTCTGGGTGCACCTGCTGCTCGCCGTCGTGTCCTTCGTATGGGGGACGGCCGTCGGGCTCATCGGGTTGCGCGGACTGCGCGCACTGCGCCGAACGTCATAGGCGTCGAGGACGTCACAACTGAGGGGAATCGACGGCATGGTGGTCGTCTTCGCGCTCGTCGCGCTGGCCGTGGTGAGCGTCCTCGTCACGGCGAACTGGTACATGTGGCGGCGCCTGTTCCGCGACACGACCCGGGCCCCCGGCCCGGTGCGCCGTATCGGCGCGGTGGTGATCGCCGGCGGCTGGGTGCTGGCGGTGGCCGCGCTGGTCGCCGAGCGCGCGGGCGCCCCCTTCTGGCTGCAACGCGTCCTGGCCTGGCCGGGCTTCCTGTGGCTGGCCCTGTCGATCTACCTGCTGCTGGCGCTGCTGGTGGGCGAGGTCGTCCGGCCGCTGCTGCGCCGGTTCCTGGAGCGGCGGGCGGCCCGGCGGACGACCGTGGGGGAGGCGGCGCCGGGAACGGCACCGGCGCCCGGCGCGGACGCCGAGCGCATACCGGCGGGGACGGCCCCGCGCGAGGAGGCCGCGACCGAGGAGGCCGCGCCCGTTTCCGGGCGGGGCGCCGGCCCGGACGCCGTCCCGCCCGGCACCGCGCCCGACGCCGGCTCCGGCGGCCGGCCCGAGAGCCCCCTGGCCCTCCCCTCCCGCCGTCTCTTCGTCTCCCGCGTCGTCGCCGGCGCAGCCGCCGCGGCGGCCGTGGGAACGGTCGGCGCCGGCACGTACGGCGTGCTGAACGGCCCGTCGGTGAAGCGGGTCACCGTGCCGCTGGCCAAGCTCCCGCGCGCGGCGCACGGCTACCGCATCGCCGTGGTCAGCGACATCCACCTCGGGCCGGTGCTCGGCCGGGGCTTCGCGCAGAAAGTCGTCGACACGATCAACGGCACGCAGCCCGACCTGATCGCCGTCGTCGGCGACCTGGTCGACGGCAGCGTGAAGGACCTCGGTCCGGCGGCCGCCCCGCTGGCCCAGCTGCGGGCGAGGGACGGCGCGTACTTCGTCACCGGCAACCACGAGTACTTCTCCGGTGCCGAGCAGTGGGTCGCCGAGGTGCGGCGGCTCGGCCTGCTCCCGCTGGAGAACGCCCGCACCGAGCTGCCCCACTTCGACCTGGCCGGTGTCAACGACGTGGCGGGCGAGCAGGAGGGCCAGGGCCCCGACTACGCCCGGGCCCTCGGCGACCGGGACCGGGCCCGCGCGTGCGTGCTCCTCGCCCACCAGCCGGTGCAGATCCACGACGCCGTCGACCACGGCGTCGACCTCCAGCTCTCCGGCCACACCCACGGCGGCCAGCTCTGGCCCGGCAACCTCATCGCGGGCGCGGCCAACCCGACCCTGGAGGGCCTGGAGCGCTACGGCGACACCCAGCTCTACGTCAGCCGCGGCGCCGGCGCCTGGGGTCCGCCCACGCGCGTGGGGGCGCCCTCGGACGTCACGGTGATCGAACTGGCCTCACTGCGGGCCTGAGGGGCCCGGCCCGGCGGCGTCCTCCGGGGGCGCCGCCTTCCTCGCCGGGTCCGGCAGCGCCTTGGTCATCCCGGGCAGGAAGTCCGTGAACAGCTCGTGCACCTCGCGCACCAGCGGGCGCAGCACCCGGAAGCGGGCCAGGGCCACACCCCGCGCGGTGAGCCGGGCGCCGCGCTCGGCGAGGCGGTAACTGCGCTCGCGCCCCTCGGTCCGGTCGAAGATCCAGTACAGGACCAGGCCCATCTGGGAGAGCCACATCAACTCCGGCAGGATGTCCCGCAGTTCCGCGGGCACCTTGGTCCTCGTCCCGGCCAGCACCGAGCGGTGCACGCTGATGGCCTCCACGCGCGCGTGCTCCGACTCCGGGGAGAAGGGGCTGAGCGGGCTGTCCGGATCGGCCGCGTTCTTGAAGAACTGCACCGCGAACTCGTGGTACGGCGTGGCGATGTCCAGCCAGACCTTCAGCACGCCCGCCAGCCGCGACTCCAGGTCGGTCTCCTTGGCCAGCACCTCCCGGACCGCCGCCTGGTGCTCGGCGGCGATCCGGTCGTAGAAGCCCTGGATCAGGTGCTCCTTGCCGGCGAAGTAGTAGTACGCGTTGCCGACGGAGACCCCGGCCTCCTGGGCGATGGCCCGCATGGTGGTCCGGTCGTAGCCGCGTTCCTGGAACAGCCGCATGGCCGTCTCCAGGATCAGCGCGCGGGTCTGCTCGGACTTGCTGAGGGGGGCGCCGTCGTCGGGGCCGTCGTTCTTCGCAGGCACGGGACCAGAGCCTAACGAGTGGCGCAGGTGCCGTCGCCACAGCCGGGTCCCGTGTACCTCCACCCGTGGCCGGGCTCGTAGACCCAGCCGTCGGCGCGGCGGTAGCCGTTGCCGCCCCACCGGCCCGCCTGGCGCCACTTGGCGGCGGCCAGCACGGCTCCCCTGGCCAGCTTCGCCCCGGCGGGCGTGCCGAGCCGGTGGGCGAGCGGCCGGTGCTCGCGCAGCGCCCACAGGACGACGATCCAGGCGGCGGCGCCCCGGTACACCTGCCCGGCGTCACCGACCACGGTGACCTCCTCCAGGGAGGTGCCGTGGTCGAGTCCGGGGAAGCGCCGGCGCGCCTGGTCCGACCCGGCCGGCACCAGCTCCAGCGGCACCAGCCGCGGCTGCCGCAGCAGCCAGTCCCGTACGTGGGTGCACAGGGAGCACTCGGCGTCGTAGAGGACGGTGAGCCGGCGCACGGGGGCGCCGGCCGTCCCGGGAGCGGGAGCCATCGGCTCAGGCCCCGGCCGTCGGGGCCACCCAGCCCTGCGGCGGGACCGGCGGTACCTGCTCCCGCTCCATCACTCCGCGCCGCCGGATGCGGTTGAGCACGTACACGTTGCCGAGGTGCATCACGCCGAGCACCAGCAGCACCACGCCGAGCTTCGTGGACAGGGCCTCGAAGACGCCCCGGGTGTCGGCGATGGTCTCGTCGCCGCTCAGGTAGAGGGCGACGAAGCCGAGGTTGACGAGGTAGAAGCCGACCACCAGGAGGTGGTTGACGGCGTCGGCGAGCTTCTCGTTGCCGTGCAGCACGTCGGCCAGGAAGACCCGGCCGTTGCGGCTGAGCGTGCGGGCCACCCAGATGGTCAGACCGATGCTGACCAGCAGGTAGATGACGTAGGCGATGACGGTGCGGTCCATGTCCCACCCCTTCTTGAACGCGTTCAAAACGCTGACGGGGAAGACTCTAGACCTGTTTTTGAACACGTTCAAGCGAGAGTCGGGGAGGGGCGGCGGGGGGGGGGGAGGGGCGGGGGTCGGCCTCAGGGGCGGCGGGCCAGCTCGGGCCGCTTGGAGTAGTCCGTGAGGCCGATGACGTTGCCCCAGGGGTCGGCGAACTCGACGGTCCAGCCGGTGGCGACGGAGAAGGGCTCGTCGAGCGGCTCCACCCCGGCGTCCCGTAGGGCCTGGGCGGCGGTGCGGGCGTCCGACACCTCCAGCCACACCCGCGCGGCGGGCCACAGCGGTGGCCGCCGCCCGAACTCCTCCTCGGCCCGCAGCAGGATGCCAGGGGTCTCGCCACCGGCCTTCAGCAGGGCGATCCCGGCCTCGTCGAGCCGGAAGGCGACCGGGAAGCCGGCCCGCTCGTAGAAGTCGACGGCCGCGCCGAGGTCCCCGACGGGCAGCAGGACGTTGTCGAACCCGAGCAGTTCGTACGACTCATGATCTGACATGACGTCACATTAGGTGTGCGGGGCGCGAACCGGTCGCAACCGGCGGCGGGGCGGCGGCGCGGTCACTCGCCCGGGCGGACGGCCCTGGCGGGCCCCGACTTCTCTTTGTCCTTCCGGTCCTGCAATATGACCGGCAGTTTCCCGCGACGTCCAGGAGTGACACCACTGTGAGCGAGCAGCCGCAGCAGCCGTCCCAGCCGCCCGGTTACGGCTACCCGAACCAGGGCTCCGGCCAGGCCGGTCAGGCCGGTCAGGCAGGCCCCTACGGCTACCCGCAGGGCGCCTACCAGCAGCCCGGCCAGCAGCCGCCGCCCGGCGGTTACCAGGCACCGGGCTACCAGCCGCCGCCCGGCTACTACGCCCCCGACCCCAACGTGCCCTTCGGCTACGACCCCTACGGCCGCCCGTACTCGGACAAGTCGAAGATCGTCGCCGGCATCCTCCAGCTCTTCCTCGGCTCCTTCGGCATAGGCCGCTTCTACGTCGGCAACGTCGGCATGGGCATAGCCCAGTTGCTCACCTGCGGCGGACTGGGCTTCTGGGCGCTGGTCGACGG
The DNA here is from genome assembly GCF_055589025.1 of Streptomyces sp. NPDC041968. Taxonomy (NCBI): domain Bacteria; kingdom Bacillati; phylum Actinomycetota; class Actinomycetes; order Kitasatosporales; family Streptomycetaceae; genus Streptomyces; species Streptomyces sp. NPDC041968. The sequence continues at coordinate 70,430 of NZ_JBVJCB010000005.1, read as the reverse complement.
CATCATCTACCTGGTCAGCAACGACCGTACGGACGCCCAGGGGCGGATCCTGCGTGGCTGACGTGGCGCGTCCCGCACCACCCGGGGCGCGGCGCCTGATCCGGCACCCCGCGGCGGCACCCCTGGCGGTGCTCGCCGCGGGCGTCGCGGGCGCCGCGTACCTGTGGGGCACCGACCCGCACGAGTCCGGGCACCTGCTGCCCCAGTGCCCCTTCCGCTTCGTCACCGGGCTGCTCTGCCCGGCCTGCGGCGGCACCCGCATGACGTACGACCTGATGCACGGTCACTTCGCCGCCGCCTGGCTGGACAACCGGGCCCTGCTGCTGGCCGCGCCCCTCGCGCTGGCGCTGTGGGGCCGTTGGACGGTGGAGGGACTGCGCGGTCGCCGCTACCGGCCGCGGCTCGCCCCGTGGGCGCAGGCGCTGATCCTGCTGACGGCGGTGGCCTGGACGGTCGTCCGCAACGTCGTGTGAGCACGGGTCGTGTGAGCACGGGTCACGTGAGCAGGCATCACGTGAGCGAGGATCACGAAATGGGAACGTTGGATCATAATATTTCCCAACCGCCCCGCCCGTCTCCTACGCTTCGTCACGCACAGGGGGGGACGGCCACGTCACTGACGTGAGCCGCCGTGCGTCGAGCGTGCGATCAGCGGTGTTCCCTCCTGGGCCGCCGGGGCCATCCGCCCCGGTCCGTCCCACGTCTTCCAGGAGCACCACCATGACCGTCCCCCCGAACGCCGCCGCTCCCTACGGTGTCGACCCGCAGGGCCGTCCGTACTCGGACAAGTCGAAGATCATCGCCGGTATCCTCCAGCTCTTCCTGGGCACCCTGGGTATCGGCCGCTTCTACGTGGGCTCCGTCGGCGTGGGTGTGGCCCAGCTGCTGACCTGCGGTGGCCTCGGCGTCTGGGCGCTGATCGACGGCATCATGTTCCTGGTCAGCAACGACCGCACGGACAAGGAAGGCCGCCCGCTGCGCGGCTGACGCCCCGTCGCCCGGCGGCTCGGCCGCCCGCGACGCGGAACGGCCGAGGGCCCCGATCGACGTGATCGGGGCCCTCGGCCGTGGCGGTCGCCGGCGGGTCAGAAGCGGCGCGTGATGAGCGCCCGCTTCACCTCCGCGATCGCCTTGGTGACCTCGATGCCGCGCGGGCAGGCGTCCGTGCAGTTGAAGGTCGTGCGGCAGCGCCAGACGCCGTCGCGGTCGTTCAGGATCTCCAGCCGCTGCTCGCCGGCCTCGTCGCGCGAGTCGAAGATGAAGCGGTGGGCGTTGACGATCGCCGCCGGGCCGAAGTACTGCCCGTCGTTCCAGAACACCGGGCACGAGGACGTGCAGGCGGCGCAGAGGATGCACTTCGTCGTGTCGTCGAAGCGCTCGCGGTCCTCGGCGGACTGCAGGCGCTCACGCGTCGGCTCGTTGGTGTCCTTCGTGATCAGGAAGGGCATCACGTCCCGGTACGCCTGGAAGAACGGCTCCATGTCGACGACCAGGTCCTTGAGGACCGTCAGGCCCTTGATGGCCTCGACCGTGATCGGCTTCTCGGGGTTGATGTCCTTGATCAGCGTCTTGCAGGCGAGCCTGTTCTTGCCGTTGATCCGCATGGCGTCCGAACCGCAGATGCCGTGCGCGCAGGAACGGCGGAAGGTGAGGCTTCCGTCCAGGTCCCACTTGATCTTGTGCAGCGCGTCGAGGACGCGCTCCTTCGGGTCGATCTCCAGCTGGAAGTCTTCCCAGGCCGCCTCCGCCGAGACCTCCGGGTTGAACCGCCGGACGCGGAAGGTGACCGTGATGTAAGGAGAGTCGGCGAAACCGGGCTCGGGGGCCTTGTCGCTCTTCTCCATGACAGGGGTAGCCATCAGTACTTACGCTCCATCGGCTGGTAGCGGGTCTGGACGACCGGCTTGTAGTCGAGCCGGATGGACTCGGCGCCGTCGTCGCCCACCTCGCGGTACGCCATGGTGTGGCGCATGAAGTTGACGTCGTCGCGGTTGGGGAAGTCCTCGCGGTAGTGACCGCCGCGCGACTCCTTGCGGGCGAGCGCGGACACCGCCATGACCTCGGCCAGGTCGAGCAGGTTGCCCAGCTCCACGGCCTCCAGCAGGTCGGTGTTGAAGCGCCGGCCCTTGTCCTGGATCGACACGTTCCGGTAGCGGGCGCGCAGCTCGCCGATCTTCTCGACGGCCGTCTTGATCGTCTGCTCGGTGCGGAACACCATGACGTTGGCGTCCATGCACTCCTGCAGCTCGCGGCGCAGCTCGGCCACCCGCTCGGTGCCGGTGGAGGCGCGCAGCCGCTCGATCTGCTCGACGACCAGGGACTCCGGGTTCTCCGGCAGCTCGACGAAGTCCGCCTTCTGGGCGTACTCCGCCGCCGCGATGCCGGCCCGCTTGCCGAAGACGTTGATGTCCAGCAGCGAGTTGGTGCCCAGGCGGTTGGCGCCGTGCACGGAGACGCAGGCCACCTCGCCGGCCGCGTACAGGCCCGGGACGACGGTGGTGTTGTCCGCGAGGACCTCACCCTCGACGTTGGTCGGGATGCCGCCCATGGCGTAGTGCGCGGTGGGCTGGATCGGGATCGGGTCCGTGTAGGGCTCGATGCCGAGGTAGGTCCGCGCGAACTCCGTGATGTCGGGCAGCTTGGCGTCCAGCTGCTCCGGCGGGAGGTGGGTGAGGTCCAGGTAGACGTGGTCGCCCTCGGGACCGCAGCCGCGGCCCTCGCGGATCTCCGTGTAGATGGAGCGCGAGACGACGTCGCGCGAGGCGAGGTCCTTCATGACCGGCGCGTACTTCTCCATGAAGCGCTCGCCGTCCTTGTTGCGCAGGATGCCGCCCTCACCGCGGGCGCCCTCCGTCAGCAGGATGCCCATGCGCCAGATGCCGGTCGGGTGGAACTGGAAGAACTCCATGTCCTCCAGCGGCAGTCCGCGCCGGTACACGGCCGCCTGGCCGTCGCCGGTCAGCGTGTGCGCGTTGGAGGTCACCTTGAAGAACTTGCCGGTGCCGCCGGACGCGTAGATCACGGACTTCGCCTGGAAGACGTGGATCTCGCCGGTCGCCAGCTCGTAGGCCACCACACCGGCGGACTTCTTGACGCCGTCGACCTCGGTGATCAGCTGGTCCAGGACGTAGAACTCGTTGAAGAACTCCACGCCCTCCTTGACGCAGTTCTGGTACAGCGTCTGGAGGATCATGTGACCGGTGCGGTCGGCCGCGTAGCAGGAGCGGCGGACCGGGGCCTCGCCGTGGTTGCGGCTGTGACCGCCGAAGCGGCGCTGGTCGATCGTCCCGTTCGGCGTGCGGTTGAAGGGCAGGCCCATCTTCTCCAGGTCGAGGACCGAGTCGATGGCCTCCTTCGCCAGGATCTCCGCGGCGTCCTGGTCGACCAGGTAGTCACCGCCCTTGACCGTGTCGAAGGTGTGCCACTCCCAGTTGTCCTCCTCCACGTTGGCCAGCGCGGCGGCCATGCCGCCCTGGGCGGCGCCCGTGTGGGAGCGGGTGGGGTAGAGCTTCGTCAGCACGGCGGTGCGGCTGCGCTTCGTCGACTCGATGGCCGCGCGCATGCCGGCGCCACCGGCGCCGACGATGACGGTGTCGTACTTGTGTACCTTCATGATTTTCGCAGCCCCGTGCCTAGCGGATGTTCGGGTCGAAGGTGAAGATCACCAGCGTGCCCAGCAGGATGGTGAACACCGTGGCGGTGTAGAGCAGGCCCTTGAGCCACAGGCGGGTGTTCGGGCGCTCCGCGTAGTCGTTGATGACCGTGCGCAGGCCGTTCGTGCCGTGCAGCATCGCCAGCCAGAGCATCAGGAGGTCCCAGACCTGCCAGAACGGCGAGGCCCAGCGGCCCGCCACGAAGGCGAAGCCGATCTTCGAGACGCCGCCGTCCAGCACCAGCTGGATGAGCAGGTGTCCGATGACCAGGACGACCAGCACCACGCCGGACAGGCGCATGAACAGCCAGGCGGCCATCTCGAAGTTGCCGCGCGTGGACTTCGGGGACTTCTTGGTCCGCTTGCGGGGCGGCTCGATCAGCGGCGCCGGGTTGTCCACGGTGTAGACCGAGGCGCCCGCGCCCTCGACGGGGCCGATGCCGGAGGGGGTGGTTTCAGTGGTCGACATGTGCGTCAGCTCCCGAACAGTTCACGAGCGGCGTGGCCGAGGACGGGGTAGATCGCCCCGACCATGAGCACGACCCACAGGGCGACGACGGTCCAGAGCATCTGCTTCTGGTAGCGGGCGCCCTTGACCCAGAAGTCGACGGCGATGACACGCAGGCCGTTGAGCGCGTGGAACAGGATGGCGGCGACGAGGCCGTACTCCAGCAGCGCGACGATCGGCGTCTTGTACGTGGCCACGACGGTGTCGTAGGCCTCGGGGGACACCCGCACGAGAGCGGTGTCCAGCACGTGAACGAACAGGAAGAAGAAAATGAGGACGCCGGTGACTCGATGAGCCACCCAGGACCACATTCCTTCCCGGCCGCGGTACAGCGTTCCAGCCGGCACGGAAGTTTCCTCCGGGAGCGGTGATTGGGGCCGCGCCGGCTTTCCTTGTCGGTCGGGCCCGGCCGGGTACGGTCCACCGGCCCCCAGCATCGTAGCGACGGTTGCCTGCGGCGCTTACGGGGGGCCTGCTTGTGTGATCAAAGTTGCACTCAAAGGAGCAGTGGGATGACCGCGGGGCGGCTACCGGGCCGGGGGCTCCGGCAGGTTGGCCGGGCGCGGACCGTCCGTTTCCGGCCCGGCCTGTGCGGCGCGGCCGCCGAGGTCACCGCCCCGGGCCCCGGTGAGCCGGGCCAGCCGGCCCCTGGCCAGGAGGCGCAGCTCCTCCAGCGCGATCAGCCGCTCCTCGTCGGGATCGTTCGCCAATCGTGACCGGATGCCGGTCAGTACGTGGTTCACGGCCTCGGCCGCCGCCAGGCCGTCCAGACAGATGGCGAACACGTGTCCGAAGCGCGCCTCGTACGCCGCGTACCCCGCGCCCAGGGCGGTGTGCGCCGCCGCGTACGTGTCCTCGGGGAGCGGGGGCAGCGTCTCCGCCGCCAGGGCCTCCGCCAGATCGTCCGGGGAGAGGTCGTACGCCGCCTCGTCCGCGGCCGCCAGCAGGGACGGCAGGTCGGGATAGGGGCGGTGGGAGGTCAGGCGCTCGGCCCACCAGGCGCTGTTCAGGCAGGTCAGGAGCGCGGCGACGGCCTCCTCGGCCGGGGCGGTGTTGAAGCGCTCCAGCGAGGAGGGCGGGACCGGTGCGGCGCGGGTTTGCACCGGTACCGGTGGGGCCACTCGGCCGGGGAGGTCGGGAAGACGGTGCGCAGGCAGCGTGGGTCCTCGTGGGCGTCACGTGTGTGTCGGCAGGGGATTGTGCGAAAGATGTGGCGTCACGTTATCGAGTGACGGCATGGCGTGTCCGTCCGATGCCCGAATTTCACCTGAACGGGAGAGTTTCAGAACATGTGGTGGACGCATGGTGAGGCTCATGACCCTAGGTTGGCGATGTGAGCGAGCACGCACGCCGGTCACCGGCGCACAGAGTCAGGCAGCGGGCCGTGATCGCCGGCACGGTGGTCGCCGCCCTCGGCGTGGGAGTGGGCCTGTGGGCCACCGACGGTGACGGGGACGGCGAGGGCGGGGCCCCGGCGGCGCGGTCCTCCGGCGAGGCGGCCGCACCCGCCACCTCGCCCAGCCCCAGCCGCTCCTACGCCCTGTCGAAGGAGCCGCGCACCATACCCGCGGTGCGCGAGCACACCCCGGCCCGCGGTCCGGGCTGGCAGCCGGAGAAGGCGCACCGCGTCGTCGTCGCCGACCCCGGCCTCGCCGACGAGGGGCGTCAGACCGCCGCCGAGCTGGGGCTCACGTACGCGGGGGAGAAGGACGACGAACGCGCCGGCGACCTGCTGCTGGACGTCCGGCAGGACAAGGGCGCGAACCCGGAGTCGTACACCATGACGGTGCGCGACGGCCGCGTCACCGTCACCGGTCCGGCCGAGGCCGGCGTCTACTACGGCACCCGGACCCTGAAGCAGGCCGTGGACGGCGGCGGCACCGCGCCGGAGGGCGTGGTGAAGGACGAGCCGGCCAAGCCGAAGCGCGGCCTCTCGCTCGACATCGCCCGCAAGCACTACGACGCCGACTGGATCAAGGACCGGATACGCGAGCTGGGCGACCTGAAGTTCAACGAGCTGGGCCTGCACTTCTCCGACGACCAGGCCTTCCGCATCGAGTCCGACTCGCACCCCGAGATCGTCTCGGACGACCACCTGACCAAGGCCGAGATGAAGGAGATCATCGATCTCGCCGCCTCGCGCCACATCACCGTCGTCCCCGAGATCGACTCGCCCGGCCACCTCGGCGCCGTGCTCGCCGCCCACCCGGACCTCCAGCTGCGCAACGCGCAGGGCACGCCCACCCGGGGCGCGATCGACATCTCCAAGCCCGAGGCCGCCGAGATCGTCGACGACCTGCTGAACGAGTACGCCGACCTCTTCCCCGGCACCCAGTTCCACCTGGGCGCCGACGAGTATCAGGCGCTCGTGGTCTCCGACCCCGAGGCGTCCTACCCGACGCTGGCCGCCGCCGCCCGCGAGGCCTACGGCCCCGGAGGCACCGTCGCCGACCTCACCACCGGCTGGCTCAACGGCCGCGCGAAGACGGTGCAGGCCCACGACCGCGTCCCGCGCGCCTGGAACGACGGGTTCTTCAAGGACACCTCCGTCGAGCCCTCGAAGGACATCAAGGTCGCCTACTGGACCGGCAAGGAGATCGGCGCCCGCCCGCCCACCGAGTACCTCGCCGAGGGGCGCCAGGTCATCAACTACAACGACGAGTTCCTCTACTACGTCCTCGGCGAGCCGCAGACCTTCGTCTACCCGACCGGCGAGCGCATCTACGAGCAGTGGACCCCGCGCGTCATCCGCGGCACCACGCCGGTCGACGCCCGGTACGACGACCAGATCCTCGGCGGCGGCTTCGCGGTCTGGGGCGACATCCCGAGCGCCCAGACGCAGGCGCAGGTCGCCGAGGGCATCCGGCTGCCGCTGGCGGCGACGGTCCAGAAGCTCTGGGACCCGGGCGAGCCCGAGCTGTCCTGGGCGGAGTTCAGGTCGCTGGCGGACCGGCTCGACTGAGCCGGTCCGCCCCGGGGGCCGGACGCCCGGCCGGGACGGGAGTTGCCGGATACGGCTGCGCACTCCCGTACGGCTGTGGTGGTCTTTTCGGGCGAGCCGAACCGAGACGCCGGGGGGACCGGGACATGGGCTACTGGGGGTACTACGTCGTGGGCCGCGCCGAGCGGCCGCTCGCGGAGCTGGAGGCGCTGTCGGGCGCCGCGGACATGACCCTGCGTCTGACGGCGCCGGACGGCTGGCAGGTGTGGGAGTTCCCGGGCGGCGACGGAGACGTCGGGAACATGAACGACCTGGCCGCGCAGACCGGCGCGCCCGCGCTGTTCGGGTACGTCATGGACAGCGACTGCGTGGTCGTGGAGGCCGCGGCGCCGGAGAGCGGGGCGTGGACGACCTGTCTGGCGCGGTCCGCGATGGCCGGGTACCTGGGCGCCGAGAAGAAGGGACTCACGCTGGAGGACTACTTCCTGGAGCCCCGCGACGCCGCCGAGCGGGCCGTTGCCTGGGCCGCCGAGGCGGGGCGCACCGCGGATGCCGGGGAGTTGGCGGAGGTGCTGTCGGCGGACCCGGACCCGGCGACCGGTCCGGTGGCCGAAAACCTCTTCTTCCGCTTCCTCGACCGGCTGGGCGCAGTGCCCCTGTGACACTCCCGGGCCGTCGCACGCAGTAAGGGAAAGTGCGGGCTCCGTGCTGGTGGGCGGGCCGGAGTAGGAGCGACAGGGAGGCACCGGATGAGCCTGGTGGAACTGATCACGCGGGCCGACGCACGCGGACTCGCCGGAAGCGGACTGGCTTGTTTGGATCGTTGCGTTCCCTTGTTGGACGGCGACGACGAGGTCCTGAGACCGCTGTGGGCGGCCCTCGCCGAGACCGGGCAGGACGCCGACGACGCCGACGACGCCGACGGCGGGGACGGCTGGGCCCAGGGGCTGGCACGGGTGCGCGAGCGGCTCGCCGGCCCCGACGCCTCCGGTGAGGACGAGGCGGTGCTGCTGGTCCGCCGGATGCTGGCCGCCGTACCGGACACGTGCTCCGGCGCGCGGATACGGGTGTGGGCCGACGCCTGTTCGGTCGCCTCGCTCCGCGTCCACCGGCTCCTCGACCCCGTCGCGGACCCCGGCGGCGGCCTCGGCCGGGAGAACTCCGCGGGCGGCCTTGCGCAGGACCGTACGGAGGGCCTCTCACCGCTCGTCGCCGCCGAACTGCGCCGCCAGATCATCGTCCTTGAGGTGCTCGCCGGTCACGGCCCCGCCGGGCTGCGCCGGGCCGTGGAGGTCTCCACGGAGGGCCGCCGGGTGCTGCGCGCGGTGGTCTCCCGCCGGGCCCGCGGCCGGGGCTGACCCTCCGGCGGCCTGTGGCCGTCGTGCGGGGAAGGTGCGGCGGCGGTGCGACGGACGTGACGGACCTGGGGCGGTCCTGCGCCGGTTGCGGAACGGGCGGCGGACGTGTGTGACGAAACGCCGCCCGGCGGCGCTCTAGCCGATGTGACTACTGTGACCAGCGGATTGACGACCCAGCAGGAGAACCGGCCGTCGGCCGCCGCCAAGCCGGTGCGGTGGGCGGCGGACGCGGTGGCCACGATGCGCGAGGGCGCCCGGCTCCGCCTGGACTACTCGGCGCAGAGCCTGTGGCGCGTGGACCGGGTGATAGACGGCATCCGGCGCGAGGGACCGCCGTACGCCGCCGTGGAGACTGCACTGCGCGGACTCGGCGCCTACGCGGGCGAGGTGATCGTGCGCCGGAGCGGCGGCGAGTGGTGGGCCGCGGGCGGGGACCACTGGGTCCGCACCCCCGACGGCCGCCTGTGGGACCCGATCGACGAGGCCCGCCGCTGCTTCGCCGGCGACGGTTCGCTGCGGCTGCTGTGCCGGGACGCGACGGCGGACGGCTGACCGGGGCGACGGGCCCGCGCCGATCCGACGTCCCGTCCCCCGGACCGGCGGGGCGAGGGGAACGGCCAGACCGCGTGCCGGTCCCGGCGCGTTTCCTGTGACACTTCCGTGCGCGCCCACGCTGATGACGGTGGGGGCGGGCTCACCCGAGCACGCGGAGGACTCGGTACGGACGAGGACGGTTCTTGGGCCAGCGAGGGGAAGCCCGCCGCGTTCAGGCGTACGACGGGGAACTGGGCGCGGCCGTCGCGCGGGCCCAGGAGGGTGACGAGGCCGCCTTCGCGGTCGCCTACCGGATCGTGCAGCCCGGCCTGCTGGGCTACCTGCGCGGACTCGTCGGCGACGACGCCGAGGACGTCGCCTCGGACGCCTGGCTGGAGATAGCCCGCGACCTGCGGCGCTTCCGGGGCGACGGGGCGGGCTTCCGGGGCTGGACGGCGACGATCGCCCGGCACCGGGCGCTGGACCACCTGCGGCGCCAGAAGGTGCGCCCCCGGCCGAGCGCGCTGGAACAGGACGTACTGGACCTGCCAGGCCCGCACTCCACACCCGACCAGGCGCTGGAGACGCTGTCCACGGAGGCCGCCCTGGCGCTGGTCTCCGGGCTGCCGCGCGACCAGGCCGAGGCCGTGCTCCTGCGGGTCGTCGTCGGCCTCGACGGGCCGTCCGCCGCCCGGGTGCTCGGCAAGCGTCCGGGCGCGGTGCGGACCGCGACGTACCGGGGGCTGAAGCGGCTGGCCCGGCAACTCGGAACCGGCGGTGTGACGGACGAGGCGCCCAGGGCGCTGGGGGAGTCGACATGACGGGCGCCCACGGCGGCGGCCCGGCGGACCGGGCGGGAACGGGGGCGGACATGGACGCACGGCACGGCGACGGCGGCGCCGGCCGCACCGTCCCCCGGACCGCCGCGCCCGCCACCCCGGCAACGGAGGGGGTGCTCGCCGCCGCCCTGCGGGACGAGCGCGTCGGAGCCGAGGGCGAGCGGCGCGCCGTGGCCGCCTTCCGGGCGGCCCTCGACGCCCGGCCGGAGCGGGCCCCGCGCACCCGTCGGCGGGACGACTGGCGTCCCCGGGAGCGGTGCCGCGCACGGCGTTCGTCGAGGGCCGTGCTCTCGGTGCTGCTGGCGAGCCTCACCCTGGGAGGCGTCGCCTACGCGGCCATCGGCGGGAACGGTTTCCTGCCGGGCGCCTCCGGGCCGGACCGCGTCCGCCCCACCGCCGGCCCGGAGGGCACCGCGGAGCGGCGCACCGCCGACCCGCTCCCCGTCGTGCCGCTGCCCACCTCCACCGCACCCCGTGCCCCCGCGCCGCCCGGCCCCGGGGCCACCACCCCGGACACCGGGGCGGGCTGCCGTGCCCACCAGCGGCCGCGGGAACGCGGCAAGGCGCCGGACACCGAGGTCCAGCAGCGGCTCGCCGGGGTCGCGGACGGTGAGGAGGGCGGCGCGGCCCACTGCGCCGGCCGGGGCGCCCGGCAGACCACGCCGAGCGCCGCGTCCGGCCCGACCGCGCCGGGCCGGACGGGCACCGCCACCGGGCCGGGGCGGGCGCAGGGCAAGACCGACGGTGGTGGCGAGGGGACCGGGGCCGACGGGAGGACACGGCGGGCGGACCGGGCGGCGGGCGCCGGCGACTAGGACCCGCCCGGCAGTCCCCGGCCCCCGCGCGGGCGGCGGGCACGGCGGCCAAGGCAACGGCCGGGGCCGCCACCCCCCACAGGAGAGGCCCCGGCCGTCGCGCGGCACGGGCCGCGCGGCGGCCCGTACTTCCTACAGCGCCGCGACTGCGTTTTCTGTCACACCTTCTCGCGTCACGGCTTAGTTGCATCTTGTACGGCAAGGCGAGGAGGACATGGACGAGGAACGGTTTCTAGACGTAACGTGCCATTCGCGCCGATGAGCGGGGGACTGTCTCCCGCACCCGACCAGCGGTGGGCCACCGCGACCACACTCCTTGAGGAACCACGACGGCGAGTACCCGGTCCGCGAGAGCGGCGCCGGCTGAGGCGCAAAGAGAGGCTCGGTGCTGGGGGACGACGCGGAGCTGACCGCCGCGGTGCGTGCGGCACAGGGCGGGGACGAGACCGCGTTCCGGACCGTGTACCGCGCGGTGCAACCGCGCCTGCTGGGGTACGTGCGGACGCTGGTCGGCGATCCGGACGCCGAGGACGTGGCCTCCGAGGCCTGGCTCCAGATCGCCCGCGACCTGGAACGGTTCGACGGCGACGCCGACCGGTTCCGCGGCTGGGCCGCCCGCATCGCCCGCAACCGCGCGCTGGACCACATCCGGATGCGCGGACGCCGGCCCGCGGTCGGCGGCGACGAGACGGAACTGACCGGCAGGCCCGCCGAGTCCGACACCGCCGGCGAGGCCATCGAGGCCCTGGCCACCGACAGCACCCTCTCCCTCATCGCCCGGCTGCCCCAGGACCAGGCCGAGGCCGTGGTGCTGCGCGTGGTGGTGGGCCTCGACGCCAAGAGCGCCGCCGAGACGCTGGGCAAGCGGCCGGGCGCCGTCCGCACGGCCGCGCACCGCGGTCTGCGGCGCCTGGCCGAACTTCTCGGCGGCGATCCGGAATCGGGCGGCGGGCTCGACGCGCTGCCGCCCCAGCGAGAACCGCGCGGCCACGCGGTGACGTCCGCGAGTGTGACGCATACGCGTGCGCGGACGCAGAAGGACATGTGATGGCCGACGAGCAGGACAGGTGGCTGGACCGCGCGACGGCGGAGATCCTGCTGCGCGGAGAGTCACCGGAGGCTGTCGATCCCGCGGTCCGCGACCGGGCCGCACGACTCGCCGAGGCCCTCCGCGCACTGGCCGCCCCACCCGCGCCGACCAGCGGTGAACTCCCCGGCGAGGCCGCCGCGCTGGCCGCCTTCCGCACGGCGCGCGCCGAGCGGGCCGACGTGCCGGAGGGGACGCCGGCCCGCCCGGGGCGGGACACCTCGGCGGCGCCCTCCGATGCCGGGCTGGTCCGCATCGGTCCTCGCGGGAACGGTGCCGGGCGCGCCCGGTGGAACCGCCCGCTGCGCCTCGGTCTGGCCGCCGCGCTGACCGTGGGCATGGTCGGCGGGGTGGCAGTGGCGGCCGGAACCGGAGTTCTGACGACGCCCTTCGAGGGCTCCGGACCCGACCCCGCCGCGACCGTGTCGGCCGCCACGTCCTCCGACGGCCCGCCCGCCTCGCCCTCACCGTTGGACGGGGTGCAGGGCGGCGCCGGGCCCGGCCGGGACGGCGCCGAGGGCGGCGGCAGGGCCGGGGACCGCGACGCCGGCTCCGACGAGCGGGCGGCGGCGGGGGTCGGCGACGGGCGACCGGACCTGACCGCGGTCTGCCGTGAGGTGAGGGCCGGCGAGCATCTGGAGGGTGCGCGCGGGCGCGCGCTGAAGGAGGCGGCCGGGGGCGCGTCGCGCGTCGTCCTGTACTGCCGGAGCCTCCTGGCCCAGGCCGGCACGAGCGCCCAGGACCGCGACGGCGCGAGGGACGCCAAGGAGAACGGCCAGGCCCGGGAGATGACCCGGGAGCAGGACCCGTCGCGGAACGGCAAGGGCGGCAAGGGCGGTAGGGACGGAAAGAGCGGCAAGAGCCACAAGGGAAGCAAGAGCACCAAGAGCACCAAGAGCACCAAGAGCACGAAGGGTGACAGGGGCGGCAAGGACTCCGGGGATTCCCGAGAGGGCGAGGGTGGAGGGAGGGGCGGCGGCAAGGACGATGACGACGACCGCCACCGCCCGCTCCCGCCCGCCGGCCACCGGTACGACCCGCGCGCCCCCTCGGCCTTCGCGCCCTCGCCGCAGCAGCGGCCGGCCTTCCCGGCGCATGCCGTGCTCACTCTCGCGGAACCGGCCTGACCTGCGCTTTCACAGAGGCGCCGAACATTTCTCGCCGAGGGTGTGACACTTTCGGCCGCCCTGGCGCAGTAATGAGTGAGCCGACTGGTCATCGGCTTCCGCACCGAGCCGGGGTTCCCCCCGTACCTACGGCTCGTGCACCTCGGCGCGGGCGGGACACGTTCCCCCGGTCCCGTCCGCGCCCCATCCCCCTCCGGTTCCGCCCCGCCTCAGCGGTACACGACGACCTTGTCGCCGTCGCGCACCTGGGCGTAGAGGTCCGCGATCGCCGCCTCGTCCCGCACGTTGACGCAGCCGTGCGAGGCGCCGGCGTAGCCGTAGGCGGCGAAGTCCTCGGAGTAGTGGACGGCCTGGCCGCCGCTGAAGAACATCGCGTACGGCATGGCCGAGTCGTAGAGCGTCGAGACATGGTGGCGGGACTTCCAGTAGACGTGGAACACCCCCTCCCGGGTCGGTGTGTACTGCGAGCCGAAGCGCACCGGCAGCGTCGACAGGGTCCGTCCGTCGACCATCCAGCGCAGTGTCCGGCTCGACTTGCTGACGCACAGGACCCGGCCGGTCAGACAGCGCGGGTCGGGCGCGGCGGCCGGCTGCCCGCCCATCAGGTACAGCTCCCACCGGCCCGGCTCGCGCGTCATCCTGAGCAGCCGCTGCCAGGTGACGTCGTCGGTCCGCCCGGTCCGGGGCAGCCCGCGCTTGCCCTGGAAGCCGCTCACCGCGCGCTCGGTCAGGTCGTCGTACGTCCCGGTCGGACCGTCCACGAGCCACTCCACCTGACGCAGCCGCGCCTGGAGTTCGCGTACGTCCCGGCCGGTGTCGCCGCGCGTCCACAGCACCCGGGGCGCGGTGCGGACGGGCGGCGCACCGGACGGTTCGCCGGTCCCCGGCGCGTCCTCGGACGGTGCGCCCGTGACGTCGATGCGCACCGGTGAACGCCCCTTGCCGTCGGCGCCGGTGCCCTGCACGGTGCAGCCGCCCGCCACCAGTACGGCCCCCAGCGCCGCGGCGACCGCCCGGCCGGCACCCCCCGCGCTCCCCCTGCCCGTCCCGCGCATCGCGCCCCCCGTCGTCTCACCGCCTCGCCCGGACGTTCCCTGGGATGCTCCCCCCGAATCACGTGCCGCGAACGGCGGCGGCACCGTTGTGACCGGGACCGTAGGAGGGCTGTGAGCAAGGTCCCAGCGTGTGGCTCTCCACCGGGTGCACGCACGCCGATACAGTCCGTCGAGGGATCGGCCTGTACTGGCGAGTAACTGACGGGTAGTTCGAGCACCTTCGAACATGTGCTCAGCGGGAGGCATCACACCATGGCGCGCGAGTCTGAGTCCGGACTGCCCATCGAACCGGTCTACGGGCCCGACACCCAGGCGGACTGGAACCCGGCCGAGAAGCTCGGTGAGCCGGGGCAGTACCCGTTCACCCGGGGTGTGTACCCGTCGATGTACACCGGCCGGCCCTGGACGATGCGCCAGTACGCCGGTTTCGGCACGGCGACGGAGTCCAACGCCCGCTACAAGCAGCTCATCGCCAACGGCACCATGGGCCTGTCGGTCGCCTTCGACCTGCCCACCCAGATGGGCCACGACTCCGACGCGCCGATCGCGAGCGGCGAGGTCGGCAAGGTGGGCGTGGCGATCGACTCGATCGACGACATGCGGGTGCTGTTCGGCGGGATCCCGCTGGACCAGGTCTCCACCTCGATGACGATCAACGCCCCCGCCGCCCTGCTGCTCCTGCTCTACCAACTCGTCGCCGAGGAGCAGGGGGTCGGCGCCGACAAGCTCACCGGCACCATCCAGAACGACGTGCTGAAGGAGTACATCGCGCGCGGGACGTACATCTTCCCGCCCAAGCCCTCCCTGCGGCTGATCGCGGACATCTTCAAGTACTGCCGGGCCGAGATCCCGAAGTGGAACACCATCTCCATCTCCGGCTACCACATGGCCGAGGCGGGGGCCTCGCCCGCGCAGGAGATCGCCTTCACCCTCGCGGACGGCGTCGAGTACGTGCGCACCGCGGTCGCGGCCGGCATGGACGTCGACGACTTCGCGCCGCGCCTGTCCTTCTTCTTCGTGGCCCGCACGACGATCCTGGAGGAGGTCGCCAAGTTCCGCGCGGCCCGCCGGATCTGGGCGCGGGTGATGCGCGAGGAGTTCGGCGCGAAGAACCCCAAGTCGCTGATGCTGCGCTTCCACACGCAGACGGCGGGGGTGCAGCTGACCGCCCAGCAGCCCGAGGTCAACCTGGTCCGCGTCGCCGTGCAGGGCCTCGGCGCGGTGCTCGGCGGCACGCAGTCCCTGCACACCAACTCCTTCGACGAGGCCATCGCGCTGCCGACCGACAAGTCCGCGCGCCTCGCCCTGCGCACCCAGCAGGTGCTCGCCTACGAGACGGACGTGACGGCGACCGTCGACCCGTTCGCCGGGTCCTACGTCGTCGAGAAGATGACCGACGACGTCGAGGCGGCGGCGCTCGACCTGATGCGCAAGGTCGAGGACCTCGGCGGCGCGGTCAGCGCCATCGAGCACGGCTTCCAGAAGAGCGAGATCGAGCGCAGCGCCTACCGCATCGCCCAGGAGACCGACTCGGGCGAGCGGGTCGTGGTCGGCGTCAACCGCTTCCAGCTCGACGAGGAGGAGCCGTACGAGCCGCTCCGCGTCGACCCGGCCATCGAGGCCCAGCAGGCCGCCCGCCTCGCCGCGCTCCGCGCGGAACGCGACCAGCGGGCGGTGGACACCGCGCTCGCGGCGCTGAAGAAGGCCGCCGAGGGCGAGGACAACGTCCTGTACCCGATGAAGGACGCGTTGCGGGCGCGGGCGACGGTGGGCGAGGTGTGCAACGCGCTGCGGGAGGTCTGGGGGACGTACGTGCCCTCCGACGCCTTCTGATCCCGGGCGCCCCCGGCCTCCTTCTCGACGTCTGGAACACCCGCGCGGAGTGTCGCACCGCCGTGCGACACTCCCTCCATGTTCGGCGTCATCGATCTCCCCACCTATCTCGCGGGCCTCGCTCTGATCATCCTGCTCCCCGGCCCCAACTCGCTCTACGTCCTGTCCGTGGCAGCCCGCCGCGGCGTGCGCTCCGGGTACACGGCCGCCGCCGGGGTCTGGTGCGGGGACATGGTGCTGA
The DNA here is from genome assembly GCF_055589025.1 of Streptomyces sp. NPDC041968. Classification (NCBI taxonomy): domain Bacteria; kingdom Bacillati; phylum Actinomycetota; class Actinomycetes; order Kitasatosporales; family Streptomycetaceae; genus Streptomyces; species Streptomyces sp. NPDC041968. The sequence goes on along the minus strand of NZ_JBVJCB010000005.1, from coordinate 54,440 downwards.
TGACCCTGTCGGCCGCCGGGGTCGCCTCCCTGTTGCAGGCCAACGCCCTGCTGTTCGGGATCGTGAAGTACATCGGCGCCGGATACCTGACGTGGCTGGCGATCGGGATGATGCGGGCCGCCTGGGCGATGTGGCGGACGCGGCGGGAGCAGACCCCGCAGGGCGCCGGCACCGAGTCCGCGGCCGACGCCGAGCGGCCGTTCCGCCGTGCCCTGGTCGTCAGTCTCGTCAACCCGAAGGCGATCCTGTTCTTCGTCGCCTTCTTCGTGCAGTTCGTCGACCCGGGCTACGCCTACCCCGCCCTCTCCTTCGTCGTCCTCGGCGTCTTCGCCCAGCTCGCGAGCTTCCTGTACCTCAGCGCCCTGATCTTCAGCGGCACCCGGCTGGCCGCGGCCTTCCGCCGCCGCAAGCGGCTGTCGGCGGGGGCCACCTCGGCGGCGGGCGCGCTGTTCCTCGGCTTCGCGGTGAAGCTGTCGGTGGCGAGCGCGTAGCTCCGCACGGACCACGACCGGCCCTTCGAGGAAGGGCCGGTCGTGGTCCGTCGTCGTGCATCGCGGGACTCGGGGCGGCCTACGGCCTCCGTGCCGTCCCGCCCGTCTTCGCGCGCCGCGCCGCCCGGTACCGGCGCACCGCCCGGGTGACGACCGGGGGCAGCAGGTCCAGCGCGAGCCGGCGGGTGCGGGGCTTCGCCGGGCGGACCGACGGACGGGCCTGCGCCGCCTCGCCCGGCAGGGTGTCCGGTCGCCGTGCCGGTGCATCGGGCGCCGGGTGCCGTGAGGCCGGCAGCGAGGGCGGCTGCATCCGCTTGCCCTTGGCGCGGGCCCGGACCAGCCGGTGCCCGGCGGCCTGCTCCACGGTCACGGCGACGTCGTCGCGTCCACGCAGCGCGGCGAGCAGCTCCTCCTGGACGGGTTCCGGATCGCCCCAGGTGGCGTACAGCTTCTGGCTGCTCAGGCAGACGGGACGCAGTCCTCGGTTGAGCACGGCCTCCCAGGCGGCGACGGCGACCCCCGGGGTGTGCTCGCTGCGGAAGTCGTCGAGGACGACGATGCCGTCCGGCAGCAGCAGTCGGCGGGCCGCGCCGATGTCGCCGTGGACGTGCTCGTACAGGTGCGAGGCGTCGATGTGGGCGAAGCGGCAGGTGCCGGGCCCGACCTCGTCGGTGATCGTGGAGCTGACGTCCTGGACGATCCTGGGCAGGGTGTCGTGGAAGGAGAGGTAGTTCCGCTCGAAGGCCCGCCGGGTGAGCGTGGAGTACGACTGCGCCGCCTCCGCCCGGTTGGCCGCGTCCGGCGGCTCCGTCTCGAACAGGTCGCAGACCGTGAGCGTTTCGCCGTCCCGCAGATGGTGGCCCAGCAGGATCGCGCTCTTGCCCAGGTAGGCGCCCAGTTCGAGCAGGTCGCCGCGGGTGCCCCGCCGCTCCTGACGCTCCAGGAACCAGGAGAACAGCACCTGGTCGAGCGGCCAGAACCAGCCGGGGACGTCGTTCAGGTCGCCGGGGTACGTGTGCGTCTCTTGCGCAGTGGCCATGCAGGGAGGATGCCTCCTCGCCGGCCGAAAAGAGGTCGGCGCGCGCGATCTGGTGTGAGGAAAATCGCACGAATCGCCCAACGTGCTCGCCTCGGCGCCTTCCGCGACCGAGACGCCCAGGTCGCCCGGGTCGCCCAGGGGCGCGCGATCTGTCCCGGGCGCCCCCTGCGTGCGGCGGATCGCGCGATGTGGGCGTCGGATCGCGCGTGCCCGCGTCGGGTCGCGTCCCCGACGCGCCGGCTCAGGCCGCCCGCAGGTACGCCGAGTGGGCCGCCTTGCCCAGGTAGGTGAGGCGCGTGTCCTCCTTCAGGTGCTCGTCCAGGGCCTCCTTGATGCCCTTCCAGTTGGGGTCGCCGTAGTCGTCGAGGACGACGATCGCGCCGGGCGCGGCGATCTCCTCGGCCCACTGGAGGTCCTGGCGGACGCCCTTGGCCGAGTGGTCGCCGTCGATGACGATGACGCCGTACGCCCGGTCGGAGACCGCCTCCCGGGTCTCCGGGTCCTCCGAGAAGCCCTGCCGGATGCGGGCCGCCGCGCCCGCCGGGCCGGCCAGGGCGAGGTTGGTGCGCACCGCGTGTTCGTCGACCGGGGTGCCCGTCGGGTCGGGGCGCGGGTTGGTGCCCGGCTGGAGCTGCACGCCGGCGAAGGGGTCGACGATGGTCAGGCGCGGGCTGCGGCCGTCGCGCTCCAGCATCCGGATCAGGCCGGTGGAGAACATGCCGTACAGCGTGCCTATCTCCAGGATCTCGTCGTTCGGCGGGCCGAGCAGCGGGATCGTGCCGAGCTTGCCGCAGATGTTCATGGTGCCGCCCGCGACCCGGCCCACGCCCAGCGACTCCAGCGCCACGAGCAGCCGGTAGGCGGTGGCGACGTTGCGCTCCGCCGCGTCGCGGTCGCCGGACAGGGCCGCGACCTCGACGTGCAGGCGCTTGAGCGGGCCCTCGGCCACCACGCGGGACAGGCCGCGTCCGTGGGAGCCGAGGAGCAGCTCCGAGGCGAGCCGGTGGGTGGTGGACTCGCGCACCGCCTCCCGCACCCCCTCCCGTACCGCCGAGCGGACCTGACGCTGGACGCGCTGGTCGATGAGGTCCGCCACGGGACGCAGCAGTCGCCGGGAGACCGGACTGCGGAGCAGGGAACGGCTGTTCATGGGCAACGACCTCAATCCGTCACGGAGGTGAACGTGTGGGTACGTGGAACGCCTGTGGGGTGGACGGGGCCAGACTAGGGAGGACCCCGGACGGAAACCGAGCCGTCCGAACGGGCCACCGGGGGAACTCTTGCGGAACGCCGGATGACGCGGCGGTGGCGGCACCCGGCGTTCACCGGAAGGTCACGCGCGCGTGGCCGATGTTCATCCCGGACAGGTTCCCGGTGCTCGCCGCACCCTCGTAGCCTGCACCGATGTGCGCCGCGCGGCGCCGCCACCGGGAGTGCGCGCGGCGCCGGCACCCCACCCCTCCCGGGCCCGGCCGGAAACCGGCGGGCCCGCGCGTCCTGTCCGGGAGTGAACACCCATCGCCGCCGAGCCCATGACCGCCGCCGAGCCCCGGCGCGGCCCCGCACCCGAAGGGGCCCCCGCGGCCCCGCGCCCCCGGGGCGAGCACCGCCACGACATCGACCTCGTCCGGGTCCTCGCCTCGGTCGGGGTCATCGTCTGCCACGCCGCGGGTGAACTCATGAAGTCCGTGGACCGCACCCCCTCGGGAGGCGGCCCCGTGTACTGGACCGCGCTCGTCGGGGACGCGCTGAGCCGGTGCGCCGTGCCGCTGTTCTTCGCGATCGCCGGCTGGGTCGTGCTGAGCGGGGCCCCGCCCCGGGACGGCGGGCAGGTCCGCAGGCGGCTGACCCGTATCGTCGTGCCGATGGCCGTGTGGACCGCCGGCTACCTGCTGTGGGACTGGGCTCGGGACGCCAACTCCGAGCCCACGCGGGACCTCGCACGGGACGCGCTGTTCGCCTCGGTGCGCCCCGCCTTCCACCTCTGGTACCTGTACGCCTACGTCCCGGTCGTCCTGCTGCTCTCGGTCGTCCTGCTGATCCGGGCCGGAAAACGGCCCTGGGGCGCGGGCGCCGTCCTGCTCGGGCTGGCGCTCGCCCCGACCCTCCTCGGCGACCTGGCACGCCTCCTCGACGTCGAACGCCCGCCCTTCGCCTGGCAGTTCGGCGTCTACCAGATCGTGTACGCGGTCACCGGTGCCCTGCTGCTGTCCCTGCCGGGTGCCGCGGTCGCCGGACGGGGCAGGCGCCTGCTGTGGCTGGCCGGCGGGCTGTGCGCCTGGGGTGCGGTGGCCGTGTACGAGCACCGGGTGCACTTCCCCGGCCCGTACGGCTCCGTCGTCGTGGCCCTCCTCGCGGGGACCCTGCTGATGGCCCTCAACCGGATCAGGGTGCCGGAGCGGTTCCGTCCGCTGCTGGGCCGGCTGGCCGGGGTCTCCTTCGGCGCCTACCTGGTCCACCTGCTGTTCCTGGAGGCTCTCGCCCCGCGCGTGGTGTCGGCGGACGCCGGCTGGCCGGGTGCCGTCGGCGCGCTCGCGGGGCTGACGGTGGCCACGGTGGTGCTGTCCTTCGCCGCCGCCCTGCTGTGGACGCGGCTGCGGCTGGGCCGCTGGCTGGGCTGAGCCCGGAGGGAAACGCCGGAGCCCCCTTCTGCCATGCGGCGGAAAGGGGCTCCGTTGCCGTCGGCCGCGGCCGCGCCCGGGTCACTTCCTCCCGGCGCCGCGCCGTACCGCCCTGCGCACCACGCGCCGGGCCCGTCGCACCTGGAGCTTCGCGCGCAGCTGCGGGCGGCTGCCGGGCAGGCCCAGCTCGGTCAGCCGCAGCTCCGGGAAGTAGTACTCGGGGACGCCCGCCAGGTTGGCCCGCAGCCAGGCCTCCGTCGGCTCGCGCAGCTCGGCGTACGTCTTGGGCTGCATGCAGAACCCGATCGCCCGCACCAGCGGCGACAGGGACGCGGGGGCCGCCTCCACCCGCGCCGGGGCCTGACCGATCTCCAGGTCGGGCACCAGGTGGTCGACGACGGCCAGCGGCACGCGGTTGCTGTTGGGGTACGGCTTGAGCCGCTCCGTCACCAGCGCGGTCCCCACCCGGGCGATGGGGACGTCGTAGTAGGCCGAGGCGGTCACCATCGCCGTGGAGAAGCAGCCGACGACCAGTTCGGGCGCGCAGTGGTGGTACAGCGTCTCGGCCAGCAGGGGCGCGTCCAGCACGGTGAGCCGGACGCCCGCGTCCGCCGCCGCCTTGCTCAGCGCCGTCGTGTAGCCCGCGGGAGCCGTCGGGTGCGGCTTGAAGACCACGGACCGGTGTCCGGCGCGCGCGGCTCCGGTGAGCATGCGGACGTGGAGGTCCTCCTCCTCCTGCGCACTGAGGATGTTGATGGCCGCGAGGTACTGCCCGAGCAGCACCGCCGTCGGGCGCTGGGCCACCACGGGCGCCAGCCGGGGGTCGTCGGCGGCGTCCCGGGAGATCTCGTCGAGCACCGCGCGGAACGCCGCGTCCGGGACGACCTCGGGCGCCACGCCGAACTCGGAGAGCAGCAGCGGCGTCAGACCCGGGATCAGGTCGAGGTGGAGCAGCCGCCGGATGCGGCGCGCGAGGGTCAGCGGCAGCTTCTCACGGGTCGGGCCGTAGCTCATCAGGCCGTCGGCGTACACGTGCAGGGCGGCCTCGGAGAAGATCGCCGCCAGCGCGCGGGCCGGGTTGACCTGGATCGACTCGACGGCCAGCTCGACCGGCTCCCGCTCGCCGATGCCCCAGGCCAGGCGGAACGCCTTCTGCCACAGCGACACGTCATTGCCGCGCGGGCCCCAGGCGCTCGGGTGGTGCGGGCGGATCGCCTCGTTCCAGCTGATCACCGAGTCGAAGCGGCCTGATATCCGCTCGTAGCCGTGCATCTCGTCGAGCCGCAGCGCGGTCTCGGGTATCGCGGCGTTGTTGGACACCAGCAGGACGCGCCGGGCTTCGTCGCGCGGCCCGAACAGTCCCGCGTCGAGCGCCGCGGCGAGGGTGGCCGCTCCGTACAGGGTCGACACCTGGAAGATCTGGGTCTTGTGGGGCATGGGTCAGGCAGCCTTCCGGCCGTCGCGCAGGCGGCTGAGCAACCTGCTCCGAGTGCTGTCGATGGTCCTGAGGGTCTCCTCCAGCACGTGCTGGGGCATGCGGTGCAGCGCGTCCCGTGCCTCGTGCCGCAGCCGCCGCGCCGCCGACGCCTCGTACTCGTTCACCTTGCCGAGGTGGAAGGCGATCATGGCGCAGTACGTCCGTACCGCCTTGGGGAGGAAGCGTTCGGCCTCCGGGTCCCGCAGCAGGTCCTGAAGGAGCATGTCGTAGGCCGGGATGAAGTCCAGCTGGCGGGAGTCCTTGATCTGGGTGAGCGAGGTCGCGACGCCCCGCCGGTAGAACACCCCGTGCAGGCCGACGGAGGCGTACGAGGCCGCCTTCAGGTGCAGCCGCCAGATCCACAGCCGGTCCTCGGCGGTGCGCAGTTCGGTCGCGAAGCGCATCCCGCCGTCGTCGAAGAGGTGCCGGCGGTAGATCCCCGCCCAGACGAAGGGATAGTCGACCATCGTCTCCATGTGGGGCGGCGCTATGCCCTCGCGCGGGTCCATCACCGTGTTGCGCAGGGGCGCCGGGGGCCGCCGGATCACGCGCTCGGTGCCGGTGGCCTGGACGTGGTCGGTGCGGGCGAAGTCGCAGCCCAGCTCGTCGGCGAAGGACACCAGTTCGGCGAGGTAGCCCGGTCCGTACCAGTCGTCGCCGTCGAGGAACGTGACGTACTCGCCCCGGGCCGCGTCGATGCCGCTGTTGCGGGCCTGGGCGATGCCCATGTTCTTCTCGTGCCGGATCACGCGCGCGGTGGGACGTTTCTCCGCCCAGCGGTCGATCGCCCATGGGGTGGAATCCGTGGAGCAGTCGTCGACGAGCAGGAACTCGAAGTCCGGGTCCGCGTTGTTGGCCAGACTTCTCAGAGTGCTCTCGGCGAAGGCTTCCACATTGTGCATGGGGACGACGACGGACAGTTTCGGCACGCGGGCCTCTCACGCTCGAAGGTTGGAGAGAAAATCGGAGATTGGAACAGGCTAGCTACGCTCCCGAAGTCAGCGGTGTCGAAAAGGGCGCGCGAAGGCGAACTCCGTTCGCAGGGGAAGTGAATTCTCGGTGTAACGGGATGTTCCGGGCGCTCAGGACGGGCCGAAGGTGTTCCGCAGTTCCTCGATGTTCGACCGGGTGGTCTTCCACAGGAGTTCCTGCGCGCCGTGCACGTCGGCCACGGCGGCCGCGTGGTGGTCGAGGATCGCCGACGCCCGCTCCGCGAGCCGGGGGCCCAGCTCCCGGTCGTGCACGGACAGCCCCCACTCCGGGCGGCCGATGTCCGACAGGAAGTACGCGAGCTTGGGGTGCGAGACGAGGCTGAGGATCGGGGTGCCGCAGCCGAACGGGATCATCCCGGCGTGCCCGCGCATCCCGATCACCAGCCGCGCGCGTCCGTACAGACCGCGGATGGTGTCGTTCGACATGTCGTACAGCTGCTCCACGGGCAGGGCGATCCCGTGCTCCCGGCGCAGGTCGTGCACGAACTTCTCGTCGGCCGGCATGTGTGCCGCGTACCGTACGTCGGCCCGGTCCCGCAGACTCCGCAGCGCCGTGGCCATCTGCGTGAGGAAGTGGCCGTAGTCGTGGCCGAACCGCAGGCCCGCGCGGTCGTAGGCGCAGTTGACCAGGACCGTGTCGGACCGCTCCACCGAGGCGAACCGCTCCGGGTCCAGGTGCCGGGCCACCGTGGTCGGACAGGGCTGGTAGCGCACCCGGTCGCGCAGCCCCGCGGGGAGCAGCTCGCGGACCCGGTCGATGGAACCGTGGTTGCGCAGCCCGAAGAACGCCGACCGCTCGACCAGGACCCGCAGGCTCTCCGCGAACCGGCTCCGGCGGTAGAGCTGCCCGTCGAAGACGTTGTAGCCGACCGCGAACACCGCGAGCGGCGCGCTCACGCGGGCCAGCAGGTCGTTGGGGACGTTCCACTGCCAGTGGCTGTTGCCGTTGGGGGAGGTGTCCGGGAGGAAGAGCCCGCCGCCTCCGACGACGATCCCGCGCCGCGCGTTCAGCTGCTCCAGCGCCTCCTCGTCCACCAGCCGGTGCACCGGCTGCCCGTACCAGCGGCGCGGGCCCGTGTCGGTGTCGAAGCAGCTGCGCACCGCCTCGGGCAGGACCTTGTCCCCGGCGTTCTCCTGGCCCTCCGCGAACAGCGCCACGTGCGCGAGCTGCCGCGCGGCGTCGTCGGCGGCGTCCGCGTCGGCGTCCGGTCGTCGCGGCTCGGGCACCCGCGGACGGGTGCGTACGTACCAGCCGTGGCAGCCGCCGTCCGTCGGGTCGGCGTCCAGGCCCTCGCGGGCGTAGGCGTGCGCCTCCGCGTCCCGGCCCCACAGCCACGCCAGGCGGGCGAGCTGGGCGAAGGCGCGGGGAGCGACGTCGGGGGAGGCCGCCGCCAGCAGCAGGTGCGCCTCGGCCTCGTCGTAGCGCGACAGCGCCATCAGGCAGACACCGAGCGTCTCGTGGCAGCGCGGCGCGTCCAGCCGGTCGCCGACGACCGGGGCGAGCACCGCGACGGCCTCGTCGTAGCGGCCCTGCTGTCGGTGGACGTCGGCGACCGTGCGGGCGAGGTCGAGGGAGGGGCGGGCGGCGAGCAGGGGCGGCGCGCAGTGCGCCAGCAGGTCGGGGTGCTTGCGGCCGGGCAGGGCGCAGTAGGCGGCCCGGAACTCCTCGTCGCCCAACTCGAAGCGGCGCCGCGCCTCGGTGGCCGGGCCGTACCCGGGGGCGTCGGTGCCGACCGGTCCGGTGAAGCGCAGGACGGCCACGTGTCCGGGCACCGGTGTGTCGTCGTGGAGGCGGCGGGCGAGGAAGTCGTACCGGGCGTCGAGCTCGACCAGCGCCCCGGTGAGCGCCGGACCGAGGTCGTCGCCGGTGGCGTCGCCGAGCCGGTCCGCCAGGGCGTCGTCCACGTCGGCACGCTGGATGACCAGGAGACCGTCCGGCAGCACGGCGCGTCGCTCCCCGGCCTCCCCGGCGCACAGCACCTGCCGTACGGCGCCGACGCCGTGGCGCATCCGCAGCAGCTCGTCGAGGGCGCCGAGGACGACCATGGCCGGGGTGAGGGCGACGACGGTGTCGTACCCCTCCAGCCGGAAGACGTCCGTACGGTCCTCGGCCCGGCGCGTGACGAGGCGCGGGTGCAGCCGCCGGGCCGCGTCGAACGAGGAGTCGGGCAGGCCGGGGTGGAGGACCACGAGGTCCTCGCAGACGCCCGGGTTGGACAGCGCCAGGCTGCGGATCAGCGTGGCCAGGCCGGGCAGGCCGTCCCGGTCGGTGTGGACGGCGAAGGCGATCCGGCGACGGCCGGTGACGGCGCTCCGGTCGTCCGCGACGGAGACCGGGGAGCCGGGAGCGGAGGCCCCGGGAGCGGAGGAGCCGGGACCGGAGGACTCGGGGGGAGGGGTCATCGCAGGGCGATCCTCATCTTGCTGTCGTCGACGTGCGTGGCGCGGTCCATGACCCACTCGGCCTCCTTCGGCCGCAGCCGGCCGGGCAGGGTGAAGCCGATCAGGTCCAGGCGAGGACTCGCGTCCAGGAAGTCCAGGAGCCGCAGGACGGTGAAGGCGGTGGTCGGCGCCGGGCCCCAGCCGTCCTCGCCGAGCAGCGCCGGGTCGCTCAGCGGCCGGCGCAGGGAGGCGTCGCCCACGTGCTCCTGCGCCCCGGGCACGAGCCGCTGCCGGGTGGCGCGGCGCCAGCCGGCGGCCGGGTCGCCGAACACGAGCCGGACACCGGCCCGCTGCGTCCAGGCGGGCCCCTCCCACGGGGTGTCGCCCCGCAGCGAGACGGCGTGCAGCCCGGTCCGCTCGCCGGTGCCCCCGGCACGGATGCGGAACGCGTCGCAGCGCACCACCAGGTCGTAGCGGTCGATCTCGGCGCCGAGCGCGCTGCCGGCCACGTCACCGGCGTTCGCGACCAGGCACACCGTCCGCCCCGCGACCAGTCCCCGCAGCCCGCCGACACCGATCGGCGTGCTGCCGCCCGGCGCCGGGTCCGGCGACGCGGGCCGTTCGACGAGCCGCCGGTAGCCGCCGTACAGCTCCAGCAGGCGCCGCACGGCGGGGTCGCCGGGACCGTGCTCGGCCACCCGCGCCCGCACGTACGCGGCGAACCGGGGAGCGATGACCGCGGTGGTCGTGTCGGGCTGGTCGAGCAGCTCGCGCAGCGGGGCGCCCGCCTCGGGGAAGAGCGCGAGGGCCGCGTCGAGGCACGCTCGCCGGCGGCGCAGGGTGTCCGTCCTGCGGGCGACCTCGGGCGCCGGGGTGCCGCCGTTCAGCAGCGCGGTGTAGCGCGCGTAGCACTCCAGCGCCTCGTGGCCGCGGCCCAGCCCGTCCAGGGCCAGGCCGCGCAGCCGCCACGCCCCCTTGGAGCGCTGCCGGATCATGGCCGAGGTCTCGGCGACGCCCAGCGCGAGGACCAGTTCGCGCTCCCCGCCGGCCTCCAGCGCGCGCTCGCCGACCTGGAGGAGGGCGTCGAAGGGGTCGGCCGACGGGCTGCCGAGGGAGGCCGCGAAGGTCCCGATGGCCTGGGTGAGCCGGACCTGCGGGGGAGCGGACCCCGCGTCCCGCGCCGCGAGGTGCTCACCGCACAGGCGCATGCCGCGGGCGTACAGCGCCGGCTCGGCGGCCTCCTTCTGCCGCGCCTTGAACAGTCCCGCCAAGGGCTTCGTCATGCCTTCCACCGTTCTCCGACCGGAGGCCGAATGTGCCCCAGAGCGACGGGCCGCGGGTGGCTTCCCGGCACACGGCGGGTGAACACTGCCCCGCATGCGGGCGACCGGAGTCCCCGCTCGCCCGCCCGCGGGGTTCCCGGCGCCCCTACGTCACCGCCTCACCGCCCCATCGAGCGGCGCAGTGCCCGGGCCCGGCGGACCACCTTGCGGGCCGTGGAGTTGTGCGGCAGGAAGCCCAGGCGGGCCGGGATGCCGCCCGGGAGGCCCAGCGAGGTGAGCCGGCGCTTCTTGAAGTAGCGCCAGGTGCGCGCGTCCAGGTGCTCCCGCAGAAACCCCTCGGCCGCCGGCCGCAGCTCCGGCAGCACCCTCGGCTGCATCGCGAACCCGACGGCCCGCACCAGCGCGGCGAGCGTTTCGGTGTCCATGCCCCGCCGGCCCTCGGTGACGGCGGCCGGGTCGGCCAGGTCGGGGAGGAGCGCGTCGACGACGGTGGCGGGGACGCGGTTGCTGTTCTCGTACGGCGTGAGCCGGTCCAGCAGCGTCTCGGTGCCGATCCGGGCCACCGGCAGGCCGTACAGCGCGGACGCGGTGAGCAGGGCCGTGGAGAAGCAGCCGACGACCAGTGCCGGACGCGTCCGCTGGAACAGCACCTCGGCGAGGACCGGCGTGTCCACCACCGTGAGGTCGACGCCGAGCCTCCCGGCCTCCTCCTCCAGGGTCCGGGTGAAGCGGGCCGGCGCCGTGGGGTGCGGTTTGAACACCACCCGCGTGTGCCCGAGCCCGGCCGCGCCCGTCAGCATCCGCACGTGCAGGTCCTCCTCCTCGTCGGCGGAGAGGATGCCGAGCGCCGACAGGTACTGGCCGAGCAGCACCGCGGCCCCGCCGGTGTCCGGCAGTCTCGTGCCGGGGCCCGCCGGCTGCGCGCCGTCACCCGCCAGTTCCGCCAGCACCTTGGTGAACGCCGCCGTCGGCACGACCTCGGGCTCGACGCCGAACTCGGTGAGCAGCAGCGGCGTGAGCCCCGGCACCAGGTCGAGGTGGAGCAGCCGCTCCACGCGCGTGCCGACCAGCGGGGCGAGCTTGGTGCGGGTGGGCCCGTAACTCATCAGGCCGTCCGCGTAGACGGTCAGGGGCGCGTCGGTGAAGATCTGCGCCACCCCGAGCGCCGGGTGCACCTGGATCGACTCCACGGCCAGCGCCACGTCGTCCTCGCCCAGCCCCCAGGCCAGCCGCAGGTGCCGCTCCCACATCGGCACGTCCTCCAGCCGCGGTGACCAGCCGCCCGGGTGGAAGGGGGAGACGGCCTCGTTCCACGACACCACGTCGTCGAAGCGGTCCCGCACCCGCTCGAAGCCGGGCATCGCGTCCACGGACGGGGTCGTCTCGGGCGTCGCCGCGTTGTTGGAGACCAGCAGGATCCGCCGGTCGGCCGGTGCGAAGCAGCCGCTGTCCAGGGCCGCGGCGAGCGTGGCCGTGCCGTACAGCGTCGACACCAGAAAGATCTGCGTGGTCACGCCGCCACCCCTCCGTCCGTCCGGTCCGCCGTCGCGCGGCGGCGCAGGCGCCGCAGCCGCGTGGCCCGCTCGGCGTCCATCGAGCCCAGTACCTCGTCCAGCGCGTCCTGCGGCATCCGCCGCAGCGCCGCCGCGCTCCTCGCGCGCAGGGTCCGGGCCACCGCGGGCTCGAACCGCTCGATGGAACCGAGGTGGTGGGAGATGATCGCGCAGTACGTACGCACCGCCTTCGGCACCAGCCGCCCGGCGTCCTCGTCCCCGGCCGCCCCCGCCAGGACCTCGTCGAAGGCGCGGATGAAGTCGAGCTGGCGGACGTCGCCGATCTGGGTGAGCGAGGACGCCACCCCGCGCCGGTAGAAGACGCCGAGCAGCCCGGTCACCGCGAAGGACTCGGCCTCGCGGTGCAGCTTCCAGATCCACGGCCGGTCCTCGGCCGTGCGCAGCCCGTCGGTGAAGTGCAGCAGGCCCCGCTCGACCAGCCGGCGGTGGTAGACACCCGCCCACGCGTAGGCGTAGTCGACGGAGGTGGTCCGGTGGGCGGGCAGGATCGCGTCCCGCGGCCGCAGCGCCACGTTGCGGCGGCCGTGCGGTACGCGGTGCAGTGTGCGCACCCGTCCCGTGCACTGCACGTGATCGGTGCGCAGGAAGTCGACGCCGAGCCGCTCGACCGCCGCCACCAGCCGGTCGTAGTGGCCGGGCGCCAGCCAGTCGTCGCCGTCCAGGAAGGTGAGGTACTCGCCGCGCGCCCGGTCGATGCCGGTGTTGCGGGCGGTCGCCAGGCCGCCGTTGCGTTCGTGTATGACCAGCACCGCCCCCGGCAGCTCCCGTTCGGCCCGCGCGAGGAGGTCCGCGGTCCCGTCGGTGGAGCAGTCGTCGACGAGAATGAATTCGAAGTCGTCCCGCGCGTTGGCGCGCAGACTCCGCAGGGTGTCTGGTGCGTATTGCCGGACGTTGTAGAACGGCACGATGACGGAGAGCTTGGGCACGTCAGTGACGTTATGCGGCGGCCCGGCATGCGGCTTTACCTTGGCCTTGATACGGGGTGAACGCGGCGTGGCGAAGCGGTGAAGCGAACGTTTTTCCGGGCGCCGGGCGGCCTGATCACCTATTCGGCGATGTGCTGTTCACCCTTTGTTGGATTGCGGTTGGGCCGGTCCTAGAAATGGCTTCCTAGCGTCTACGGCGTGCCAGCAAGTGCAACGAAGGCCCTGCGAGTCGCCGTTCTGGCGGACTCCGACACCCGGTGGAAATGGGGCGCGCTCACCGCGACCCGTATCTCCCCCGGCGACACGGACATCCGCCTCGACGGCTACCTCCTGCGCGGCCGAGCCACCCCCACCCCCCGCCAGCTGCGGGAAGTCGGCGTCACCGCGGACTCGCTCCGCGAGGTGACCGCCGTCGAGTTCCTGCGCGCCATGGGCGACGCGACGGGCGAGGAGTCCTACGACGTCCTCGTCCTCGCCCTGGTCGGCGGCGGCGTCCAGGCGACGCTGCACGGCCTCGGGCGCATCTGGCGGGACCGCGCCGACCGCCCCGTGGTCGTCACCGGCTACGTCGGCGTCGTCTACGAGAAGCTCGCCGACGGCCTGCTGCTGCGGCACGGCGCGGACCTCGTGCTCGCCAACTCACGTCAGGACGCGGACCGTTTCCGGGCCGTGTACGAGGGGGTGGGGGCCGACGCCGCCGCGGTGACCGAGGTCGCCCTGCCCTTCCTGGGCGGCGCCGACTACACCGGGGAACCGGACCGCGAGGGCGGGCAGCGCCCCTACACGGTGGTCTTCGCCGCCCAGCCCTCCGTGCCGGACAACCGCAGGGACCGCACCTACCTCCTCGAACGGCTGATCCGCCACGCCCGCCTGCACCCCGAGCGCGAGGTGCTGCTGAAGCTGCGCTCCAAGCCCGGCGAGCACACCACGCACATCGAGGAACTGCCGTACCAGAAGCTCGTGCAGCGGGCCGACCCGCCGCCCAACTTCCGGCTCGTCTACGGGCACATGGGCGAGGTCCTCGACCGCACCGACCTGCTGGTCACCATCAGCTCCACGGCCGCACTGGAGTCCCTGCACCGCCGCATCCCCACGGTCGTCCTCTCCGACCTGGGCGTGCGGGAGGCGCTGGGCAACCACCACTTCGTCGGCTCCGGCTGCCTCGCCTCCTGGGAGCAGCTCGACGAGGGCCACCGCCCGGTGCCCGACCCCGAGTGGGTCGCCCGGCAGGGAGTCGCGGCCGACGGCGGCTACGAGACCGCCTTCGACGAGGCCCGGGAACGCATCACCGGGCTGCTCGGCCGCCCGGGCGGGCTCCCCCCGCTGGCCCCGTACTACACGACGGTCACCGCCCCCGGCTATCTCCCCGGCGTCCTCGCCCGCCACCACCTGGGCCCGGACGGCACACCCCTGCCCGGGGCGCCGGCCGCCGACAAGGCCCCGGGCCCGGTCCGCCAGGTCGTACGCCGGGCCGCCCGCGGCGCCTACCGCCACGGCGTCCAGCGGGTCGCCCCGGTGATCCGGCGGATGGGGGAGCTGTGAACGGCCCGACACCCGGGACCCCCGCGGCTCCGCAGACACCTGAGACCCCCGCGGTTCCGGCCCCGCGGACCTCCGGGACCCCGGAGGTCCCGGCCCCGCAGACACCCACGACGCCGGCGCAAGGAGCAGAACCCATGTCCAACCCGGAAGCGGGCCGGGGCGCTTCGATGCGCCGCGTGCTCGCGGTGATCCCCGCACGCGGCGGCTCCAAGGGAGTGCCCGCGAAGAACCTCGCCCCCGTCGGCGGCGTCCCGCTGGTGGCCCGCGCGGTGCGCGAGTGCCGGGCCACCCGCCTGGTGACGGACGTCGTGGTCTCCACGGACGACCGGACCATCGCCGCCGCGGCCCGTGAGGCCGGCGCCGAGGTCGTACTGCGGCCCGCCGCCATCGCCGGTGACACGGCCACCTCGGAGGCAGCCGTCCTGCACGCGATGGACGCCCACGAGGCCCTGCACGGCGCGGCCGTGGACGTGGTGCTGCTCGTGCAGTGCACCAGTCCCTTCCTCGTCCGCGAGGACATCGACGGCGTGGCCGGAGCGGTCGCGGAGAACGGCGCCGACACCGCGGTGACGGTCGCCCCGTTCCACGGCTTCGTGTGGCGGGACGGCACCGGCGAGGGCGACGGGGAGGAGGGCGGACACGGCGTCAACCACGACAAGTCCTTCCGCCCCCGCCGCCAGGACCGCCCCCAGGACCTGCTGGAGACCGGCGCCGCCTACGCCATGGCCGCGCCCGGCTTCCGCAAGCACCAGCACCGCTTCTTCGGACGCACCGAGCTGGTCCGCACCGACCCGGCCCGCGTCCTGGAGATCGACGACCCGCACGACCTGGCCCGCGCCCGCGCGCTGGCCCCCCTCTTCGACGAGGCCCGGCCCGGCACGCCCGCCGCCGGTCGTCTCCCCGCCGCCGCCGACATCGACGCGGTGGTCCTCGACTTCGACGGCACCCAGACCGACGACCGGGTGCTGATCGACTCCGAGGGACGGGAGTTCGTCTCCGTGCACCGCGGCGACGGACTCGGCATCGGGGCCCTGCGCCGCAGCGGCCTGGCGATGCTGATCCTGTCCACGGAGGAGAACCCGGTCGTCGCCGCCCGTGCCCGCAAGCTCCGGCTTCCGGTCCTGCACGGCATCGACCGCAAGGACCTCGCGCTCCAGCAGTGGTGCGAGGAGCAGGGCATCGCGCCCGAACGCGTGCTCTACGTCGGCAACGACGTCAACGACCTCCCGTGCTTCGCCCTCGTCGGCTGGCCCGTGGCGGTCGCGAGCGCCCACGACGCCGTCCGCGGCGCAGCCCGCGCGGTCACCACCGCCCCCGGTGGCGACGGCGCGATCCGGGAGATCGCCGGCTGGCTCCTCGGCCCTTCGCTCGACTCCCTCGACTCCCCCACGATCACCCAGTCCAAGTAAGGAAACCCCCTGTCATGAGCACCGACTCCCGCATCCGCACCTTCGGCACCCGCGAGGCCGGCCCCGGCCGCCCCGTCTACATCACCGGCGAGATCGGCATCAACCACAACGGTGAGCTGGAGAACGCGTTCAAGCTGATCGACGCCGCCGCCGAGGCCGGCTGCGACGCCGTCAAGTTCCAGAAGCGCACCCCGGAGATCTGCACCCCGCGCGACCAGTGGGACATCGAGCGGGACACCCCCTGGGGCCGGATGACGTACATCGACTACCGCCACCGCGTGGAGTTCGGCGAGGACGAGTACCGCCAGATCGACGAGTACTGCAGGACCAAGAACATCGACTGGTTCGCCTCCCCGTGGGACACCGAGGCCGTCGCCTTCCTGGAGAAGTTCGACGTCCCCGCCCACAAGGTCGCCTCCGCCTCCCTGACCGACGACGAGCTGCTGCGCGCCCTGCGCGCCACCGGCCGCACCGTCATCCTCTCCACCGGCATGTCCACCCCGAAGCAGATCCGCCACGCGGTCGAGGTCCTGGGCAGCGACAACATCCTCATGTGCCACGCCACCTCCACCTACCCGGCGCAGGCCGAGGAGCTGAACCTCCGCGTCATCAACACCCTCCAGCAGGAGTTCCCGAACGTCCCGATCGGCTACTCCGGCCACGAGACGGGCCTGCAGACCACCCTGGCCGCCGTCGCCCTCGGCGCCACCTTCGTCGAGCGCCACATCACCCTCGACCGCGCCATGTGGGGCTCCGACCAGGCCGCCTCCGTCGAGCCGCAGGGCCTGACCCGCCTGGTCCGCGACATCCGCACCATCGAGGCCTCCCTCGGCGACGGCGTCAAGAAGGTCTACGACTCGGAGCTCGGCCCGATGAAGAAGCTGCGCCGCGTCTCCGGTGTCGTCGCCGAGGCGGAGATCGCCGCCGCCGCGGGCGAGCCGGTCACGGTCTGACACCCCCACCACGCCCTCACCACGGGACGGTCGTACGCCGATGAGCCCCCGCGCCGGGAATGCCGGCCCCCGCACCCTCGCCTTCGTCGAGAGCCCGGTACAACTGCTGAACGTGCTGGAGTGGGCGCACACGCGCGCACTCGGCGCGGAGCTCACCCTCGTGGTCCTGTCACCCGTGGATCCGATGACCCGGGGCCAGCTGCGCCGCATGGCGGAACTGGCCCGCAAGGAGGGCCACGAGATCCGGTGGGAGGAGGCCCGGGGCGGCGCAACGGCCCCCTTCCGCACGGTCGGCGGCCTCACGACCGCCCTCCGCCAGGCGGACCGGGTCGTCATGGGCGACCCCTTCTCCCGCTACGTGCAACTGCTGCTCACCATCACCCGCGCCCACGACCTGGTCGTCGTCGACGACGGCACGGCCACGATGGAGTTCGTCACCCAGCTCGCCCACGGCGAGCGCCTGGTGCGCTGGCACCGCAAGGGCAGCCGCCCCGGTCCGCGCGACCTGCTCTTCGCCCCCGTCTCCCGGTCCGCCCGGCACCGGCTGACCCCGGCGGGCGACCGCCGGGTCTCGGTCTTCTCCTCCATGCCGATCGACGACGTCCCGGACGGTGTCACGGTCACCGCGAACGACTTCGCCTGGACCCGGGCGCGCTTCGGCCCGCCCCGCATCACCAAGGGCGCCGACATGGTCGGCACGTCCCTGGTGGAGACCGGCGTCGTGGACGGCGACCGCTACGTGGACGCCGTACGCGCGCTGGCGAGGACCCACGGCGCGGCCCGCTACTTCGCCCACCGCCGCGAGAGCGCGGAGAAACTGCACCGGCTTGCGGTCGAGACCGGCCTGGAGATCGTCCGACCCGACCTCCCCCTCGAACTGATCGCACGCCGCGGCCCGATCGGCCGCACCGTCCTCAGCTTCCCGTCCACCGTCGTCCACACCCTCCCCCTCGCCCTGGCCGGCACCGAGGTCAAGGTCGCCGTCTGCGACATCGACCCCGCCTGGCTCACCCAGCACGCCTCGCCCCGCGCCCGCGGCTTCCTGTCGGGCGTGACGGGCTCGGCGCGCGACGTGCACCGGCTGTCGGCGGTGGCGGCCGCCGGGTAGGTGGTCCTGGTCACGTCACGTGGACAGCCCCGGCGTGGTCGGGCCGTACCGTGGTATGGGTGAAAGGAGAAGTGAACAGGAAAGACGGAACCGGGTGCCGAGGCCGAAGCGGGTGAGTGTACCCACCCCCGTTGAGAGCCATGCGCCGTGCGGTCAACTTTTCTTCCCCTAACGGGCTGAACTTTTGTTGATCGTGGGACAGTTGACCGCCCCGGCGTCCTACCCTTCAGAGGGTGAAGCAACTGATGTCCCGAGAGACCGAGGCCGATCCGTCCGGAGAAGCGCTGCTCCCCGGCACCTTGCCGGACGCGCTGCGCGCGGAGCTCGTGGCCTTCCGCCGCGACCTGCACATGCACCCCGAGCTGGGCAACCAGGAGTTCCGCACCACCGCCGCGATCAAGGAACGGCTGGAGCGGGCCGGCCTGAAGCCGCGGGTGCTCCCCGTCGGGACCGGGCTCATCTGCGACATCGGCACGAACACCGACTCGGGACAGTGGACCGGCGGGCCCCGCATGCTCGCCCTGCGGGCCGACATCGACGCCCTGCCCATCCCCGACACCAAGAGCGAGTGCGCCTACCGCTCCCAGGTGCCGGACCGCGCCCACGCCTGCGGGCACGACGTGCACACCACCGTCGTCCTCGGCACCGGCCTCGTCCTCGCCGCCCTGCACGAACAGGGCCTGCTGCCCCGGCCCGTGCGGCTGGTCTTCCAGCCGGCCGAGGAGGTCCTGCCGGGCGGCGCCGCCGACGCCATCGAGGGCGGCGCGCTCGACGGGGTGCGCCGCATCCTGGCCGTGCACTGCGACCCCCGGGTGGACGCGGGCAGGATCGGGCTGCGGGTCGGCCCGATCACCTCCGCCTGCGACCGGCTGGAGATCGCCCTCGACGGCCCCGGCGGACACACCGCCCGCCCGCACCTCACCACCGACCTGGTCACCGCCGCCGCACGCGTCGTCACCGACGTGCCGCCGCTCGTCGCCCGGCGCGTCGACAGCCGCAGCGGCCTCGCCCTGACCTGGGGGCGGATCGAGTCCGGTCACGCCCCGAACGTCATCCCGCAGCACGCCGAACTCGCGGGGACCGTGCGCTGCCTCGACCTCGACGCCTGGCGGCAGGCCCCGGACCTCGTGGTCGGCGCCATCGACGAGATCGCCAACCTGTACCGGGCGAAGTCCGAGATCACCTACGTCCGCGGCGTCCCCCCGGTCGTCAACGAGGTCACCAGCACCGAACTGCTCCAGGCCGCCATGGCCGCCCGGCGCGGCACGGACTCCGTCGAGTCCACCGAGCAGAGCCTCGGCGGCGAGGACTTCTCCTGGTACCTGGAACACGTGCCCGGTGCGATGGCCCGGCTCGGCGTCCGCCCGCCCGGCGAGCGCGTCATCCGCGACCTGCACCAGGGCGACTTCGACGTCGACGAGCACGCCATCACCGTCGGGGTGGAGATGTTCACCGCGGCCGCGCTGATCGACGCCGTGTAGCGCGGCCGGCCCCGCCCCGGCCCGCCGCGGTTGCGGCCCCGGCGGGTCGGGGGCAGCCTGATGCACAGCGCACGAGGTCGCGCGGCGCGCCCCGGGTGCCCCCTTCGCTCCCCTTCGCGCCGGTGGTTCACAGGGCCGTAACCGGCCAGCGGCACGAATGGGTAACGGCCCCGGGGAACCCCGTTCCCAGGAGTTTCTACGCGCGTTAATCTGCGCCGAACCGAGCGCCCGCTGCGGGGCTTTGGAGAATGGGGAGCTTCAGATGCGTCGGATATCCAGACTGACCCGCGTCGCGGTGGGGGTCGCGTCGCTCGCACTCGCCGCCACGGCCTGCGGCGGCACCAGCGGCGAGAGCGACAGCGGCGACGGCGGCAAGGACGACAAGGGCCTCGCCATCGCGTACGACATCGGCGGCAAGGGCGACCAGTCCTTCAACGACGCCGCGTACGCCGGACTGGAGCGGGCGAAGAAGGAGTTCGGCTACAAGACCGCCGACATCGAGCCCACCGAGGGCGAGACCGACGCGGACAAGGAGCAGCGCCTCGCCTCGCTCGCGAAGCAGGGCTACGACCCGGTCATCGGCGTCGGCTTCGCCTACGGCCCGGCGATGAAGGCCGTCGCCGCGAAGTACCCCGACACCACCTTCGGCATCGTCGACTCCGTGGTCGAGGGCGAGAACGTCGCCTCCCTCGTCTTCGCCGAGAACGAGGCCTCCTACCTCGCCGGCGTCGCGGCGGCCAAGGCCACCAAGACCAAGACGGTCGGCTTCGTGGGCGGCGTGGACATCCCGCTGATCCACAAGTTCGAGGCCGGCTACAAGCAGGGCGTCCAGGACACCGACCCGAAGGTCAAGGTCGTCTCGCAGTACCTGACGCAGACCGCGGAGGAGGGCGGCTTCTCCAGCCCCGACAAGGGCCGGGCCGCCGCAGAGGGCCAGATCGAGAAGAAGGCCGACGTCGTCTACCAGGCGGCCGGCCTGTCCGGCCAGGGTGTGATCGAGGCGGCCGCGAAGGCGAAGGTCTGGGCGATCGGCGTCGACTCCGACCAGTACGAGCAGGAGGCGCTCGCGGCCTACAAGGACTCCATCCTGACCTCCGCCCTCAAGGACATCAACGGCGCGGTCTACGCCCTGGCCAAGTCCGTCGAGGACGGCAAGCCGCTGAACGGCACCCGGACCTTCGACCTGAAGTCCGACGGCGTGGGCCTGTCCGACGCCAACCCGAAGTACGCCGAGGTCCCGGGCCTGACGGAGGCCGTGGCCAAGGCGAAGGAAGGCATCATCGCCGGCTCGATCAAGGTCAAGACCGAGTAGACCCCACTGGCACGGCACGGCACGGCACGGCACGGCACGGCACGGCACGGCACCGGACGACGGAGCGGGCGGGCGCGCGAAAGCCCCCGCCCGCTCCGCCATGCCCGGCCCCTGCCCGCTCCGGGCGCCCGGCCCTCGCCGTTCCGCCCCGCCCGCCCCGGCGCCCGGCGTCACCCTCCGCCACCCTTCGTTTGCGCCCGGCAAGCCCCGGACGCCCGCACGCCCTGCCTTGCTCACGGGCGGATAACAAGGTGGACAGAAGGGGTTTTCAGGCAGGTCTACGCGCGTTAATCTGCGGCGAAGCCAGCGCCGTACCCGAACCGTCCCCGGCGCTTGTACGACAGGAGCACCAGACATGCGCCGGATTTCCCGGATCACGGTCGCAGGCGCAGCGACCGCCTCCCTGGCCCTCGCCCTCTCCGCCTGCGGTGGCACCTCCACCGACTCCGGTTCCTCGGAGTCCAAGGGCGACAAGGGTCTCGCCATCGCGTACGACGTCGGCGGCAAGGGCGACCAGTCCTTCAACGACGCCGCTTACGCGGGTCTGGAGCAGGCCAAGAAGGAGTTCGGCTACGAGACCGCCGACGTCGAGCCCACCGACGGTGAGACCGACGCCGACAAGGAGCAGCGCCTGGTCTCGCTGGCCAAGCAGGGCTACAACCCGGTCGTCGGCGTCGGCTACGCGTACGCCGCCGCGCTGAAGAGCGCCGCCGCGAAGTACCCCGACACCACCTTCGGCATCGTCGACGACGCCACCATCGAGGCGAAGAACGTCGCGGACCTGGTCTTCAACGAGGAGCAGGCCTCCTACCTCGCCGGTGTCGCCGCCGCCAAGACCACCAAGAGCAAGACGGTCGGCTTCGTGGGCGGCGTGGACATCCCGCTGATCCACAAGTTCCAGGCCGGCTTCGAGCAGGGCGTCAAGGACACCGACCCGAAGGTCAAGGTCGTCTCGCAGTACCTGACGCAGACCGCCGAGGAGGGCGGCTTCTCCAGCCCCGACAAGGGCAAGACCGCCGCCGAGGGCCAGATCGAGAAGAAGGCCGACGTCGTCTACGCGGCGGCCGGTCTCTCCGGTCAGGGCGTCATCGAGGCCGCCGCCACCAACAAGGTGTGGGCGATCGGCGTCGACTCCGACCAGTACCAGCAGGAAGCCCTCGCGAAGTACAAGGAGTCCATCCTGACCTCC
This sequence comes from Streptomyces sp. NPDC041968, assembly GCF_055589025.1. Lineage (NCBI taxonomy): Bacteria > Bacillati > Actinomycetota > Actinomycetes > Kitasatosporales > Streptomycetaceae > Streptomyces > Streptomyces sp. NPDC041968. The sequence goes on along the minus strand of NZ_JBVJCB010000005.1, from coordinate 32,661 downwards.
GCGACCAAGGACGTCGCCAAGGCGGTCTACAACCTCTCCAAGTCGGTCGAGGACGGCAAGCCGGAGACCGGTATCGTTCGGGGCGATCTGAAGTCCGGTGAGGTCGGTCTGGCGGACTCCAACCCGAAGTTCGCGGACGACGCCGAGCTCCAGGCAGCCCTCAAGACGGCCAAGGAGAAGATCGTCAGCGGCGAGATCAAGGTCAAGAGCAGCTGAGCCGAGCAACACCTCGAACAGCGTGTAACCGCGGTGGTCGCACCGCTCGACGGGGTACGAGGAGGACGCCTCCGGGCCTCCTCCTCGTACCCCGTCGTGCGATGTGCCGCCGCCGCTTTTAGATGCCGTAGGGGCGCTACGCGCGTAGACGGCCCCCTTCCCCAGGAGAGTGCGCCATCAACGCGTCCAGCAGCCCTCCGGCCGGAGCGGCGGTCAACGAATCGGTGACCGCCGTCGAGCTCGCCGGGATCACCAAGCGATTCCCCGGTGTCGTGGCCAACCACGACATCCACCTGACCGTCCGCAAGGGCACCGTCCACGCCCTCGTCGGGGAGAACGGCGCCGGCAAGTCGACCCTGATGAAGATCCTCTACGGCATGCAGAAGCCGGACGAGGGCACCATCGCGATCGACGGCGAGCAGGTCACCTTCTCCTCGCCGGCCGACGCCATCGCCCGCGGCATCGGCATGGTCCACCAGCACTTCATGCTCGCCGACAACCTCACGGTCCTGGAGAACGTGGTCCTCGGCAGCGAGAAGCTGTACGGCATCGGCGCCAAGGCCCGCCGCACGATCAAGGAGATCTCCGAGCGCTACGGCCTCGGCGTGGAGCCCGACCGCCTGGTCGAGGAGCTGGGCGTCGCCGCCCGCCAGCGCGTGGAGATCCTCAAGGTCCTCTACCGCGGCGCCCGCACGCTGATCCTGGACGAGCCGACCGCCGTGCTCGTGCCCCAGGAGGTCGACGCCCTCTTCGACAACCTGCGCGAACTGAAGGCGGAGGGCCTCTCCGTCATCTTCATCTCCCACAAGCTGGGCGAGGTCCTCTCGGTCGCCGACGACATCACCGTCATCCGGCGCGGCACCACGGTCGGCACGGCCGTGCCCGCCGAGACCACCCCGCGCCAGCTCGCCGAGCTGATGGTCGGCAGCGAGCTGCCCACGCCGGAGACGGCCGAGACCACGGTCACCGACCGCGCGGTCCTCACCGTCGACACGCTGCGCCTCGCGGCCCCCGGCGGCAAGGCCCTGCTGGACGACATCTCCTTCACCATCCACGCCGGCGAGGTGCTGGGCATCGCCGGCGTCGAGGGCAACGGCCAGACCGAGCTGGTCGACGCCCTCATCGGCCTGCGCCACGCCGACTCCGGCACCATCCGCTTCCTCGACGAGGACATCACGGCGCTGCCCACCCGCAAGCGCCGCGAGCAGGGCGTCGGCTACATCCCCGAGGACCGTCACCGCCACGGCCTGCTCCTGGAGTCCCCGCTCTGGGAGAACCGCATCCTCGGCCACGTCACCGAGAAGCCCAACAGCAAGGGCGTCTGGCTGGACCCGAAGGGCTCCCAGGAGGACACCCGCCGCATCGTCGAGACGTACGACGTCCGCACCCCGGGCATCGACGTCACGGCCGCCTCGCTCTCCGGCGGCAACCAGCAGAAGCTGATCGTCGGCCGCGAGATGAGCCACAAGCCGCGCTTCCTCATCGCCGCCCACCCCACCCGCGGTGTGGACGTCGGCGCGCAGGCCGCCATCTGGGACCACATCCGCGAGGCGCGCCGCGAGGGCCTCGCCGTCCTGCTGATCTCCGCCGACCTGGACGAGCTGATCGGCCTCTCCGACACCCTCCGGGTGATCTACGACGGCCGGCTGGTCGCGGACGCCGACCCGGCCACCATCACCCCCGAGGAGCTGGGCTCGGCCATGACGGGCGCCGCGACCGGCCACCTGGAACACGAAGAGACCCCCGAGATCCGCAAGTCTCCCGAGGCTCCGGAAGACGAGGCCCGCTGATGAAGAAGTTCGACAAGGAGCGCGTGCTCCTCGCGGTGGCCGGACCGGTCATCGCGCTCGCCGTGGCCTTCGTGCTGAGCGCGATCGTGCTGATCGCCTCGGGCAAGAACCCGGTCGAGCCGTTCGCCCTGATGTTCGAGCAGGCCGGTTTCTCCGACATCCAGGTCCTGATCATCAACCAGGCGTCGATGTACTACATCGCGGCCCTGGCGGTCGCCATCGGCTTCCGGATGAACCTGTTCAACATCGGCGTCGACGGCCAGTACCAGCTCGCCGCCATGATGGCCGCGATCGTCGGCGCCCACGCGAACCTGCCGGCCGCCCTCCAGATCCCGCTGCTCCTGCTGACCGCCGTCCTCACGGGTGCCTTCTGGTCCGGCATCGCCGGTGTCCTCAAGGTGACCCGGGGCGTCAGCGAGGTCGTCGCGACGATCATGCTCAACGCCATCGCGACCTCCGTCATCGGTTACCTCTGGCTGCCGGACGTCTTCGGCGTCAAGATCGGCAACAACAACACCACCGGCGAGATGCACGAGTCCGGCTGGATCCCCGGCATCGGCATGGGCGCGGCCGGCGAGGTCTACGGCCTGGTGATCCTGGCCGTGCTGCTCGGCATCGGCTACTGGGTCGTCCTCAACCGCACCCGCTTCGGCTTCGACCTGCGCGCCTCCGGCGCCTCCGAGTCCGCCGCCGCGGCCAGTGGCGTCGACCCCAAGCGCATGGTGCTCACCGCGATGCTCCTCTCCGGCGGCCTCGCCGGTCTCGCGGGCCTGCCGATCCTGCTCGGCGACACCCACACCTACAGCCTCAACTTCCCCACCGGCATCGGCTTCCTCGGCATCGGCATCGCCCTGCTCGGCCGCAACAGCCCCGTCGGCATCGCCTTCGCCGCCCTGCTGTGGGCCTGGCTCGACAAGGCCAGCCCCGAGCTGGACTTCCACGGCTACGACAAGGAGATCGCGGTCATCATGCAGGGCCTGATCGTCCTGTCCGTCGTCGTCTCCTACGAGGCCGTCCGCGAGTGGGGCCTGCGCCGCCAGCAGCGCCGCGTCGGCGCGGAGCTGGCCGCCGGCCACGTCCTCGGCGCCACCGACAACAAGAAGGAGGTGGCCGGCCGATGACCACCGCGACCGACCTCAACCAGCCCACGCTGCAGCCCGCGGCGCCGACCGGCCGCCGCCTGTCCCTGTCCGTCCTGATGCTGGTCATCGCCGGAGCCCTGGCCCTGACCTCCCTGGTGCGCCTGATCACCGGCGCCGACGGCATCACCAACGTCAGCCAGATGTCCACCGCGCTCCAGCTCGCCGTGCCGATCGGCCTCGCCGGTCTGGGCGGTCTGTGGGCCGAGCGCGCGGGCGTCGTCAACATCGGCCTCGAGGGCATGATGATCCTCGGCACCTGGTTCGGCGCCTGGGCCGGCTTCCAGTGGGGCCCGTGGACGGGCGTCCTGGTGGGCATCGTCGGCGGCGCGATCGGCGGCCTGCTGCACGCCATCGTGACGATCACCTTCAACGTCAACCACATCGTCTCCGGCGTGGCCATCAACATCCTGGCTCTCGGCGCCACCCGCTACCTCGCCCCGCTCGCCTTCGAGGGCCACCAGGGCGGCTCCGCCAAGCAGTCCCCGCCGGTGGACTCCCTCGGGCACTTCACCGTGCCGGGCCTCTCCGACGGGCTGGTCGACCTCAACGACAAGGGCTGGTTCCTCATCTCGGACCTCGCCGGCCTGCTCGGCGGCCTGGTCACCAACGTCTCCTGGCTGACCCTGATCGCCGTCGCGCTGATCCCCGCCACCTGGTACATCCTGTGGCGCACGCCGTTCGGCCTGCGGCTGCGCTCCTGCGGCGAGAACCCGGTCGCCGCCGAGTCGCTCGGCGTCAACGTCTACAAGTACAAGTACCTGGCCGTGATCATCTCCGGCGGCCTGGCCGGTCTCGGCGGCGTCTTCCTCTCCATCGTGGCCAACCCCTTCTACCTGGAGGGCCAGACCAGCGGCCGCGGCTACATCGGCCTCGCGGCGATGATCTTCGGCAACTGGATGCCCGGCGGCCTCGCCATCGGCGCCGGCCTCTTCGGCTACACCGACAGCCTCAACCTGCGCGGCGGCTCCGCCAACGTGCACGCCCTGCTGCTGCTCGGCGCGCTGCTGCTCATCGCCGGCGCGATCTGGCTGGTGATCCGCAAGAAGTACGTCAAGGCCGCGATCACACTGGTCGTCGGCGCGCTGGTCTTCGCCTGGTACGCGGGCACCGACGACGTCCCCAACCAGGTCGTCTCCGCCACGCCGTACGTCGTCACCCTCGTCGTCCTCGCGCTCTCCGCCCAGCGGCTGCGGATGCCCCGGGCGAACGGCATGCCGTACCGGAAGGGGCAGGGCAAGTGACCGACGTCGACTGGGGCGCGCTGCGCACGGCGGCCCGGGAGGCGATGGCCCAGGCCTACGCCCCCTACTCCGGGTACGCCGTCGGCGCAGCCGCCCTGGTCGACGACGGCCGCACGGTCTCCGGCTGCAACGTGGAGAACGCCAGCTACGGCATCGGCCTGTGCGCCGAGTGCGGACTGGTCTCCCAGCTCCAGCTGACCGGCGGCGGCCGGCTGACGCACTTCGCCTGCGTCGACGGCCACGGCGAGATCCTCGTACCGTGCGGCCGCTGCCGACAGCTGCTGTACGAGTTCGGCGGGCCGGACATGCTGCTGGAGACCCCGGCGGGTGTACTCCCCCTCTCGGAGATGCTCCCGCAGGCCTTCGGCGCCGACCACCTCGGCAAGTAACCCCCGCAATCCCGCAATCCCGCAATCCCGTAAGGAACGCCAGCCATGGCCATGGACGTCATCTCCGTCATCCGCACCAAGCGGGACCGCGGCGAACTCAGCCACGAGCAGATCGACTGGGTCATCGACGCGTACACGCGCGGCGAGGTGGCCGACGAGCAGATGTCGTCGCTCGCGATGGCCATCCTGCTCAACGGCATGAACCGCGGCGAGATCGCCCGCTGGACCGCCGCGATGATCGCCTCCGGCGAGCGCATGGACTTCTCGTCCCTGTCCCGCCCGACCGCCGACAAGCACTCCACCGGCGGTGTCGGCGACAAGATCACCCTGCCGCTCGCCCCGCTGGTCGCCGCCTGCGGCGCGGCCGTCCCGCAACTTTCCGGCCGGGGCCTCGGCCACACCGGCGGCACCCTGGACAAGCTGGAGTCGATCCCGGGCTGGCGCGCCCTGCTCTCCAACGAGGAGATGCTGGACGTCCTGGACACCACCGGCGCGGTGATCTGCGCGGCGGGCGACGGCCTCGCGCCCGCCGACAAGAAGCTGTACGCCCTCCGGGATGTCACCGGCACCGTCGAGGCGATCCCGCTCATCGCCTCCTCCATCATGTCCAAGAAGATCGCCGAGGGCACCGGCTCGCTGGTCCTGGACGTGAAGGTGGGCAGCGGCGCCTTCATGAAGACCATCGAGGACGCCCGCGAGCTGGCCTCCACGATGGTCGGCCTCGGCACCGACCACGGCGTGAAGACCGTCGCCCTGCTCACCGACATGACCACCCCCCTCGGTCTCACCGCGGGCAACGCCCTGGAGGTCCGCGAGTCGGTCGAGGTCCTGGCGGGCGGCGGCCCGGCCGACGTGGTCGAACTGACCCTCGCCCTGGCCCGGGAGATGCTCGACGCCGCCGGCCTGAAGGACGCCGACCCGGCGAAGGCCCTCGCCGACGGCTCCGCGATGGACGTCTGGCGCCGCATGATCAGCGCGCAGGGCGGCGACCCCGACGCGGCCCTGCCCACGGCGAAGGAGCAGCACGTGGTGAAGGCGGGCGCCTCCGGCGTCCTGACCCGCCTCGACGCCTACGACATCGGCGTCGCCGCCTGGCGCCTGGGCGCCGGCCGCGCCCGCAAGGAGGACCCGGTGCAGGCCGGTGCGGGCGTCGAGCTGCACGCGAAGCCCGGCGACACGGTCACCGAGGGCCAGCCCCTGCTGACCCTGCACACCGACACCCCGGACCGCTTCGCGTACGCCCTGGCCGCGGTCGAGGGCTCCTACGACGTGGCCCCCGCGGGCACGGCCTTCACCGCCTCGCCGGTGGTGCGGGAACGTATCGCCTGACCTGCGCTTTCCTCATTCGGGTGAACGGGACCGGTGGACCTCCACCGGTCCCGTCGGCATGCTGGGATCGGTGACGCACCGATAGGAGCACCGCCATGAGCGCACTCACCGTGAGCCAGGAGCCCGACCAGAGCTGGGACGACCTCGTCCGGTTCTGGGAGGAGATGGAGTGGCCCGAGGGCAGCAAGGTGGAGATCCTCGAGGGGATCATCACCGTGTCACCTGCTCCGGGACTGCCTCACAACGACATCACCGATCGCATCCAGCGCCGTCTGTATGCGGTGATCCCCGACCGATGGGGCGTCTATCAGACACTCGCGCTCTCGGTGCCGTCCCGCCTGGGAATGCTGATCCCCGACCTGGGCGTGACCCAGCTCCCCGACCACACCGAGTCCGACACCCACATCCCCGCCGCCCTCGCCCAGCTCGTCGTCGAGGTCACCTCCAAGTCCAACGCCCGCCACGACCGCGTGAGCAAGCCCGCCGCCTACGCCACCGCCGGCATCCCGCTCTACCTCCTCGTCGACCGCTGGGCCCCCGGTGGACCCACCGCGACGCTCTACGGCGAACCGAAGGGTGACGTCTACCGGGTGCTGGACGCCGCCATTCGGCGACCCTCTCCGGCTCCCCGCTCCCTTCGACCTGACCCTCGACACCGGCGAGTTCCCCGAGACCTGACTCACCCCAGCACCGCCGCCACCCCCACCAGCACCGGCACGGACACCACCGTCGACACCAGGACCGCGTCCCGCGCCAGCCGCTCGCCCACCCGGTAGGTGGACGCGTACGTGTAGAGGTTCTGGGCAGCCGGCAGCGCCGACGTCACCACCACGTCCAGCAGATGCGCGCCCCGCAGCCCGAACACCCCGGACGCCAGCGCCCAGGCCACCGCGGGCTGACCGACCGTCTTGAGCACCACCGCCAGCAGCACCGGCCGCCGTTCCACGCCCCGCAACGGCATCGTGGACCCGCACAGCCCGATGCCGAAGGCCAGCAGGACCGCCGGGACGGACATGTTGCCGATCAGGGTCAGCGGGTCCATCACCGCCTCCGGCACCCGCAGTCCGCTCGCGGCGACCGCGACCCCGGCGAGCGAGCCCAGCGCTATCGGATTGCGCACCGGCGTCAGCAGCCGGCGCCACAGCGGGCCCTCACCGCCTCCTCCCGCCAGGTCCAGGATCGTCACCGCCACCGGCGTCACCAGCACCAGCTGGAACAGCAGCACCGGCGCCACCAGCGAGGCGTCCCCCAGCACGTACACGGCGATCGGGATGCCGAGGTTGCCGGCGTTCACATAACCGGAGCACAGCGCCCCGATCGTGGTCCGGCCCACGCCCCAGCCCCGGGCGGCACCCACCGCGACGAAGACCCCGGCCACCGCCACCGTCGACAACGCCGTGACCAGCAGCCGGCTGGAGAAGACCACCGACAGGTCGGCCGTCGCGAGGGTGGTGAACAGCAGGGCCGGTGAGGCCACGTGGAACGCGAGCTTCGTCAGGACCTCGCGCCCCTGCGGACCGAGGTGGCCGCGCAGACCGAGCACGTACCCGACGGCGATGACCACCGCGATGACCGCGAACCCGGTCAGCACCCCCTGCACGGCCACGCCTCCTCGACGGTCACGATGACGTCCTGCGGCACGGCGGCGGGAGGGGATGCGTGGGGCATACAGCAAACCCTCGGGGGGAGGGTGTGCGCACGTCAATGTGATCTCTGATGGCGGGCACCGATGAGTTCACGGACCGTGCCGGGTCTACCGCACGTGGACGCCGTGACACCCGCCGTACTCGTGCTGCCGGGGCCCGTCTCCCGAGGGGAGACGCCCAGGCTCTGCGACGAGGTGCGCGCGCAGCTGGAAGCCACCCGGGCCGGAGTGGTCGTGTGCGACGTCGGCGGGCTCGGACCGCCGGGGCTCGCCGTCGTCGACCTGCTGGCCCGCCTGCAGCTCACCGCCCGGCGGGCCGGGGGCCGGATACGGCTGCGCGACCCCGACCCCGCCCTACACGCCCTCCTGGACCTCGTCGGGCTCCGCTTCGAGACGGAGCGGCAGGTCGAAGAGCGGGAACCACCGCTTGGTGTCGAGGAAGCAGTGGAACCCGGTGATGCGCCCGTCTGAGATCTCCAGCACCTGGACCGCCCACGGCGCGTAGCCGCCCGCCTCCGGGTCCGGCTTGTACTGCGCGAAGCCGGGCAGCCCGTTGGCGTTGACCGGCAGCAGCCGGGAGTGCGCGCACGCGGCGCCGAGGGTCGCCATGAAGCCGGTGATGTCCGCCGGACCGGCCAGCCACAGGTCGAACGGCGGCATCGTCATCACCGCGTCCTCGTGCAGCAGCGCCGTCAGCGCCGTCATGTCATAGCCCTCGAAGGCCGCGACATAGCGGTCCAGGAGCTTCTGCTGCTCCTCGTCCAGCGGGTCGGACACCGCGGCGGCGTCGGCCCGCTCCTCCCGCTCGGCGAGGGTCGCGCGGGCGCGCTGAAGGGCGCTGTTGACGGACGCCACCGAGGTGCCCAGCAGCTCGGCGACCTCGGCGGCCTTCCACGCCAGCACCTCACGCAGGATCAGCACCGCCCGCTGCTTGGGCGGCAGCTGCTGGAGCGCGGCCATGAAGGCCAGCCGCACCGACTCCTTCGCGACGGCGGCCTCGGCAGGGTCGGCGGTCGAGGGCAGCACGCGGGCGTCCGGCATCGGCTCCAGCCAGGTGTGGTCCGGGCGGGGCGACAGAGCGGCCTGCGCGAGGGGGGTGGAGTCCGTGAGGTCCATCGGACGGGCCCGTTTGTTGCCCGCGGTCAGCATGTCCAGGCAGACGTTGTGCGCGATCCGGTAGAGCCAGGAACGGAGGCTGGAGCGGCCCTCGAACTTGTCGTAGCTCCGCCAGGCGCGGACCAGGGTGTCCTGGACCGCGTCCTCCGCCTCGAAGGAGGAGCCGAGCATCCGGTAGCAGTACCCCGTCAGCTCGGTCCGGTGCTTCTCCAGCGCGGCATCCAGCTCCGTCGTCATGGTGCCGTTGCTCATGGTCCACCCACCCCTGGGCCGTCACGTCGTGCGCGTCTTCGCGCCTCGCACTTCGGAAGCTACCGCAGGGGACTGACAATGGCCTGTGCAGTCAAGGAAAGCGCAGGTCAGCGAGTCGGTTCTGATCGGTCCCGAGCCCGCTCAGGCGGGCACCGGCGCGGCCTCGGCCGTGCGCCGGGCGGCCAGCGAACCGGCGACCGTGAGCGCCACCACGCCCGCCACCGCCAGCAGGCCGACCCCGACCGTCCCGGCCCAGCCGCCGGAGTGGAAGGCGAGCGCGCCCACCGTGCTGCCCGCGCTGGAGCCGATGTAGTAGGCGGACTGGTACAGCGCCGAGGCCTGGGCGCGGCCGTGGGTGGCCGTCCTGCTCACCGCCGAGGACGCCACCGCGTGCCCGGCGAAGAAGCCCGCCGTGATCAGCACCAGCCCGAGGAGCACCAGGGGAAGGGACGGAGCGAGGGACAGCAGCAGACCCGCCGCCGTCGTTCCCCCGCCCAGGTACAGCGCCCCTCGGCGGCCGAGGCGGCCCACCAGGCGGCCCGCCGTCGACGCCGAGACCGTGCCGACCAGGTAGACCAGGAAGATCGAGCCGACGACGCCCTGCGGGAGCGAGAACGGCGCCTCCGTCAGGCGGTAGCCGATCACCGTGTAGACGCCGCCGAACACCGTCATGAACAGCGCGCCGATCGCGTACAGGCGGCGCAGCAGCGGGTCGGTGAGGTGGTCGCGGACCGTGCGGACCAGGACCCGCGGGCGCAGCGAGCCCGGCGTGAAGTGCTTCGGCGCCGGCAGCAGCATCCGGAAGGCCACCGCGCAGGCCACCGCCACGGCGCCGATCACTCCGACGGCGACCCGCCAGCCCCACTCCTGGGCGACCCAGCCGGTGATGACCCGGCCGCTCATCCCGCCCACGCTGTTGCCCGCGACGAACAGGCCGATCGCGGTGACCAGCGCCCTCGGCGTGACCTCCTCCGCGAGGTACGCCGTCGCCGAGGCCGGCAGCCCGGCCAGCGCCGCGCCCTGCACCGCGCGCAGCGCGACCAGCGCGGTCAGCGACGGGGCGAAGGGGACCAGCAGCCCGACGGTCACCGCGACCGCCAGGGACGCCGTCATGACCGTACGCCGGCCGAAACGTTCCGACAGGGCGCTCATCGGCAGGACGAACAGTGCGAGGCCACCCGTCGCGGCGGCCACCGTCCAGCTCGCGTCGCTCGCCGTGACGCCCATGTCGCCGGAGATCAGCGGCAGCAGGGCCTGGGTGGAGTACAGGAGCGCGAAGGTCGCGACGCCCGCGAGGAAGAGGGCGAGACTCATCCGGCGGTAACCGGGACCGCCCGGGGTCATGCGCGCCTCGCGGGCGCCGGCCGGATCGACGGCGGCGGCCTTGGCGGGGGCGTGGGGAGCGGGGACGGATGCAGCGGCGCCCACGGTCGTGGACGCCCCGGTATCGGCGGGAGTCATGCGGCGACCGTACGGAGACCGCGACTCATCCGTCCAATGCATGGAACGGGGATAATCGTTCCCATGGCGCATCAGCAAAGCTCACAGCCCCGCCTGTCACCGCACGGTGACACGGAAGACATCGTCACGCTGCTCGCGCCCCGCCTCGCGCACTTCGCCGGCGTGGCCCGCACCGAGCACGTCACCCGGGCCGCCCAGGAGATGAACGTCCCCCAGTCGACCCTCTCCCGCGCCCTGGTCCGCCTCGAGGCCGACCTGGGCGTCGACCTGTTCGTGCGCCGCGGCCGCACCCTCGCCCTGACCGTCGCCGGGCGCACCTTCCTCGGCTCCGTGGAGCGCGCCCTCGCGGAGGTGGAGCGCGCCGCCGAGGAGGTCCGCGCGGACGCCGACGCGGCCACCGGCAAGGTCGCCTTCGGCTTCCTGCACACCATGGGCGCCGAGACCGTCCCCGGCCTGCTGCACGCCTTCCGCGCCGACCACCCCCGCGTCCGCTTCAGCCTCGTCCAGAACTACGGCGAGGCCATGCTGGAGCGGCTGCGCGCCGGCGAACTCGACCTCTGCCTGACCTCCCCCGTCCCGGACGCCCCCGACCTGGTCGCCCGGCGCCTCGACGAGCAGAAGCTGCGCCTGGTCGTCCCGGCCGACCACCCCCTGGCCGGCCGCCGCCGCATCCGCCTCGCCGAGGCCGCCGACGAGACCTTCGTGACCCTGGAGCCCGGCTACGGCCTGCGCCGCATCACCGACGACCTGTGCAAGGAGGCCGGCTTCCGGCCCCGGGTGGCCTTCGAGGGGGAGGAGGCGGAGACGCTGCGCGGCCTGGTCGCGGCCGGCCTCGGCGTCGCCCTGCTGCCGCCGCCCGCCGTCCCCCGCCCCGGCGTGGTCGAACTGACGGTCACGGCACCGCGCGCGGCCCGCGAGATCGGCGTGGCCTGGCTGGCGGGGCGCACGGACACGCCCCCGGTGGCGGCCTTCAAGAAGTTCCTGCTGTCGCGCCGCGGCCACCTGCTGCCGTCCTGACCCGCGCCTACCGCCGCAGCGACCGTCCGAAGCCCACCGCCAGCGGCATCCGCAGCCCCAGCGGCGGGGGAGCGGCCAGGGCGTCCTCCAGCGGCCGGGCGAAGGGCTGCCCGAAGAGCACGCCCATCACGAAGTCCTCGGCCAGCGCGGCCACTTCGTCCCGGTACTGGCGCAGTCCGTGACCGTCGGAGTGCACCTCGAAGCGGCACACCGCGCGGTTGGCCTTCTTCGCGCGCGCGGCCAGCCGGAACGACAACTCGGGGTCGCTGCGCTCGTCGTTGGTGCCGTGCACGATCAGCACCTGGCGCCCGACGAGCTGCTTCACCGGTTCGGGGGGCGCGGCCATGTCCTCGTCCGGCAGCCACGGGGCGATCGCGAGCGCCGCGTTGACGGCCTCGTGCCCGGCCGCGTGCAGGGCCGCCCGCCCGCCCATGCCGACGCCGAGCAGGCAGACCGGGACGTCGCCGTAGCGCCGTACGGCCTCGCCGGCGGCCCAGTCGGCGTCGCGGGCCAGGTGGGCCTCGGCGCCGTTCCAGCCGCGGCAGCGGTAGTGCACGACATGCGTGGCCAGGCCCTCGTCCCGGCCCGCGCGGGCGAGCCGGCGCCCCAACGCCCGTACGGACGCGGTCGCCAGCAGCGGGGACGGCCTGCGGCTGGACACCTCGTCGCCCGCGGGGAGCAGCAGCACCACCCCGCTGACCGCCGTCCCCTCCGGACCGAGCGTTCGCCCCAGCCGGGCCTGACGGACCGGCGTCGCTTGCTGTGCCATGACAGAACATTCTCAGAAGACCGGGTGTACGCCACCCGTCTTCGCAGTCACCGTTACATATCGACGGATCCGTACACCCCGGCGCGTCTCCCGTGCGCGCGTACTCCTCCGACCCCCTTTCTACGCGCGTAGGAGTTAGAGTGCGGAAATGACGAGCCAGAGCACCGCGAAGACCACCGCGAAGACTCCGACGCCGGAACAGATCCGCCGGGCGCCGAAGGTTCTGCTGCACGACCACCTCGACGGCGGGCTGCGTCCCGGCACGGTCGTCGAACTCGCCCGGGCGACAGGCTACTCGGGCCTCCCCGAGACCGACGCCGACCGGCTCGGCGCCTGGTTCCGGCAGGCCGCCGACTCCGGTTCGCTGGAGCGGTACCTGGAGACCTTCTCCCACACCGTCGGCGTCATGCAGACCCGCGACGCCCTCGTCCGGGTCGCCGCCGAGTGCGCCGAGGACCTCGCCGAGGACGGCGTCGTCTACGCCGAGGTGCGCTACGCCCCCGAGCAGCACCTGGAGGGCGGGCTCAGCCTCGAAGAGGTCGTCGAGGCGGTCAACGAGGGCTTCCGCGAGGGCGAGCGCCGCGCCCGGGGCAACGGCCACCGCATCCGGGTCGGCGCCCTGCTCACCGCCATGCGGCACGCCGCCCGCGCCCTGGAGATCGCCGAGCTGGCCAACCGCTACCGGGACCTCGGAGTCGTCGGTTTCGACATCGCGGGTGCCGAGGCGGGATACCCGCCCACCCGGCACCTGGACGCCTTCGAGTACCTGAAGCGGGAGAACAACCACTTCACCATCCACGCCGGCGAGGCCTTCGGGCTGCCGTCCATCTGGCAGGCCCTGCAGTGGTGCGGCGCCGACCGGCTCGGGCACGGCGTGCGCATCATCGACGACATCCAGGTGCACGAGGACGGCACGGTCAAGCTCGGGCGGCTCGCCTCGTACGTCCGGGACAAGCGCATCCCCCTGGAGCTGTGCCCCAGCTCCAACCTCCAGACCGGCGCCGCCGACTCCTACGCCGAGCACCCGATCGGGCTGCTGCGCCGGCTGCACTTCCGGGCCACCGTCAACACCGACAACCGGCTGATGTCCCACACCGGAATGAGCCGGGAATTCGAGCACCTTGTCGACGCGTTCGGTTACACGCTCGACGACATCCAGTGGTTCTCCGTCAATGCGATGAAATCAGCGTTCATTCCTTTCGATGAACGACTGGCCATGATCAATGACGTCATCAAGCCCGGATACGCGGAGCTGAAGTCCGAATGGCTGTTCCAGCAGACGGCCTCCACCAGCGGTTATTCGGAAGGCGAGGGCTGAGCGGAAGCCGACGGTAAACGGAAACGCGGACGGGCTTTCACCATCCGTCCGCATTTCGATGTTTGCCGCGAGGGGTGTCGCGTGTTTACGGTCGAGGACCGCTCACATCCCCGTCATCCCATTTCGAGGACGCATTTCATGAAGCAGTCTGCTGCCAAGACCCTCGGTGTCGCCGCCCTCGGTGCCGCCTTCGCCGCCGCCGGTGCCGGTGCGGCCACCGCGGCCCCCGCACTGCCGGACACCGCGAAGACGGTGGACTCCGTCGCCGCGACGCTGCCCGCGGAGACCCTCTCCCAGGTGGTGCCCGGCGCGGGCAACGCGCTGGAGCAGGGCCGCCGCGTCTCCGGCACGGGTCTGACCGCCGCTCAGCCGGTCGTCGAGCAGGTCCTCAACGAGCAGCTCTCCAACGGCCCGACCAAGCCGGTGGCCGGCCTGCTCGGCGGTCTGCCGACGAAGGGCCTGCCCACCTCGGGCCTGCCGGTCAACGGCCTCCCGCTCGGCGGCTGAGTCCCGCCGCCCCCGCACCTCCCCATGCGCCGACGGGGCGCACCCGAAGCCTTCGGGTGCGCCCCGTCGGCGTACCGGAGGGGAGGTACGTCCACCAGGCCGGCCGTACCGTCCCGCGGGGCCGCGCGGGGGCGTCACCAGGCGGTACGGGCGGCCTTCTCCTCGGACGGCAGCAGGAGCCACAGGGCGAGGTAGAGCAGGAACTGCGGGCCGGGCAGCAGGCAGGAGACCAGGAAGATCACCCGCATCGTGGTCGTGGAGGTGCCGAAGCGCCTGGCCAGCGCGGCGCACACTCCGCCGATCATGCGGCCATGGGTGGGGCGGGCGAGGCGGGACATCGCGGCTCCTTCGTGAGCGGGGGGCGGGTCTGCCGGTCGGCTTCCCCTTCATCTGCCCTCCACGCTACGGAGACGAACGGAACAAAGCGTCGCTCTACGGGGCGATACCGACCCTGGGAATCGTCGGGGTCCGACCCTGAGCCGGCTCGTCCCTGGGGACGTCACCCCATCGCCGCTCCTCGGACCTGCGACGGAGCCGGGCGCGGCCCACGGGGACCAGGGCGAGGTGGGCGAGGGCAGCGCCCGCCGTGTTCAGCAGCAGCGAGTCCACGTCGACGACCTGACCGGGCACCCCCGTCTGCAACAGCTCGATCCCCAGCGACAGCAGGGCGGCCGCGGCCAGGGTGCGCAGCAGGGAGGCCAGCGGCGAGACGGTCAGCCGGCCGCCCGCCATGGGCAGCAGGACGCCCAGCGGCGCCAGGAGGGCGAGCGACCCGCCGAGCGCCCGGACCGCCGAGGGCCAGCCGAGCGCCAGGTCGGCACGGATCGAGGCGAAAGGCTGGAGATTGGGCGGCAGGACCCACGGAACGTCGAGCGGCCGCAGGGTGTACCAGGCGACGAACGCGAGATGTGCGACGAGGAGGACACTTCCTGTCACACGGATGCGGAGCGCGGCGCTGCCGCCGGGAAACCCAAGACGCTGCACGTCCCCCAAGACGCCGGTGCCGCCGCGCGCGGTTCCGGTGACTCCCGCGCAAGGGTGAGGCCTGCGCCACACGGCCCCGCCGGGCCGCCGCCCCCCGGGGGCGGAGAGGCACCGTCAGCCGTCGGTGACCTCGGTGGAGGGCGGCTCGCTGCTGCCGGGCCGGGCACGGACCTCGTCCGTGCAGGTGTAGCGGCGGGCGGCCTCCTCGGCGGGCCCGGCCAGGATGACGGAGCCGTCGCCCTCGGCGGCGGCCGAGTCGGAGAAGGTGCAGACGACCTGGGCGAGGGCGTACGAGGTGAGGTCGCCGGGGGCGGTGCTCAGCCGCAGGGTGTCCTCGGGGTCGCCGGGGCGCGGGCCGGTGACGCCGGTCCCGCGGCGTACGTCCGTGCTGTACCCCGCCTCCTCCTCCGCGGCCGACGGCTCCGCCGTGAGCTGGTCGAGCAGCCCCTGGGCCACCAGCACCCGCCGTCCGGCGTCCGCCGCGCCGTCCGGCACCGGGACCGTCCGGTCCACGGCCACCAGCGACGAGCCGCACAACAGGAAGACCTGCACCGGAAGCCCGGGCGCCGCCCCCGTCGTCCCGTCCGGCTCGGCGAGCGAGCACCGCACCCTCGACGGCGCCGGGCCGTAGTCCGTGGGCACCTCCGTGGCGCGGATGCCGCAGCCGGCGAGCAGCGCGGCCAGCACGGCCAGCCCGGGCAGTGCCGACAGGCGGCGTACGGTCATCAGACCTGTCCCTTCGCGTCCTTGCCCCTGCTCCCGTCACCCGCGGCGTCCTCGGCCTCCTCGTCCGCCGGCGGGTCCTGCGGCAGCCGCAGCGTGAACACCGCGCCGCCCTCGGGGGAGTTCTCCGCGGTGATCTCACCGCCGTGGATGTGCGCGTTCTCCAGGGCGATGGACAGGCCGAGCCCGCTGCCCTCGGAGCGCGGCCGGGAGGCGCTCGCCTTGTAGAAGCGGTCGAAGACGTGCGGCAGGACGTCCTCGGGGATGCCGGGCCCGTGGTCCCGTACCCGGATGACGACCTCGTCGTCCGCCCGCGCCACCGACACCCTGACCGGCGATCCGCCGTGCTTGAGGGCGTTGCCGATCAGGTTGGCCAGGATGACGTCCAGGCGGCGCGGGTCGAGCCGGGCGTGGATGCCGCGCTCGGCGTCCAGGTCCACGGCGTCCAGCCAGGCGCGGGCGTCGATGCAGGCGGTGATCTGGTCGGCGACGTCGACGTCGTCGAGGACCAGCCGGGCGGTGCCCGCGTCGAAGCGGGTGACCTCCATCAGGTTCTCCACCAGGTCGTTCAGCCGCCGCGTCTCGCTGACCACCAGCCGTACGGCGGGCTCGATCATCGGATCGAAGCCGCCGCCCTCGAACTCCAGTTCCTCCTCCAGCACCTCGGTGACGGCGGTGATCGCCGTCAGCGGGGTCCGCAGCTCATGGCTCATGTCCGCCACGAAGCGCCGTGAGGCCTGCTCGCGGCCGGCCATGTCCGCGACCCGTTTCTCCAGCGCCTCGGCGGCGCTGTTGAAGGTCCGGGACAGGTCGGCCAGTTCGTCGGTGCCGGACACGCGCAGCCGGGTGTCCAGCTTGCCCTCGCCCAGGCGCCGCGCCGCGACCCCGAGCCGGTGCACCGGCTTCAGCACGGTCGTCGCCAGGGCCTGTGCGAGCAGCGCCGACCCCAGCAGGGCGAGCGCGGTGGCGATCCCTAGCGACCAGGCCAGCGAGTTGAGGTCCTTGGCCTCCGGCTCCAGCGACTTGAGCATGTAGCCGGTCGGACCGCCCCCGATCACCCTCGTGCCGGCCACCAGGTAGGGGGTGTCGCCGTCGGTGATCCGCTGCCAGTACAGGTGGTACGGGTGCTTGTTGGCCGAGGTGACCTTCTGCTCCTTGTTCACCGCCGTGCGCAGCGACTCGGGCACGTCGGCGAGCGCGAAGCCGCCCAGCCCCCCGGAACTGCCGTACACCGTCCGGCCGGCGGCGTCCTCGGCGACCAGCAGCACGCTGAACCGCTGGCTGCTGTTGGCCATCTGACCCGCGGTGTGCTGCAACTCGTCCTGCGCGGGGTGCTCGGGCAGCGCGCCCGCCCGGTTCTGCATCTCCTGTTCGAATCCGCGCAGCACGGCGTCCTGGGTGCGGGTGAGGACCGCTTCCCGGTTCAGCCAGTACGCGATGCCGGACGCCGAGACGGCGGCGGTGAGGGCGACCAGCCCGAAGACGAGGACCAGTCGCAGGCGCAGACTGGTGAAGCGCAGCCAGGACCAGACTCCCTTGCGCGTCGCGGTCCAGCCGCGTGAACCCCCCTGGTGCTCCTGGGTCACTGAGGCGGGTCCAGCCGGTAGCCGACACCTCGTACGGTGCGGATCAGCGTCGGGGACGACGGCACGTCCTCGACCTTGGCGCGCAGCCGCTGCACACAGGCGTCCACCAGGCGCGAGTCGCCGAGGTAGTCGTGCTCCCACACCAGCCGCAGCAACTGCTGCCGGGACAGCGCCTGCCCGGGCCGCCGGCTCAGTTCGAGGAGCAGCCGCAGCTCGGTCGGCGTGAGCTGGAGATCCTCGCCGTTCTTGGTCACGGTCATCGCGGACCGGTCGATGACCAGGCCGCCGAAGCTCGCCGAGTCGCTGGACTCCCGCTCCCCGCGCCGCAGCACGGCCCGGATACGGGCGTCCAGCACCCGGCCCTGGACGGGTTTGACGACGTAGTCGTCGGCGCCCGACTCGAGACCGACGACCACGTCGATGTCGTCGTTGCGCGCGGTCAGCAGGATGATCGGCAGCTGGTCGGTGCGCCGGATGCGCCGGCACACCTCGAAACCGTCGATGCCGGGCAGCATCACGTCCAGCACGATCAGGTCCGGCCGCTGCTCGCGCAGCAGCTTCAGACCGTCCTCACCGCTGGCAGCGGTGGCCACCCGGTGGCCCTGGCGGGTCAGGGAGAGCTCCAGGGCCGTACGGATGGCGTCGTCGTCCTCGATCAGCAACAGGGAAGGCACGGGCTCATTCTGGCCCATGGAGGGGGTGGCGTACGACCCGTGGGTCCCGAAGAGGGCGGACCTCGCCGCCGGACCCTGTGAAGGAACGGTGCGGCAGCCGTGACGGACCCCTGTGACAGGTCTGTGACAGTCGACGGACACGGCCATGAAGTCACCGCGGCAGGCTTCTCGTCACGGGCAACACAGCGAGTCGCCGGCCGAGCAGGAAGCGGTGAGGCGCCTCGCGGCACAGCACGACGAACACCGGAAGTCCACGACGGGGGGCGCGAGATGAACACGCTGCACGGCACCAGCACCAGCGCAGTGGTCACGCGTCTGCACGACGTGCACGTACACCGGGGTTCCGAGAAGTCCGGTGCCGCTGTGAGCGGACGGGGGTGCGCTCGTGGCACCGGGCGTCAGCACACCGCGTACATGGCGGTGGTCGACGCGCGTCAGGGGGAGACGCACGGGGGAAGCGCGTACGGGGAGGCAGAGGGGGAGCGTCGCTCCCTGTCGGAGGCGGAGTTCACCGCCTACGTCCAGGAGCGCCGCGCCTCCCTGTACGCCACCGCCTACCACCTCACGGGGGACCGTTTCGAGGCCGAGGACCTGTTGCAGAGCGCGCTGTTCTCGACCTACCGGGCGTGGGAGCGGATCAGCGACAAGGCCGCGGTCGGCGGGTACCTCCGCCGCACCATGACCAACCTGCACATCAGCGCCTGGCGGCGCCGCAAGCTCAACGAGTACCCGACCGAGGAACTCCCGGAGACGCCCGGCGACACGGACGCGATGCGCGGCACCGAACTGCGTACGGTCCTGTGGCAGGCGCTGGCCCGGCTCCCCGAACTCCAGCGCACGATGCTGGTCCTCCGCTACTACGAGGGCCGCACGGACCCGGAGATCGCCGGCATCCTCGGTATCAGCGTCGGCACGGTGAAGTCCAGCATCTGGCGGTCGCTCCGCCGGCTGCGCGAGGACGAGGTCCTCAGCTTCGGCCGCGACCGGGAGGACGCCTTCGGCGAACTGGTCGCCTGAAGGTCCGGGGGGACGAGGGGCCCGCGGCGGAACCCGCGAAAAAAAGTACGAGCCGGGGTGTATCAGGGGGCGGGGCCCGGGCTCTTACTCACGGGGAAGCACCACGGGGGAACACCGGGGGGACACCCCGGGGGGACACGGGGGAACGGGGAACACGGGGGAAGCACGGGGGAGCAGGAAGAGAGCGGGGCTGGAGGGCCGGGGGGTCCGTCCAGTCCCGCTCTCGCGTGCGCGGGGTGTCCGAGGCGCGTGCTACGCCGCTGTACGCACCGCCGGACACCGGCCGGCCGCCGCGGCGGTCAGCCGGCCCATCGCCTCGTCCCGGTCGCAGGCGTGGGCGCCCAGCGCCGTCTGCCGGGCGATGACCGACCGCTCCTGCCGCATCAGCCGCCAGCCGCGGCGCAGCAGGAAGGGCACGGACTTGCGGCTCTCCCTCAGGTCCCGCAGGAAGCGGCGGCGGAAGGTCGTCAGCGGCCCCCGGCTCAGGCAGAGGGCGTCGGCCAGCACGCCCAGGTCCCGGCAGCGGGAGACGAGTTCGGCGGCGAAGATGCCCTCCGCGAGGAACAGCGGGGCCCGCCCGATGTCGATCGCCGACTCACCGGTGCGGGCGCTGAGCGAGAGGTCGTAGACGGGCACCTGGGTACGGCCCGCGCGGCACAGCTCCGTGATGGCCGCGACGGCGGCGTCCGCGTCCCACGAGCCGGGGTGGTCCCAGTCGATGTCGGAACTCCGCGGCACCAGCGGCAGCGTCGGGTCGGTGCCCTCCTTGTAGAAGTCGTCGAGGCGCAGCACCGGAAGGCCGGCGCGGGCGGCGAGGAGGGACTTGCCGGAGCCGGAGGGGCCGCAGAGCAGCACGACTCGCGTCGGTATGGGCGGATGGGTGGTCACGGGACACCAGTCTGAGGCATCGGCCGCCCGCCGTACGACCCCGCGGGCCGACTTTGGAACGCGCGTCACACGTCGGTCGCGGTGTGCGGTGACCTGATCACCGTCCGCACGGTTAGCACGGTAGTCCGTAGCAACCCACACCAAGAGGTGGTAGCAGCGATGGCCCGACACGCGTCCCCCCGCACCCCGCACGCTCCGCACGCCCAGCGCGCCCTGGTCGCCCTCGCGACCGCCGGGGCGGCCCTGGCCGCGGGTGCCGCGACGGCCTCCGCGGACGGCGGTGAGGCGATCGGCGGCCTGGCGCACACCCGTCCGTCCTCCCTGGGGAACATCGACCCGCAGGCGGGCCTCCAGGCCGTGACCGGCACGGTCGGTTTCGTCACCGGCCCGGTCGCGGACCTCAAGCCCAACCCGCTGGCCGGCACCGGTGTGGACCCGCTGGACAACGGCGTTGGCACGAAGGTCGCCGACTTCCAGCCGCTCACCTCGACGGCACTGACCGGTCCGGTGGCGCAGGCGCAGTCGCTGGGCGGTGTGCCGGTGGTCGGCCAGGCGACGCAGCTGCTGCGCTGACGGCCGTCCCCCGTGCGCGAAGAACCGCGCCTTCCCCGGACGGAGGGAAGACGCGGCTCGCTCGTGGGTGCCCCGCCGTGCTGCGGGGCCTTTGGTGTCTCAGTACGACGAGCCGGACGCGCCCAGCGCGCCCGTCGGGTGCCAGACCGTCTTGGTCTCCAGGAACGCCGTCATGCGGTCGGTGCCCGGCGTCGCGGACCAGTCGGCTCCGTCCACAGGCTGTGGACGGAGGACGCGCTTCAGGTTGTCCGCCGCCGCGATCTCCAGCTCCTTCGCCAGCGTCTCGTCGGCGCCCGTGAGGTCGATCGCGTTGACGTCCTGGTGCGCGGCGAGGGGGGCCGCGATCTCCGCCGTACGGCCGGACAGGACGTTGACCACGCCACCGGGGAGGTCGGAGGTGGCCAGCACCTCGCCCAGGGAGAGGGCCGGGAGCGGGGACCTCTCGCTCGCGATCACGACCGCCGTGTTGCCCGTCGCGATCACCGGGGCGACGACCGAGACCAGGCCCAGGAACGACGACTCCTGCGGGGCCAGGACGGCGACGACGCCCGTCGGCTCCGGGGAGGACAGGTTGAAGAAGGGGCCCGCGACCGGGTTGCCGCCGCCGACCACCTGGGCGATCTTGTCGGTCCAGCCCGCGTACCAGACCCAGCGGTCGATCGCCGCGTCGACCTGGGCCGCCGCCGCCTTCGACCTCGACAGGCCCTCCGCGGCGGCCACCTCCGCCACGTACTGGTCGCGGCGGCCCTCCAGCATCTCGGCGACGCGGTAGAGGATCTGGCCGCGGTTGTACGCCGTCGCGCCGGACCAGCCGCCGAACGCCTTGCGCGCGGCGACCACCGCGTCGCGGGCGTCCTTGCGGGAGGAGAACGGGGCGTTCGCCAGCCACGTGCCCTTAGCGTCTGTCACCTCGTACACCCGGCCGCTCTCGGAACGCGGGAACTTGCCGCCCACGTACAGCTTGTAGGTCTTGAAGACCGAGAGTCGCGGTCCGGTCTTTTCGGTCTTCTCAGACATCGAGGTACGCCTCCAGGCCGTGGCGGCCGCCCTCGCGGCCGAAGCCCGACTCCTTGTAGCCGCCGAACGGCGAGGTCGGATCGAACTTGTTGAACGTGTTGGACCAGATCACGCCCGCGCGGAGCTTGCCCGCGACCGCCAGGATGCGCGAGCCCTTCTCCGTCCAGATGCCCGCCGAGAGGCCGTACGGCGTGTTGTTGGCCTTGGCGACCGCCTCGTCGGGCGTGCGGAAGGTGAGGACGGACAGGACCGGGCCGAAGATCTCGTCGCGGGCCACCGTGTGCGCCTGGGTGACGTTGGTGAAGAGCGTCGGGGCGAACCAGTAGCCGGAGGTCGGCAGTTCGCAGGCCGGGGACCAGCGCTCGGCACCCTCCGCCTCGCCCTGGTCGGCCAGCGCGGTGATCCGGGCCAGCTGCTCGGCGGAGTTGATCGCGCCGATGTCGGTGTTCTTGTCCAGCGGGTCGCCCAGGCGCAGGGTGGTCAGCCGGCGCTTGAGGGAGTCCAGCAGCTCGTCGTGGATCGACTCCTGGACCAGCAGGCGCGAGCCCGCGCAGCAGACCTGGCCCTGGTTGAAGAAGATGCCGCTGACGATGCCCTCGACGGCCTGGTCGATGGGGGCGTCGTCGAAGACGATGTTGGCGCCCTTGCCGCCCAGCTCCAGGGTGAGCTTCTTGCGGGTGCCCGCGACCGTGCGCGCGATCTGCTTGCCGACGGCCGTCGAGCCGGTGAAGGCGACCTTGTTCACGTCGGGGTGGGCGATCAGCGCCGCGCCGGTGCGGCCGTCACCGGTGAGGATGTTGACGACGCCCCTGGGCAGGCCCGCCTGACGGCAGATGTCCGCGAAGAACAGGGCGGACAGGGGGGTCGTCTCGGCGGGCTTCAGCACCACCGTGTTGCCGGTGGCGAGCGCCGGGGCGATCTTCCACGCCAGCATCAGGAGCGGGAAGTTCCACGGGATGACCTGGCCGGCGACGCCGAGGGGGCGCGGGTTCGCCCCGTAGCCGGCGTGGTCGAGCTTGTCGGCCCAGCCCGCGTAGTAGAAGAAGTGCGCGGCGACCAGGGGGAGGTCCGCGTCGCGGGTCTCCTTGATCGGCTTGCCGTTGTCGAGGGTCTCCAGGACGGCCAGCTCGCGGCTGCGCTCCTGGATGATGCGGGCGATGCGGAAGAGGTACTTAGCGCGCTCGGAGCCGGGGAGCGCCGACCACTTCTCGAAGGCCTTGCGGGCGGCCCGGACGGCGCGGTCGACGTCCGCCTCGCCGGCCTCGGCGACCTCGGAGAGGACCTCCTCGGTGGACGGGGAGACGGTCTTGAAGACCTTGCCGTCGGCCGCCTCGGCGAACTCGCCGTCGATGAAGAGGCCGTACGACGGCGCGATGTCGACGACCGCACGGGACTCGGGCGCCGGCGCGTACTCGAAAACAGGTGCCATGGTGATCAGTCCACCGTCACGTAGTCGGGGCCGGAGTAGCGGCCGGTGGCCAGCTTCTGACGCTGCATCAGCAGGTCGTTCAGGAGCGAGGAGGCGCCGAAGCGGAACCAGTGGTTGTCCAGCCAGTCCTCGCCCGCGGTCTCGTTGACCAGGACCAGGAACTTGATCGCGTCCTTGGCGGTGCGGATGCCGCCGGCCGGCTTCACGCCGACCTGGACGCCGGTCTGCGCGCGGAAGTCGCGCACCGCCTCCAGCATCAGGAGGGTGTTGGACGGCGTCGCGTTCACCGCGACCTTGCCGGTGGACGTCTTGATGAAGTCGGCGCCCGCCAGCATGCCGAGCCAGCTCGCGCGGCGGATGTTGTCGTACGTCGACAGCTCGCCGGTCTCGAAGATGACCTTGAGGCGGGCCGACGTCCCGCAGGCCTCCTTCACGGCGACGATCTCGTCGTACACCTTCATGTAGTGCCCCGCGAGGAACGCCCCGCGGTCGATGACCATGTCGACCTCGTCCGCGCCCGCCGCCACGGCCTCGCGCACGTCGGCCAGCTTGACGGCGAGGGACGCGCGGCCCGCCGGGAAGGCGGTGGCGACCGAGGCGACCTTCACGTCGGAGCCGGCGACGGCCTCCCTGGCGGCGGGCACCATGTCGGGGTACACGCAGACGGCCGCCGTCGCGGGGGCCGTGCGGTCGGTCGGGTCGGGGCGGACCGCCTTGGCGCCGAGCGCCCGGACCTTGCCCGGGGTGTCCGCGCCTTCCAGCGTCGTCAGGTCGACCATCGAGATCGCGAGGTCGAGGGCGTACGCCTTCGCGGTGGTCTTGATCGAACGGGTGCCGAGCGAGGCGGCGCGCGCCTCCAGGCCGACCGTGTCGACGCCGGGCAGCCCGTGGAGGAAGCGGCGCAGCGTGCTGTCGGACGCGGTGACGTCGGCGAGTCCGTGTGCGGGTGCAGCGGATGCAGTGGTGGGCATGGTCACCAGGCGAGCATATCTACGCGCGTAGCGGCTGTACAGCCCCGTGCCTCCGTTCCGCGCAGTGACACCGCCCATGAGCGCCGCGCGGGCCGTCGGGCACAATCGGCACCATGACGACCCCGGAGTCCCAGTCACCACCGCCGCAGCCGCCGGTACCCGTGTCCAAGGACCGGATCTACCGTTCGCCCGCGGGCCTCGCCGGCGGCGTCCTGCTGCTCGCCCTCGCTCTGTGGCTCGGCATCGACGCCTTGGTCGCGGGGGAGGGGCGCACGCCCTGGACCGCGCTCGCGGTGCTGCTCTTCCTCGCGCCGCTCATCGCCGCCTACACCGTGCGGCCCGCGGTCTTCGCCAACGACGACCGGCTGCGCGTGCGCAACCCGTTCCGCGTGATCGTGCTGCCCTGGGGGCAGGTCGCGTCCTTCCGGTCGAGTTACTCCAACGAGGTCTTCACCGAGTCCGGCGACAAGTACCAGCTCTGGTCCATCCCCGTCTCCCTGCGTGGCCGGAAGAAGGCCGCACGGCAGGAGGCACGGCGGGCCTCCGGGGGCGGACGCGGACGCGGTGGCCTGCTCGGGGGCCTCGGCGGGGGCGGGGCGCGGGCCGACGTCGCCGCTCCGGGCGCCGTCGTCGAGGGGCCGGTGCGGGCGGAGACCGACAAGGTCATGGACGAACTGCGGGAGCTGTTGGAGGCGCGGAAGCCGGCCAACACCTCGCAGGGCGAGGTGACGGTGCGGTGGGCCTACGAGATCCTCGCGCCGGTGGCCGCCGGGGTGGTACTGCTCGCCGTGCTGCTGGGGACCGGCTGACCGGACGCGGGGCGCGGTGGCTTCGACGGTGCGGCCTCGTGGTGTCGCGGGGTGTTCACGGGGCCGCTGACCAGGCCACCAGCATGTACCCGCCGCAGTACGCCGACCCCAGCACCGCCGCCGACAGCGCCAGCGCGCGGTGGCGCCGTGAGGCGCGGGACAGGTGCACGGCCAGCGGCAGCAGCAGCGGGAAGGCGGGGAGCAGGAAGCGCGCCCGCGGGAAGTACACGCCTCCGCTGCCCAGGACGATCGCCAGCATGACCCCCGTGAAGACCAGCAGCGCGGCGGGCTGGCGGTCCCACGCGGACAGGCCGAACAGCACCACCGAACCGAGCAGCGTGAGCGTCACCATCACCAGGAACAGGTGCGGTGTCGGGTCGCGCCACAACAGCCACCGGATCTGGTGCAGCGTCCGCAGGCCGCCGTCCAGCTCGTTGTACCAGAGCCGCTGTACGGCGAAGTAGCCGTCCCAGCGGCCCAGGCGCAGGCCCACCCAGGCGAGGTACGCGCACCAGCCGAGCGGCGCCAGGGCCGCCGCCGCCAGGACGCGGGGCAGGAGCGCGCGGTGACGGGCCAGGTGCAGCAGCGCCGTCACCGTGACCGCCGCCGCCACCGCGATGCCGGTCGGACGGGTCAGCCCCGCCAGCGTGGCGAAGCCCGCCGCACACAGCCAGCGTTCCGTCAGCACCGCGTACAGCGCCCACGCCGCGCAGGCCGTGAACAGGGACTCCGTGTACCCCATCCACTGCACCGCGCCGACCGGGAACGCAGCCCACAGCGTGGTGAGCAGCACGCCGACGCGGCGGCCGTGCAGCCGGTCGCCCACCGCGAAGATGCCCCACGCGGCGACCAGCGAGGCGACGACCGCGAGACCCAGGCCCGTCGAGGCGCGGCTGCCGGGGGTGAGGACCGCGACCGCCTTGACCAGGACCGGGTAGAGCGGGAAGAACGCCAGGTTGTTGGCGTTGGGAGTGGTGCCGAGTTCGCGGGCGTAGCCGTGCTCGGCGATGCCGAGGTACCAGTCGGAGTCCCACTGGGCGGCCAGGTTCACCCAGAGGTCCTGGTGGCGGCGGGGCGCCCAGACGGCGAGCACCAGCAGGCCCGTGAGGCGCACGGCCAGGTAGGCGCCGAGGGCGGGCGCGGCGTGCTGCGCGGCGCTCAGGAGGCGTCGGGCGTGGGCTCGGGCACGGTCGCGGGCGCCGCCTCGCGGTGACGGTGCGGTGGGGACCGCCGGACGGGGGCGGCGGGTGCCGGGGATGTGTCCGCTGGGGGTGGTCTTGGGCGCGGTCGAGGACACGGCGGCTCCCTGGGTGGCTCTCGGCGGTGCGGTTTCCGGTCCACCGTTGCCCGGAGGGGAGCCAGGTAGGGGGAGGGTGGGTCAACCGCATGCCGGAAATCACCCGATGGGGTGCCGCCGGGTGGGGTGCCGCGTCCGGCCTGTGGGGGGTGCAGGTCCGTGGTGACAGCCGGGGCGGTCCTGGTGGCTGCCACCTCGTGCGTGGCAGCCACCCCGGTTCGTCAGATGCCCGCCGCCGCGGAGAGGTCTCGCTTGAGGGCCGTCAGCAGGGCGTCGGCATGGGCGCGCGCCTCCGGGAGGGCGGAGTGACCGGCGACCGGGACCACCACCTCCAGGTAGCACTTCAGCTTCGGCTCCGTACCGCTCGGGCGGACGATCACCCGCGCGCCGTCCAGCGTGTAGCGCAGGCCGTCCGTGGGCGGCAGGCTCTCCGTGCCCCGCGTGAGGTCCTCCGCGCGCGTGACGGGCAGGCCCGCGAGGCGGGTCGGGGGCTGCTCGCGCAGGCGGTGCATCGCGGCCGCGATGACGGAGAGGTCCTCCACGCGGACCGAGAGCTGGTCGGTGGCGTGCAGGCCGTGCTCCACGGCCAGGTCGTCGAGGAGGTCCAGGAGCGTGCGGCCCTTCTCCTTGAGGGCGGAGGCCAGCTCCGTGATCAGGAGGGCCGCGGTGATGCCGTCCTTGTCGCGGACGCCCTCCGGGTCGACGCAGTAGCCGAGGGCCTCCTCGTAGCCGTAGCGCAGGCCCTCGACGCGGGCGATCCACTTGAAGCCGGTGAGGGTCTCCTCGTACGGGAGCCCCGCCTTCCCGGCGATGCGGCCGAGGAGGGAGGAGGAGACGATCGACTCCGCGAACGTGCCCCGCGCGCCGCGGGTGACCAGGTGCGCGGCGAGGAGGGCGCCGACCTCGTCGCCGCGGAGCATGCGCCAGTCGCCGCCGGAGGGGACGGCCACCGCGCAGCGGTCCGCGTCCGGGTCGTTGGCGATGACCAGGTCGGGCTCGGTCTCGCGGGCCCGCGCGAAGGACAGGTCCATCGCACCGGGCTCCTCCGGGTTGGGGAAGGCGACGGTGGGGAAGTCCGGGTCGGGCTCGGCCTGCTCCGTGACGAGGACGGGCTCCGGGAAGCCGGCCCGGGCGAAGGCGGCCAGGAGGGTGTCCTTGCCGACGCCGTGCATCGCGGTGTAGACGGTGCGGGCGGTGCGGGGGGAGCCGGCGGAGAGGACCGCGTCCGTGCGGGCGAGGTAGGCGTCCAGGACGGAGTCGTCGAGGGTCTGCCAGCCGGTGGTGGGGCGGGGGACGTCGTCGAGGGAGCGCACGGCGTCGATCTCGGCGGCGATCCCGGCGTCGGCGGGGGGCACGATCTGGGAGCCGTCGCCCAGGTACACCTTGTAGCCGTTGTCGCGGGGCGGGTTGTGGCTGGCGGTCACCTCGACGCCCGCGACGGCGCCGAGGTGCCGGATGGCGAAGGCGAGGACGGGGGTGGGGAGGGGGCGGGGGAGGACGGCCGCGCGGAGGCCGGCGCCGGTCATGACGGCGGCGGTGTCGCGGGCGAAGTCCTCGGACTTGTGGCGGGCGTCGTAGCCGATGACGACGAGACCGTCGGGGTGGCCCTGGCCCTTCAGGTACGCGGCGAGGCCGGCGGCGGCGCGGATGACGACCGAGCGGTTCATGCGCAGGGGGCCGGCGCCGAGTTCGCCGCGGAGGCCCGCGGTGCCGAACTGGAGGGTGCCGGAGAAGCGTGCGGTGAGTTCGGCGTGGTCCTCGGCGTCGATGAGCGCGGCGAGTTCCGCGCGGGTGTCCGCGTCGGGGTCCTCGGCCAGCCATGCCTTGGCGCGTGCGAGGAGGTCGTCGTGCACGTCGGTCAGCCTCTCGTGTCTGCGGGGGCCTGCGGCGCCTTTGCGGGGGTGCCTGCGGCGGCCTCGGGGGGTTCGGTGGGGGCGCGGGTGCCTGCGGGTGCCTCGGCGGGGTGCCTGCGGCGGCCTGTGCGGGTTCGGTGGGGGCGTGCGTTGCGCGTGCGGTGGTCTGTGGGTCGGGGCCGTGCCGGGGGGCGTTCGTTGACGGGCCAACCGCTGCGGGCGGACACCCCCCGGCCCGGCCCCTTCTCGCCGTACGCGGCTGCGGGTGCTCGCCCTCCCCGGGTCCGCTCCTTCTCGCCGTACGGGACCGCGGGGCGTCGCCTTCCCCGGCCCGCGCCGGGCGCGGGCCGGGGCGACCTTGGTCAGAGGCGGCCGAGGACCTGGGTCAGGAGGGAGCCCATCCGGGTGGCGGAGTCGCGGCCGGCCTGGAGGACCTCCTCGTGGTTGAGGGGTTCGCCCGTCATGCCCGCGGCGAGGTTGGTCACCAGGGAGATGCCCAGGACCTCCGCGCCGGCCTCGCGGGCCGCGATCGCCTCCAGGACCGTCGACATGCCCACCAGGTCCGCGCCGATCACGCGGGCCATGCGGATCTCGGCCGGCGTCTCGTAGTGCGGGCCGGGGAACTGGGCGTAGACGCCCTCCTCCAGCGTGGGGTCGACCTCCTTGCAGAGGGCGCGCAGGCGCGGGGAGTAGAGGTCGGTGAGGTCGACGAAGTTGGCGCCGACGATGGGGGAGGTGGCGGTGAGGTTGATGTGGTCGCTGATCAGGACCGGCTGGCCGGGGCGCATGCCCTCGCGCAGGCCGCCGCAGCCGTTGGTCAGGATGATGGTCTTGGCGCCGGCCGCGACGGCCGTGCGGACGCCGTGCGAGACGGCGGCCACGCCGTGGCCCTCGTAGTAGTGGGTGCGGCCCAGGAAGACCAGCGCGCGCTTGTCGCCGATGGAGTACGAGCGGACCTTGCCGCCGTGCCCCTCCACCGCCGGCTTGGGGAAGCCCGGCAGGTCGGTGACCTGGAGATCGGTCTCGGGGGCGCCCAGGGCGTCCACGGCCGGTGCCCAGCCGGAGCCCATCACGAGGGCGACGTCGTGGGTCTCGGCGCCGGTGAGTTCGCGCAGGCGGGCCGCGGCGGCGTCGGCGGCGGCGTACGGGTCGCCCTGGATGTCGTCCGGAAGAAGAGATGCGTTCACGCCGAAGAGGGTAGCCGGTTTACGCCTACGCGCGTAGATGACGGAGCTCACGGGATTGCGATTGTTGTTTTGTTGTTTCTGACGAGGGCGGCTCAGCAGGGGCGCTTGCGGAGTCCCATCACGTAGTCGTGGGGCGCGCCGGCCGACTCGGCGGCGTCCGCCACCTCGCCCAGGTAGCGGGCGGAGGGCAGGCCGCCCTCGTACGCGTTCAGCACGTACGTCCACGCGCCCTCCTCGCCCTCCAGGGTGTGGATGCGGACGCGGGTGCGGCGGTATATGTCCATGCCCACGCCCTCCCAGCGGTCGAGCGAGTCCTCGTCCATCGGGGCGATGTCGTAGAGGGAGACGAAGACCTGCGACATCGGGTCCTCGACGAGCGTCGCGAGGGCGCCCTCCCAGCCCATGTGCTCGCCCCCGAAGGTCAGCCGCCACCCGTTCAGCCAGCCGGTGGCGCGCAGCGGCGAGTGCGGG
Source organism: Streptomyces sp. NPDC041968 (assembly GCF_055589025.1). Lineage (NCBI taxonomy): Bacteria > Bacillati > Actinomycetota > Actinomycetes > Kitasatosporales > Streptomycetaceae > Streptomyces > Streptomyces sp. NPDC041968. Next base: position 2,990 of record NZ_JBVJCB010000005.1, on the reverse strand, counting down.
GCGCGGCGGGTCATCAACCGCGCGTCGAGGTTGCCGGCGTACGCGGCGTAGAGCGACATGGGGGAAGGGTACGGCAGCGGTGCGGCGTCACTCGTGTAACAGGTGTGCCCCCGGGCGGCCGCCCGTTGAAGGGTGCGGGACAATGGAGTACGTGACTCGGATCGTGATCATTGGCGGCGGACCCGGCGGATACGAAGCGGCGCTGGTGGCCGCCCAGCTCGGCGCGGAGGTGACCGTCGTCGACTGCGACGGCCTGGGCGGGGCGTCGGTGCTGACCGACTGCGTGCCGTCCAAGACCCTGATCGCCACGGCCGAGGTGATGACCACCTTCGACTCCTCGTACGAGGAACTGGGGATCATCGTCGCCGACGACACCCCGCCCATGGAGCAGGCGGCCCGGGTGGTCGGGGTCGACCTGGGGAAGGTCAACCGGCGGGTGAAGCGGCTCGCGCTGGCGCAGTCGCACGACATCACCGCTTCCGTGACGCGCGCGGGCGCGCGGGTCGTGCGCGGGCGCGGTCGGCTGGAGGGCATGCAGGCCCTGGACGGGTCGCGCAAGGTCGTGGTGCGCGCCGCCGACGGGAGCGAGGAGACGCTCACCGCGGACGCCGTGCTGATCGCCACCGGCGGGCACCCGCGGGAGCTGCCGGACGCGCGGCCCGACGGCGAGCGGATCCTGAACTGGACCCAGGTGTACGACCTGGACGAGCTTCCCGAAGAGCTGATCGTGGTCGGGTCCGGTGTGACCGGTGCCGAGTTCGCCGGCGCCTACCAGGCCCTCGGATCCAAGGTCACGCTCGTGTCGTCCCGCGACCGGGTGCTGCCCGGCGAGGACCCCGACGCCGCCGCCGTCCTGGAGGACGTGTTCCGGCGGCGCGGCATGAACGTCATGGCGCGGTCGCGGGCCCAGTCCGCCAAGCGGGTCGGCGACCGGGTCGAGGTGACCCTCTCCGACGGGCGGGTCATCACCGGGTCGCACTGCCTGATGGCCGTCGGCGCCATCCCCAACACCGAGGGGATGGGGCTGGAGGAGGCCGGGGTCCACCTCAAGGACTCCGGGCACATCCGCACCGACCGGGTGTCGCGCACCTCGGCCCCCGGTGTGTACGCCGCCGGTGACGTGACGGGCGTCTTCGCCCTCGCCTCGGTCGCCGCCATGCAGGGGCGCATCGCGATGTACCACTTCCTGGGCGACGCCGTGACCCCGCTGAACCTGAAGACGGTCTCGTCCAACGTCTTCACCGACCCCGAGATCGCCACGGTCGGCTACTCGCAGGCCGACGTCGACGCCGGCAAGATCGACGCCCGGGTCGTGAAGCTGCCGCTGCTGCGCAACCCCCGCGCCAAGATGCAGGGCATCCGGGACGGCTTCGTCAAGATCTTCTGCCGGCCGGGCACCGAGATCGTGGTGGGCGGGGTCGTGGTGGCGCCGCGGGCCTCGGAGCTGATCCACCCGATCTCGATCGCGGTCGACAACAACCTGACGGTCGAGCAGATCGCGAACGCCTTCACGGTGTACCCCTCGCTGTCGGGCTCGATCGCGGAGGTGGCGCGGCAGTTGCACTCCCGGAAGGGCGCCGGGGACGCGTAGCGTGTCCCATGGAGCGTCAAGTGGCGTGGATCGCTGGTGGGTTGAGGCCTGCGGCCGGAAGTCCACCGTCCGTGGTCACGGTGCGTCGCGGCGTGTGCGGGCGGCATAGTCGGCCGGAGTAGGCGCGTATACCACCTCCGGGTCTGCCATGCGAACAACTTCTGTTATTCGGCGCATACTGCTGAAAGCAGACGGTCGTTGGGGTTACTGTCAGTTTCGTGTTCGCTGCAGAACGTCGCCAATTGATCCTCGAAATGGTGCGAGCGAACGGAGCCGTGTCGCTCCGTGAGCTCGCCCGCGTCGTCCAGACCTCCGAAGTGACCGTACGGCGGGACGTGCGCGCACTGGAGGCAGAAGGACTCCTCGACCGCCGGCACGGCGGTGCGGTACTGCCGGGCGGATTCACGCGAGAATCCGGCTTTCCGCAGAAGTCCCATCTCGCGACCGCCGAGAAGACGGCCATCGCCGACCTCGCCGCGGGCTTCGTGGAAGAGGGCGAGGCCATCGTGGTCGGGGCCGGGACCACCACGCAGGAGCTGGCGCGCCGGCTCGCGCGGGTGCCCGGGCTGACCGTCGTCACCAACTCGCTGCTGGTGGCCCAGGCCCTCGCCCACGCCAACCGGGTCGAGGTCGTGATGACCGGTGGCACCCTCCGCGGGTCCAACTACGCGCTCGTCGGGTCGGGGGCCGAGCAGTCCCTCCAGGGGCTGCGCGTCTCCAAGGCCTTCCTGTCCGGGAGCGGGCTGACGGCGGAGCGGGGCCTGTCCACGTCCAACATGCTGTCGGCGTCGGTCGACCGCGCGCTGGTGCAGGCGGCCGCCGAGGTCGTCGTCCTCGCCGACCACTCCAAGCTGGGCACCGACACCATGTTCCAGACCGTGCCCACGGACGTCATCACCCGCCTGGTCACGGACGAGCCGCCCGCCCACGACGACCGTGCCGGTACCGAACTCCAGGCGCTGGCCGACCAGGGCGTGCAGATCGCGGTGGCGGGAGCGTCGGGGGGAGGGGCAGGGGCCCCGGGAGCGCCGGTGGCCCCGGTGGCGGGCGGTGAACCGGCCCCGGCGCGCCAGCAGCGCCGGGACGTGCCGCTCCCGGGGCCGCGCCGGCAGGTCCCGGGCGCCGCGGGGGGCCTGCGTTCGGCCACGGCCCTGGGGGAGCAGAACCCCGGAGCCGACCGGGCGCGGGTCGCGGATCTGCGCCGACGCTGAGCCATCGCGCGGTCCGTCGAGGCCCGGCACCGAACGGGGCGCCCGGCGGACCGGATGATCGGTCCGCCGGGCGCCCCGGTCGTGTCGTACGGCTCAGTCCTTGATCTCGCAGATCGCGGCGCCGGAGGTGACGGAGGCGCCGACTTCGGCGCCCAGGCCCTTGATGGTGCCGGCCTTGTGGGCGTTGA